>VXRE01000061.1 GCA_009838635.1 Acidimicrobiia bacterium | reverse complement strand
GTCGTACAACTACACGGCGCCCGAGGAGATCGATTACACAGGAGTGAATGAAGCTCTCATCGCCGGCTGGCACAACGCCATCGACGTAGCACTGGAAGGCATCAGGAGATTCGAGGCCAAGAAACCGGGGTCATGAGCCGATCTGACTGCGGCGCGGGCATCGTTCTCGACTCAGTCGGTATGACATTCGGTGGAGACAACCCGGTTACTGCCCTCCGGGACATCGACCTGACAATCCCAACCGGCCAGTTCCTGGCGGTTGTCGGCCCCTCAGGATGTGGCAAGTCGACCTTGCTGCGTCTTGTCTCAGGTCTGCTCGAACCCACAGACGGCACCATCTCGGTTCACGGCAAGACCCCCGAAGAGGCGCGGCGCGATGTCGAATTCGGGTTCGTCTTCCAAGACCCCGTGCTGTTCCCGTGGTTACGAGCGTTAGGCAATGTTCTGTTGCCCGGCAGGATTCTCGGATCCCGGAGTCCGACGCACGGCCCCCATACCGAGCAGTTGGCACGCAGACTGCTCATGGATGTGGGCCTCGACGGGTTCGAAGAGCACTACCCAGCAGAAATGTCAGGAGGAATGCAGTCACGGGTTGCTCTCGCCCGAGCGTTGATCTACCGGGCATCCACCCTCTTGATGGATGAGCCCTTCGGAGCACTGGACGAGTTCACCAGAGACCGCCTCAATCTGCAGCTGCTCGACGTGTGGGAGAAGGCGCGAGCAACTGTGATCTTCGTGACTCACAGCATCCAGGAGGCCATATTTCTGGCTGATCGGGTCACGGTGCTCAGCCCTCGTCCGGGACGTATCGTCCGAGTAGCCCGAGTCCCTTTCCCGCGACCCAGACCGCTGGATCTCCGCTTCGAACCGGAGTTCGGGTCGCTCGCGAGAGAACTCCGAGCCCTCTTGGAGACCGACACGACCATGGGGGCATCGTGAGTGGGAAGGGGCCATCGAAGAAGGGTCGGGCTTCCAACTGGAGAGGGGTGGTCCCGGCCGCGTTCCTCGCGCTCCTGGCCCTCGTCATATGGCAACTCGTCGTAGTCGCCGCCGATGTCCCCGCCTACATAGTGCCCAGCCCGACCGAGATCGGCCAAGAGTTGGTCGCCAAAGGCCCCTCACTCGTATCCGACCTCGGATGGACCATGCTCGAAGCGGTCACGGGTTTCCTGATCGGAAGCGGCGTCGCCTTCGCCACGGCTGTGGTGTTCGTCCATGTTCCAATAGTGGAACGGGCCGCGTTCCCATGGGCGATCGTCCTGCAGACCATCCCGATCGTTGCGATCGCGCCTCTGCTCACCATCTGGTTCGGATACACCCTCGTCCCCAAAGTGGCCATAGCCGCAATCATCTGCTTCTTCCCTGTTCTCGTCAACACCACCCGCGGCTTGCGATCCGTCAGCAGCCAAGCGATGGAACTGATGCGTGTCCTGTCCGCCCGCAAAGCGTCGATCTTCTGGCGGCTGCGGCTCCCGAGCTCGCTGTCCTACGTCTTCGCCGGCTTGCGGGTAGCAGCAACCCTCTCCGTAATCGGCTCCATAGTGGCCGAGTTCACCGGCGCGGACAGAGGCATCGGATTCGTGATCGTGCAGGCCAGTTACAGGATCGACACCAGGCTCATGTTCGCAGCAATAGCACTGTCGTCCCTCGGCGGTATCGTCTTCTTCCACCTCATCGGCTGGATCGAAAGAGCGACCCTACGCTGGCCCGAAGCCCGGCAACACAACAGCTAGAGCAACGCCCGACAAACCCGCAGCCCGTCGAGAAGGGCCATGACACAACCCACGATTCGGAAGTCCGGGAGGCTGCCGGAGAGGCGGGATCGCTTGGCTCGCCGTCCCATTGGCCGCGGAGTTCGGGTTCAGCGGTAGGGCCGAACGAGATACTTCTCAGCAGTCTCCTATGCCACGGCGTCCGCAAAGAGCTGGCGGATTTCCTGTTCGGGAAGGGCACCGAACCAGCGTCTGACCTCAACACCGCCAATCGTGAACACCCCGACCGGTTGGGAGGTCACCTCGAAGTCGGCAAACACTGAATCGTCCAGCAGCCAGCGGGTCGCCCCCGAGGTGAGGAAGCCGCGGGCGGCGGAGGCGGTCTTCTCGTAGGACGAAGCCCAGGCGACCGCGATCACATCCACCTGGCCGGCGAACTCGGCGGCCACATAGTCGACGACGGGCAACTCCCGTCGGCATGACGGTCACCACTCCGCCCAGAACAGGTAGAGAACGGGCTTGGTGGCTTCGGTCGTGACGAAGGTGGTCCCGTCATCCAGTTCCAGGGTCAGGGCCGGGACGAGAGGACCCTCGGGAACGGCGGCGGGCTCGGTGACCGCAGTCGTCTCGGGCGCAGCGGCAGCTTCCGTCACCGCGGTCGTCTCGGGCGCAGCGGCAGGCTCCGTCGCGACGGTCGTCTCCGGAGCGGCCGCGGTCGTGGTGGGGTCGGCAGCCGGATCCTCCGAGACGGTGGTACCGGGAGCTTCGGCTGTTGACCTCGTCACCGCCGCAGTGGTGTCCGGCGCCGCAGGTTCGGATGAGACCTGCTCGTCCGAGCCGCCTCCACATGCCGCTAGGGCGACCACGGCGGCCAGGACGGCGACCCCCACTCGACTGCGGTTTCTCATGACCCCGGATGATAAGCATCGAGCGGATGTAAACGTGTGCCATCCGGATGGAGATCTCCGGAGAACGTGCGGGCTCAGCCCCCGGCCAGCCCCCGGCTCCGGGCCACCACCCTGTCCAGGACGTCGCGGGCCGCACCGGTGTCGATCGACTCGGCCGCCACGGCAACCCCTTCGGCCAGGTCGTCCGTACGGCCGGATGCGGCTATGGCTGCAGCCGCGTTCAGCAGCGAGACATCCCGGCAGGGACCGGGTTCGCCATCCAGGACGCGGCGGGTGATGCCCGCGTTCACCTCGGCCGCTCCCCCCAGGAGGTCGGAAACGGGCGCCGGTCCCAGACCCACGTCTCGGGGCGACACCTCGGTTCTGGACACCCGGCCTCCGTCAAGCTGCCAGACCACCGAAGGACCGCTCAGGGTGAGCTCGTCCAAGCCGTCCGAGCCGTGGAACACGAGGGCTCGCTCCGACCCCCGGAGGCTCAGCACCCGGACCATGCGCTCGGCCATGCGCCCGTCCGCCACACCCAGCGCGTACTTACGCACCCCGGCCGGATTGCTCAGCGGACCCAGGAAGTTGAAGACCGTGGGAATACCGAGCTCCTTACGGACCGGCCCGGCGAAGCGCATGGCCGGGTGGTAGACCGGCGCCAGGAAGAATGCGTAGCCCGTGTCCATGAACAACCGGCGGTTCCTCTCGGCCGGCAGGTCGATGACCACCCCGAGTGCCTCCAACACGTCTGCCGAGCCGCACTTGGAAGACATCGACCGGTTGCCGTGCTTGGCGATCGGTATGCCGGCACCGGCCGCTACGAAGGAGGCGGTGGTGGAGATATTGAAGGAACCGGAGCGATCCCCTCCCGTACCCACGATGTCGACGGGATCGGCGTCGCCGAGGTCGACCCGGACCGCCGCCTCCACCATGCCGTCGACCAGGCCGCCCATCTCCTCCACGGTCTCACCCTTCATGCGCAGCGCGACGATCAGGCCGGCGATCTGGGCCGGGGATGCGTGGCCACCCATTACTTGGCGCATGGCCTGCCGGGCCTGGGCGCGGCTCAGGTCGCCACCCTGGGAGATGGTTCCGAGCACCTCCGGCCAGGAGAATTCCGTCATGGCGCGAAGCTTATCAGTGGTGCGTCCTCCCTAAACGGGCGAGATCTGCATGACACCCTCAGTTCCGGCGGAACGGTTGACCCGAACGCGGAAGGTACGGGGCCGGGAGAAGGTAACCGACCCCGTACCTCAAAGGCCTGAGGAGGAAGGCCTTTCTCAGGAAGCCTCGGCGTTGATGAAACGGTCCACGTAGACCGCCACCGCACCGCCTACCAGCGGGCCCACGATGTAGGCCCAGGCGTCGGTGAAGTCCGCCGCGACGATGGCGGGGCCCAGGCTCCGCACCGGGTTGACGGAGGCCCCCGTAATGGGAACCAGCGCCAGGTGTATCACCACCAGCGTCAAACCGATGACGACGGGCGCGGCGGCATTCTCGCCAGAGGTGACGCGCAGGATCACTATCACCAGGAAGGCGGTGAACAGTGCTTCGAGAGCCAGAACCCAGATCGAACCGATGCCCGCACCGTCCCCCACCACGGTCCTGCCGACCGCCGAAGCGCCCAGCACGGCGGCCACCAGGCCCGAAGCAAGAACCGCACCGGCGAGTTGGGCCACGATGTATCCGACTGCGTCGGCGGCGGTGATCTGACCCCGGATAAGCTGGGCCAGCGTGACGGCAGGGTTGTAGTGACCGCCCGACACCGAGCCGAACATGTACAGCGCTATCAGAAGGGCCAGACCGAACCCGAAGGCGATGGCAGCGATGCTTCCGCCCGAGCTGAGGATCGCCATGGAACCGACGCCGATCAGCACGAACGCCCCCAGCAACTCCGCTAGGTACCTGTTGAGTGAACCAGTCAAGACGGACCTCCCCTGTTCGAAAGTGGGCTACTCGTCGCAGGTTAGACCTGCCACTATGCCCCGGCGTTTCATCGAGGCGGCGGACCCGGCCCGGCCCGGGCGGCAGAGCTGTCTCCTGGCAGGCACGGTGGTCGCAGTGCGGCTCGGGTCATGAAGTCGATCAACCTGGTGGCGGTGGGGCTCGGGGCGGTAGCAGGCCTGCTCTCGATGGTCTTCGCCGGGCTGATCGGCCTGGCTGTCCTGTGGCTCGGTGCTCGTTTCGGGATAGACACCGGCGAGACCGTCACCTGGGCCGTACTGGCCCTGGCCTTGTTCGGGGGCGAGCATGTGGCGGGATACGTGGCCGGGCGCCTGGTTCCGCCCTTCTTCGCCCGAATGCACGGCGCTGTCGCCGCCCTGGCGGTATACGCGGTGGTGGCCTCCTTCAGCCTGGTGGCCGGCAGTCCCGCCGGCCCGCTGACCCTTGCAGGGTTCGCGCTGGTCGCCGCCGTCATCGGCCACCTCGCCGGCGCGTTCGCGAGCCGGCCCCGCCCCACCGAGCCCTCCTAGCCGGTCGTAGTTTGTGTTTGCCGGTCAGGGTGCGACGAGTCCGCCGGTAAGCCGGATTCTGTACCCGCCTGTGACGGGCGACGGCCATCCATCTGGGGTCTGCGTTGCCGCCAGACCTCGGTGCGGTCCACCCGAAGCTTGACCGGCGGACCACCGACGCCTCTGCTTGACCT
Source organism: Acidimicrobiia bacterium (assembly GCA_009838635.1). Lineage (GTDB taxonomy): Bacteria > Actinomycetota > Acidimicrobiia > Spongiisociales > Spongiisociaceae > Spongiisocius. The sequence goes on along the minus strand of VXRE01000061.1, from coordinate 30,865 downwards.
TGCTCCGGGAGGGGTTTACCAGCCACCCCGGTCTCCCGGGATGCTGGTGGTCTCTTACACCACCGTTTCACCCTTGCCTGTGCCCCCGAGAGGGCCATCGGCGGTCTGATCTCTGTGGCACTTTCCGTCGGGTCGCCCCGCCTGGGCGTTACCCAGCTCCCTGTCCTGTGGAGTCCGGACTTTCCTCGATTGCCTGGGCAACCGCGGCCGTCTGGCGAACTCGCCGCAGACGGACAGGATAGTGACGGTCCAACGCCAATGGCCCTACCGGGGCGAGCACGCGAGCCGCCGGTAACCTGGGCAGCCGCATGTGTGGGCGATACGTCATCAACGCCGAGCCCGACGATCTGGCCGGCTACTTCGGAGTGGATCAGGTGTTGACCGAGCGTCTCGAGCCCAGCTACAACGTGGCTCCTACCGATCCCGTTTACGCGGTGGCCGAGCACAGAGGATCCAGGCAGCTGGGGTCATTCCGCTGGGGCCTGATACCCCACTGGGCCGCCGACCGGAGGGGCCCGCTCAACATCAACGCCCGGGCCGAGACCGTGGCCACAAAGCCGGCCTTCCGGGATTCGCTGCGCCGCCGGCGGTGCCTCCTGCCGGCCACCGGCTTCTTCGAATGGGGCCATACGGATGTCGGGAAGCATCCCTACTTCGTGAGGATGGCCGACGACTCTCCGATGGCGTTTGCCGGTATATGGGCAGCCTGGAGGAATCCGGAGAGCGGGGAGTGGATGCGGAGCGCCGCCATCATCACGACCGTGGCCAACGAGGGCCTTTCCCCGATCCACACCCGCATGCCGGTGATCCTGGAACCTGATGATTGGGGTCTCTGGCTGGACCGGGACATCCGGTCCGCCGGGGCCGTCGAGCCGCTGCTGGGTCCCCTGGCCGAATCCAGACTGACCTGGTATCCGGTGTCCCGCCAGGTCAACAGCGTGCGGAACAACCTCCCCACCAACATCACCCCCCTGTCCCGTCTCGAATTGCTCGACTCTTAGGCGACCGGAGTACTCCCAGGCCCGACAATCGCCAATTGGCCGAGAACTTGGGCTCCCGGCATCACCAGCCGTGCCCGGAACCTCAGGATCAGGGCGTCACATACGGTGCGGTGAACCTCAGGTTCGAGAACCACGGTGAACCTCAGGATCAGGGCGTCATATACGGCGTCCTGTGCATCAAGAACCGAGAATCCCAGTCAAAACTCGCGAAAAACCCGGAAAACTCGCGAAAAACCGGTGCTCCGCACCGGGCCCTCCCCCGCCACCACCTGTCCTGTTTGGGAGCGTGGTCGGCCATGCCCGGCTGGCTGCCGGGCGATCGGCGGTTCGCTCCATGAGCTGTCGTGTTCCCTCGGACCGGCCGTTCCGATCGGTCCCACTTGGCCGGTGTGGGTGCTTGGCGACAGGCAACGTATAGGGGACGTGTGACAGATTCAGGCCGTCTTGGTGAGAATGCGAAAATCCCCCTATGGCTCCCTGCTCCGAGGACTCCCGAATGCCTGGGGCGCTGTGCCGCGCCCGACGCTCCCGCGCCTTGTGCCTCCACTGCGCAGTCACCCGGCTTCCGGTGACCGGAGCCTCACTCGTGACCCGCACCCGGAGAAATCGTTTACCGATGCGCGCCGGAGCGATCTAGATTCAGTCGTGCACATGACCCGCATACTCCTGGTGCGCCACGCCCCCACGCCGGAAACCGGCGACCGCCTGACCGGGCGGGCCCCGGGCGTCACCCTGGATCGCAAGGGTCGCGAGGCCGCCCGAGCCGCCGCCGAGGCGTTGGCCGGGCTGGACATCGAGGCGGTTTACAGTTCACCCATCGAACGAACCATGGAAACAGCGGTCCTGGTCGCCCGGCCGCACGAGATGGACCCCGTCGTCGAACCCGGCCTGACAGAGATGGACTTCGGCAGCTGGACCGGGCAGACCCTCGACTCGCTGCGGCGCCTGGAGGCCTGGCAATCGGTCCAGATGACGCCTTCCCGGTTCCGGTTCCCTGATGGTGAGTCCTTCGCGGAGGCCCAGCACCGGTCGGTCGAAAGCGTGGAGCGGATCGCCGGGCTGCACGAAGGGAAGACGGTGGTGGCTGTAAGCCACGCCGACATCATCAAGCTGGTGATCGCCCACTACCTCGGCCAGGCCCTCGACCTGTTCCAGCGGCTGAGGATCTCGACCGCCTCGATCTCCGAACTCAGCATCGACGCAGGCCAGCCTCCGGCCGTGGTCTCCATCAACGCAACCGGGGTGGTCGTGTGAACAGCCCATCCTCCCGGCAGTTCGGACCGGTGGACCTCTTCCTTGTCGGGGCGATCGGCCCGCCGGGACAGAGGGCCTTCTACCTGTTCGTCCAGACGCAGCACGAGAGAGCCTGGTTCCTGTTCGAGAAGACCCAGGCGGCGGTGCTCGGCGAGCAGGGCCTGGATCTGATCTCGAACATGGGATGGGATGACGACGTGCCGGTGGATGACCTGGTGGCACAGGGCGCCGACCTGCCCGAGCCGACCCTCGAAACCGACGTGCTGTTCCGGGTGATGTCGATCGCCATGCGTATCGAGGGGGACGAGGAGATGACCCTGCTGCTGGAGGGTCAGGCGGACGATGAGAAGGCCACCTTTGCGATCACACCGCAGCAACTCAGGGCGGGCGCGGTGATGGCGCTGCGAGCGGTCCACTCCGGACGGGCTCAATGCCCGGAGTGCCTGTTACCCGAGGACCCCGAGGGGCACAACTGCCCATCGGGTAACGGCCACCGACTGCCCGGGTGACCGGCCCGACCGGCGACGCCTGGGACATCGCCGAGATCATCGGCCGGTTCCAGAACGCCTCCAACGCAACCTTGCTGGCGGTGACCGGTACGGGCAGGATGGTGGTCTACAAGCCCGAACAGGGACAGCGCCCGCTCTACGACTTCGACTGCCTGACCCTCCCGGCCCGCGAGGTACTGACCTTCGAGCTCGCCAGCGCGGCCGGGCTGGACTGCGTTCCCGAAACGGTGCCGATCAGCGGGCCGTTCGGACCGGGCTCGGCCCAGACGTTCGTGGAGGTGGACGAGGACTTCGATCCGGCGCCCCTGATCAACGAGGCCGACCCGATCCTCTGGCCGATCATCACCCTGGACCTGGTGATCAACAACGCCGACCGCAAGGCCGGGCACGTGATCGCAGACCGCTCGGGGCGGATCTGGTGCATCGATCACGGCCTGACGCTCCACGCCGAGCCCAAACTCCGCACGGTGATGTGGGGATTCTCCGGCCAGGCCCTGCCCCACGCGATGGTGGATTGCGTCAGGAGGCTCGATCAGGCTATCGGCAATCGGCTCCATGCCCGCACGGAGGAGCTCCTCGGCAGTGAGGAAGCCGACGCGCTGGCCGCCCGGGTGGAGGCGCTGCTCGGCGATCCGACCCACCCCTATCCGCCTACCGACCGGCATCCCCTCCCATGGCCTCTCTGGTGAGCCGGAGGATTGATGGCGACTTCCGGTTCTGTCTATCCTGTCCCGGCAATGGCGTCGCCTGCAGACAACGGCCGGAGCCGGTGGGGCTCCTTTCTGGCCACCGTCATATTCCTAGGGATCATGGTGGCGTTCTATCTGTGGCCCAATCCGGCCTGAACGACTCTTAGACACCGTACGGAGATGATCCGATGAAGCGCTTCGCCTATTTCTGCGGCCATGAGCAATGGCACCCCGAGGAGTTGGTCCGCCACGCGGTCCTCGCCGAGCGAGCCGGATTCGACATGGTGGTGGTCTCGGAACACTTCCATCCTTGGGTCGATGATGTGTCGGCGTCCGGATTCGCCTTCTCCACGCTGGGCGCCATGGCGGAAGCCACAGAGCGCATCGAGCTAGCCACCGGGGTTACCACCCCCCTGTGGAGGTACCATCCCGCCATCGTCGCCCAGGCTGCCGCCACCCTCGATCGGTTGAGCGGCGGGAGGTTCAACCTCGGGGTGGGAACCGGCGAGAACATCAACGAGGGCCCGCTCGGCTACCACTTTCCCAAGTACGCGGAGCGCGCCGCCCGGATGTCGGAGGCGCTCGAGATCATGAGCCGCCTGCTGCAGGGGGAGAAACTCTCCTACAACGGCGACTACTACACGACCGACCGGGCCAGGCTGTACTCCCCGCCGGTATCCCGGGTACCGATCCTCGTGGCGGCCGGCGGCCCCAAGACGGCCGGTCTGGCGGGTCGCAAGGCGGACGGCATCATCGTCTCGGTTAAGGATCCCGCGGCCGCGCTGGAGCGGGTCATCGGCCCGGCCCGGGAAGCGGCGGCCGAGGCAGGACGGCCCCGCCCGACGCTGCTCACCTCACGCTGGTCGATCATGGCCGACAGCGACGACGAGGCTTGGGAAGCGCTCTACTCGTGGCGCGGGCTCCGGGCGCCGGGACGTCTCCAGGCCGTGGATCCGATGACGCTGCGGAAACGGGCCGACGATCTTCCGCGAGAGGAGATACTCGGGCGTTACGCAAGGGCGACCGGCGCCGAGGACATCGTCAACCTGTACCTGCCGCTGGTGGGCTCGATCGACGCCGACATCGTCACCATCCAGATGGCCTCGGTAGACCAGGAGGGTCTCATCGACCTTCTGGGCCGGGAGGTACTCCCCGCACTCCGTGAGGCCGCCGCGGGCTGAGCCCCAGGAAGGCTCCCGGTCCAGGTCAGTCCGGGATCGCGGCGGGCCACTGGTCCTTCAGCAGCCGGGAGAGTGCCCGGTCGGCCAGGATCCTGCCCCCCGTCTGGCATCCGGCGCAGTAGTTGGTCTCGTTTGATGCGTACACGATCCGCCGCACCGGACTCCCGCACACGGGACAGGGTTGCCGGTACTTGCCGTGGACGGCCATTTCGGGCCGGAAGGCCGTGACCCGATCGGGGAACCCGTTACCGACCTCGCCCCGCATCCGGTCCACCCATTCTGTCAGCGTGCTGACGGTCGCCTCCCGGAGCCGCTCCAGAGTGGGATCGTCGAGCCGGCTGGTCAGGACCACCGGCGAGAGTCCGGCCCGGTGGAGTATCTCGTCCGAGTACGCGTTGCCGATGCCCGAGAGGATGCGGGGATCGGTCAGGGCCCGCTTGAGCGTCCGGTTCTCCCGTCTGAGCGCTTCGGAGAAGGCGGCCGGTCCTGCTTCGAGTGGCTCGAGGCCGCCGCGGTCGTGCTCGGCAAGTCCCTCCGCGCCCCGATGCACATGCAAGGAGGCCCGCTTCTTGGAACCCTGCTCGGTGAGCACCAGCGTTCCGTTCGAGAAGTCGAACGCGGCGTGACCGACCTTCCTGGGTACGGCTGCGCCGCGACTCCTCCATCTGAACCGGCCCGTAATCATCAGGTGGAACACCATGAAGAGGTCCTCCTCCAGCTCTAGGACCAGGCGCTTCCCCATGCGGCGGAACCCGACCACCCGCCTGCCCTCCACTTCGGAGAGCGGCGGATCGAAGGTGCGGAGGAGTGAGATCGACACCACCCTGGCCCGTTCCAGGACTCGCCCCCCTACGAACCGTTCGAGGGCCTCCAGATAGACGACCACATCGGGTAGTTCCGGCATGCTGCCGAGCCTACAGTGGCCGGTGGTTGATCAACAGTGCCCCGGCCCACCTCAATGACGTGGGTCAGGGCGCTGTCCTTCGAAGGCTAGATACCGTCGGTGAAGGCGTCCTCGAAGGAGGCGAACCTCCGCCCCCCGTTGCCTGCCGAGCCTGATCCCCGGCGGTTGCCGCCGCCGCCCTGGCTGCGACCACCCTGACCACGACCACCCTGACCGCGACCACCCTGACCACGACCCCGGTTGCCGCCGCGGCCTGACGGGCGGCCGCCACCTCGACCCTGGCGAGGTCCACGACCCCGATTGGGGCCCCTTCCGCCGCCGCCCCGTCCGGGTCCTCGGTCACCGCGATCGCGCGGCTGGCCCGGTGCCCCGACCTTGGCGCCGGGCTTCGGCTCCAGATCGGCCGTCACCTTGAGCGAGACCTTGCCGTTGCGGTCGATGGAGTCGACCACCACCGTGAGAGGATCGCCCTCGGATAGGTAGTCGCCCACCCGGCGCACGTGGCGGGTGCTGTCGAACTTGGAGATATGGAGGAGGCCGTCCTTACCCGGAAGGATGTTCACGAATGCCCCGAAGTCGGTGATGCTCACCACCTTGCCGTCGTAATGCTTGTCGACCTCGGGCGTGGGTGGGAAGGCGATCTCGTTGACCCGGTTCAAGGCGTCAGCGAGGGACGTGCCGTCACTGGAGGACACCAGGACCGTGCCGTCATCCTGAACCTCGATCGAGGCGCCGGTCTCCGCCTCCAGCTCACGGATGATCTTCCCCTTGGGGCCGATGATGTCACCGATCTTGTCCACCGGGATCTGGACTGTCTCCAGCCGGGGTGCGTGCTCCTTCATCTCCTCGCGGGGTCCGTCTATCGCCTGTTCCATCACGTCCAGTATCTCGAGCCTGGCCTGCCTGGCCTGGATGAGCGCTCCGGCCAGCACCTCCGCCGGCAGACCGTCGATCTTCATGTCCAGCTGGAGGGCGGTGATGACGTCCGCGGTTCCCGCCACCTTGAAGTCCATGTCGCCGAGGGCGTCCTCCGCTCCGAGGATGTCGGTGAGGGTCACGTAGTTCTCGCCGTCGGCGATCAAGCCCATGGCGATCCCGGCCACCGGACCGGCGATCTTGACGCCCGCATCCATGAGCGAGAGCGACGAGGCGCAGACCGACGCCATGGAGGAGGAGCCGTTGGATGAGAGAACCTCCGACACCAGGCGGAGCGTGTACTGGAACCCGTCATCAGCGGGGAGCACGGGCCGGAGGGCCTTCTCCCCCAGGGCGCCGTGCCCGATCTCCCGGCGCTTGGGTCCCCTCATGAACCCGGCTTCGCCGGTGCAGTAGGGCGGGAAGTTGTAGTGATGCATGTACCGCTTGGCTTCCTCGTTGCTGATCGTGTCGAGCATCTGCTCCATGCGCGGCATGCCCAGCGTGAGGACGTTCAGCACCTGCGTCTCCCCGCGGGTGAACAGGGCGGACCCGTGGGCCCGGCTCAACACGCTGACCTCGGCGGACAGCGACCGGATGTCGGTTGCGCCCCGGCCGTCCATGCGGACGCCCTCTTCGATGATCCGCCGGCGCATCACCTTCTTGGTGGCGGCACGCAACGCGGCACGGACCTGCCGGGCGGTGTCGGTGTCATCCTCGTCCACGCCGTACTCGGAGACCACCCGCTCGGCCAGTTCCGCCCCTGCGGACTCACGCTCGGCCTTGTCCGCGATCCTGACCACCTCGGCGATCCCTCCGGCGGCAAGTTCCGACACCCGCTCGTACACCTCGTCGGCGTACTCGATGACCGACGGCCACTCCCCGACTTCCTTGCCGGCAAGTCCTTGCAGCTCGTCCTGGAGATCGAGCAGCTGCCCGATGTAGGACTTGGCCTCCTCGAGGCCGGCGCCAACCGCCTCCTCGTCCGGCGGGGGACGGCCCTCGTCGATCAGGGCCAGGGCGCCATCGGTGGCGCCGGCCTCGACCATCACGATGTCCACCGATCCCGAATCGTTGCGCTTGCCGACCACTACCAGGTCGAACACGCACTCCTCCAGTTCGCTGAACGTGGGGAACGGCACCCAGCCGTCCTCCCCCAGACCTATCCGGACCCCGCCCAGCGGGCCCTCGAAGGGGAGGTCGCTGATGGTCAGGGCCGCCGACGCGCCGTTAAGAGCCAGCACGTCGTAGGCGGTCTCACCGTCAACCTGGAGGACGGTGGCCACCACATGGGTGTCATTGCGGTACCCGTCACGGAACGACGGGCGCAGCGGCCGGTCGATGAGCCGGGCGCTCAACGTGGCCTTCTCGGTGGCCCGACCCTCCCTGCGGAAGAAGGACCCGGGGATCTTGCCCACCGCGTACATCCGCTCCTCGACATCGATGGTGAGGGGGAAGAAACTCACCCCTTCCCTCGGCTTGTCGCTGGCAGTGGCGGCTACCAGCACGTCCGTCTCCCCCATGGAGACGCGAACCGCCCCGTTTGCTTGACCGGCGAGCTTGCCGGTGGAAATCACGACCTCTTTGTCACCAATATGGCCGCGAACGACTTGTTCAGACACATACTCTCCTTGAGTTGTACGCCCAGGCACCGAACGCTCGGAGAGCAGCGAAGCCAATTACCAGTGGTCATACCTCCGGACGCTTCGTAACTGCGCCGCGTCATGAAGGAATGGCGACTGACAACTGATCTACGCCGTTTCTCCGGGCGTTACCAGCCTGGTTGTGTGGTTCGGTTGGCCGACGGGACTTTCCCGATCAGCCATCATCATCGATGAGCGCCATACGGGCGCTTCGAATCATCCCACTTCTTCCTTGGCCACCGGACCGAGCGAGCGCTGCCGGTGGCCGGTCCGTTCTTGATACGGAACGACCGTCTCCACGGAGTGCTATCGGCGCAATCCGAGCTTGGCGATCACCCGACGATACCGCTCGGCATCGTTCTTCCGAAGGTAGTCCAGCAACCGCTTCCGCTTACCCACCATCATCAACAGGCCTCGGCGGCTGTGATGGTCATGCTTGTGCTCGCGCAGGTGCTCGGTCAGGTGCCGGATTCGCTGGGAGAGCAACGCAACCTGGACCTCAGGAGATCCGGTGTCGCTGTCGTGAGCGCCGAAATCGGCAATTATTTCCTGGGTCGCTCTCATCTCTCTCACTCGATCAGCACATCCCAAACCGGCATGTATAGAAGTGGGAACCGGGTGGAGTGTAGCACCCTCCCGGCGATCCGGTGCGCGACGGTCCGCTGGCAGCCGCCGGTCACCGCCCGTACCTCTCGCGGAGCTCGGCCTGCGTCGGTCGGGGCGGCGGGCGCCTGTCGATCCCGAGCACCAGGCGGTAGAAGGTGATCATGGCCCAACGCTGGAATTGCAGGACCGCCAGCAGGATGCGCAAGTAGGTGAGCTCGAGCACGGCCAGATAGGCCCGAATGAGTTGCCCGTTGCGGTCTCGATCGTCCACTTGAAACCATCCAATCATGTCGCTTACCGGTGTGCTCCGTCCCCAAAGTCGCCCCGTGACATCCATCGTGGACCCGTATCCGCCGGAGTTCAACCCCTATGTTTCTCACTCTCCGGGGCGTGATCAGGCTCTAGGCGAGGAACCACCCATGAGGCGACGCGCCCCGGCAAGATCCGCCGTGGTGATCACGGGCGGCGCATGGCCTCCCGGCGACGCGGGGCGGAGGCGGTCGATGAAGGTCAGGGCCAGGCGGTCACCCGGGACCCGGCCGGTCCTCCGATCCGGCAGGCGGACCCGGAGCGGCCGACCGGTACCGCCGATCGAGCAGGCGCCGGGACCGGCCGAGCCGACCGTCACGGCGTAGACACCCGATCCTGGCACCGCCATGGACCAGTCCACTTCCACGGCCATGGTCGAGGCATCCCCTCCCTCCGATACCACGCGCCGGCCGGGCACTTCATGGTGCCGTCCGAGCAACCCGGCGGCGGCGGACAACTCGCCCGCTGCGTTGTTTCGTCGTATAGGGGAAGACGAGAGCGGCCATGGCTCGCCGTCCCGTAGCGGTTTGGCGTCGACCCGGAAGCCGTGGGTCCGACCCGATGCCACCAGGTCATCCACGTCCCCTGCTCTCCCCGCTCCGTAGCGGAAGCCCTCCCCCACCACAACAGCCCGGGCGTTGAGCCCGCCCGAGACCACCCGGCGGATGAACTCCTCGGGTTCGAGATGGCGCACTTCCGCGAAGGGGAGCACCCCCACCTGGCACACACCCACCGACTCCAGCAGCTCGAGCCGGCGGGACAGCGTCACCAGCATGGCCGGCCCGTCGACCGGGTCGAAGAACCGGCGGGGATGGACATCGAAGGTGACCACGACCGTCTCGAGTCCCCCCATTACGGCAGCCCTCTCGGACAGGGCCTCCAGCAGGGTCCTGTGACCCCGATGGACACCGTCGAACACGCCGATGGTCACGGCCGTCCCCCGATCCGGGCCCGGTCCCCAGGCGAGCGGATCACCCCTCCAGATCTTCATCGGACGCGACTCACGCCAGCACCACCTCCGGAACCAGCCGATCATCGCCGGCACGGTAGATGGCGAGCAGCCGACCGTCCGCGATCACCCGAACGTGCCCGTCCAGGTCCCGAGGGGAAGGCAGTCGCTGCCCGCTGGACACCCGAACGGCCTCATCGTGATCCACGCTCACGGATGGCAGATGCGACAGAGCGACGGCGGGTTCCAGCACGGCTTCGGCCAGCCGACCCTCGGCGCCGAGGCGCACCAACCGGTCGACCGTCCACGCTTCTTCCACCCGGAGGCTGCCGCTGGCCACCCTGCGGAGGGAACTCAGATGGGCGCGCCCGCCAAGGGCCCTCGCCAGGTCGTCGGCCAGTACCCGGACGTAGAGGCCGCTCCCTCCCACCACCCGGAGGCGGACCTCCGGGAACGGCCCGGCCGAGAACCCCTCGAGGTCCAGCCGGTGCACCCTCACCCTCCGGGCCGGCCGTTCCACCTCCTCGCCGCGCCTGGCCAGCTCATGCAGGCGCTTGCCGCCCACCTTCACCGCCGACACCATCGGCGGTGTCTGGAGGATCTCCCCCCTGAAGCGATCCATGGCACCGACGACATCCTCACGATCGATGCTCATCGGCGCCCGCTCCGTCTCCTCCCCGTCGGCATCCAGACTGTCGGTGGCCACGCCGAATCGGGCCGTGGCCTCGTACTCCTTGGGCAGGTCGGTGACGAAGCGCAGCAACCGGGTGGCCCTCCCGATGCCTAGGACGAGCAGGCCGGTGGCCCTGGGATCGAGGGTGCCTGCGTGCCCGATGCGGCGCATGCCGAGGATCCGGCGGCACTTGGCCACCACGTCATGGGATGTCCACCCGCCGGCCTTGTCGACCAGCACGAATCCGGACCCGGAACTCACCCGGCCAGCCGTTTCCTGACCATTTCGACCGCTTCGTCCCGGGTGCCGGAGAACGAGCATCCGGCGGCGCGGTGGTGACCGCCACCACCCATCGTCTCCGCTATGGCCGCTACATCCACGTGGCGGCGGGATCTCAGGCTCAGCTTCCACTCCCCGCCGGGCTGCTCCTTGAGCAACAGCGCCACCTCGGCCTCCCGAGCCACCCGGATGTCGTCGATCAGGGCGTCGGCGTCCTCCATGCCGATTCCGTGGCGCCCGAGATCGTCCTGGGTGACGTAGGACCACACGAGGGCATGATCCGGCTCCAGGGTGGCCCGGGACAGGACCGCTCCGGCCACGCCGAGGTACCCGAACGCCATCGACTCGTAGACGGACTGCCCGATCACCTCCGGGCGCGCCCCCGCTTCCACCAGCTCCGCCGCCGCCCGGAGGACCTCGGGATTCGTGTTGCCGTACTGGAAGCGACCGGTGTCGGTAACCAGGCCCAGCAGCAGGGCCGTGGCAGCATCCGGCGAGACATCCCATCCGATCAGCCTGATCAGGCGGTAGCAGAGCAGCGCGGCCGCCGGAGCATCCGGGTCGCTAACCCTGATGTCTCCGAATCCGGGACCCGCCACGTGATGGTCGATCATCACCACCGTCCCGGCCGCCTCGACCACCGGGACCAGTTCCGGGCCGAGCCGGTCCGGGTCATTGCAGTCGAAGGCCACCAGCACGTCGGGCGCACCCGCCTCGGCAGGATCCACCACCGGACGGGCATCCAGGAAACCGAATTGCCGTCCCAGGACGAAGCGCTCCCCGAAGCAGACTCGTGCCGAGCCACCCGCGGCGCGGGCCGCCAGAGCCAGGCCCAGGGCTGATCCCAGGGCATCGCCATCCGGCTTGACATGGCCCGTGGTGACCAGCGTACGGGCCTCCCGGACGGCGCAGGCCGCGTCCCTGAGTCCACGGCTCACTCCCGGCATCACCGGCTCCCGCCTTGCCCGTCCATGTTCCTCAGTATCTCCTCTATCCGCCGGGCATGCGCCACGGCCGGATCGGGAACGAACCTCAACTCGGGGAGGTACTTCATCCGCACCTGCGGACCGACCGCGGCGCGGATCCGGGAGGCCGCCGCCGCCAGCGCCTCGGCGGTCCGGGCCTCGGTCTCCTCGTCGCCCAGAACGGTGTAGTAGACCTCGGCCTTGCGGAGATCCGGGGACGCGGACACCCCGGTCACCGTCAGGAACCCGATGCGGGGATCCTTGAGGTTCTGGCACTCCTCCGCGATGACCTCCCTGAGGATCTCGTTGACCCGGCGCAGCCTCAGACCCATCCTGTCCCCTCCATCATGGCGGGTCCTCCAGGTAGGAAACCCCGACCGAGAGGACTTCGGCCTCCTCCCACCGATCGAAGAAGCGGCACACCGAATGGACCGCCATCTCCAGTTGTGTCGCATGCGGAGAGACGATGCCCACCCCCACGGCGGTCCGCTGCCACTGGTCATGGTGATCGACCTCGGCAAACGCCACGGGGAAGGCCCGGCGCAGGTTTGCGGACAGCCGAGCGATCCGTTGCCGTTTGGCCTTCAGCGAATGAACATCCCGCAAACGCAGATCAACCCGGAGCGCTGCTGCGTGCATGCTCGCCATGGGGAACTCACGTCAGCACGATCATGTGGCCGCTATCTCATCGATGCGGTAGGTCTCGATGACGTCGCCCTCCTTGACGTCCCGGAAGCGTTCGAGCCCGACACCGCACTCGTATCCGGCCACCACCTCGCGAACATCCTCCTTGAACCGGCGCAGTGACGCCACACGACCGTCGTAGACCACGCTCCCGCCCCGGACCACCCGGGCCCTCGCGTCTCTCACGATGTTGCCCTCGGTCACGTAGCAACCGGCCACCGCACCCAGGCGCGGCACGCGGAAGATGGCCCGGACCTCGGCCACGCCGACCAGGGCCTCCTCCCGCGTCGGCGCCAACCGGCCGACCAGCATCTGCTCCATCTCGTCGAGGAGCTCGTAGATGATCGAGTAGGTGAGCACCTCGATGCCCGCCGCCGCGGCCGCGCGCCTCGCGTTCGGATCGGGCCGGACGTTGAAGCCGACCACCACCGAGCCGGTCGCGTCGGCGAGGGTGATGTCGTTCTCGTTGATGCCGCCCACGGCGGCATGCACCACGTTGACCCTGCCGCCCTCGCGGGCGATCCGGCCGACCGCCTCCCGGATCGCCTCCACCGAACCATCCGCGTCGGCCTTGATGATCAGGAGGAGTTCGGTCTGCTCCTGGGACCGCAAACGCTCCAGCAACTGCCCGAGGCGCTCGCGGGCGGTGGGCACGACGAGCGTCCTGGCCCGGACCGCATCCACCTGCTCGGCGGCCATGGACCGGGCTATACGGTCGTTCTTGACCACCTCGAACATGTCGCCTGCCGCCGGAACCGATGCCCATCCGGACACCAGCACCGGAGTGGACGGAGTCGCCGTGGAGACGCGGCGGCCCTTGTGATCGATGATGGACCGTGCCCGACCGCTCACCGTCCCCGCTACCAGGGAATTCCCCCTCTTCAGGGTTCCCCGTTGCACGATCACCGTACCGACCGGACCCAACCCTCGATCGAGGTGGCTCTCGATCACCACTCCCGACGCCGGGGCCCTCGGGTTGGCCTGGAACTCCGACACCTGGGCGACCAGGTCGACCATCTCCAGAAGGTTGTCCATTCCGTCCCCGGACGTTGCGGAGACCTCGACCGAGACGACCTCGCCACCGAGCTCTTCCGTGACTATCCCGTGCTCGGTCAGCATGGCCCGTACCCTCACCGGGTCGGCATTCTCGAGATCCATCTTGTTGATGGCCACGATCATCGGCACGTCCGCCGCCATGGTGTGGCTGATCGCCTCGATGGTCTGTGGCATGACGCCGTCGTCCGCCGCCACCACCAGCACCACGATGTCGGTCACCTCGGCGCCCCGGGCCCGCATGGCCGTGAAGGCGGCATGGCCGGGCGTGTCGATGAAGGTGATCGGACGGCCATCGACCGTGGCCTGGTAGGCGCCGATGTGCTGGGTGATCCCACCGGCTTCTCCGGACACGACATTGGTGTTACGGATGAAGTCCAGCAACGTGGTCTTGCCGTGATCGACATGCCCCATCACCGTGACCACGGGCGGGCGATCGACCAGGGAGGAGGGATCGTCATCGAACACCCTCTTCGGCTTCACCAGCGGCTTGTCGGCCTCCTCCGGTTCCGCGTCCTTCTCGACTTCCACCATGATCCCGAAGTGCTCCGCCAGGGGCTCGATGGCCTCGGGCGGAACGGGCGCCGCGGCGGCCGCCATCAGCCCCATCGACAGCAGTTGCTTGACGAGCTCGCCCACGGGCTGGCGCATGGCTCTCGCCATCTCGAGCACCGACACCCCGGCGGGCACCACGATGACCTCGATTTCGGGCTCGGTGTATTCGGGTTCGGGAGCGGGGGTGTCATCGGCCGGGTCGGGCCCCTGTTCGGAAGCGTCGGCGACATCTTCCTCGGGCTCCTCCGGAAGGAGCATGGAGCGAAGGGCCTCGGCATCGCCCGGATCCAACCCGGAGGAGGCGGTGGTTACCGGCAGTCCCAGGTCCTGCGCCGTGGCCAGAACGTCACGGGAGGTGAGGCCCAACTCCTTGGCCAGTTCGTAGATGCGCTTGGTCACCATGGCTGCCTACGCCCCCGATGTTCCCTCACGAGGGTACGGCCCTTACCGGCCACCGGCGGTGACCGGACCGCGTCCCCGCTCGCGAGTATGGCGCGGGGACCTGGAGTCGCTCTGTATGTCGATGCGGTAGCCGGTGAGCCGGGTGGCCAACCGGGCGTTCTGACCTTCCCGGCCTATGGCCAGCGAGAGCTGGTGCTCGCTCACGATCACCACGGCCGACTTCTCCTCCTCATCGACCTGCACGTCACGCACCTTGGCCGGGCCGAGGGCTTCGCCGATGAATTGGGCCGTGTCCTCGCGCCACTGCACCACGTCCACCTTCTCGCCCCGCAGCTCGTTCACAACGTTGCGTACCCGGGAGCCACGGGCGCCTACACAAGCGCCTTTCGGATCTACGTTGGGATCGTTGGACACCACCGCGATCTTGGTTCGATGGCCGGCTTCCCGGGCTATCGATCGGATCGTCACCGTGCCGTCCAGCAACTCCGGCACCGCCAGCTCGAGCAGCCGGCGAACCAGGTCGGGATGGGAGCGCGACACCACGATCTGCGGGCCCTTGGTCTCCCGCCGAACCTCGATGATCAAGGCCTTCGCCCGGGCGCCTCGCTCCAGCCGTTCGTAGGGAATCCTCTCGGAACCGGGCATCATCGCCTCGGCGTTTCCCAGGTCGAGGATCGTGTAACGGTTGTCATGCTGCTGCACCATGCCGGTGACCAGGTCGCCCTCCCGGCCCTCGTAGGCGTCGAACACCTGCTCTCGTTTGGCTTCCCGGAGCTGCTGGGCGATCACCTGCTTGGCGGTGCTGGCGGCTATCCGACCGAAGTCCGTGGAGGTGTCCTCCCACTCCTCGATGACGTTTCCGTCGTCATCGAGCTCCTGGGCGTAGACGATGATCTCGCCGGAGTCCGGCTCGATGGTCACGCGGGCCTCCTCAGCAGCTCCCGGAGTCCGCTTGTAGGCCGACACCAGAGCGTTGGCCAGGGCAGCGAGGATCGTGTCGACAGGAATACCTCGCTCCCGCTCCAGCATCTCGAGGGCCTCCATGACCCGGTAGTCAATCTTCATCCCGTTACCCCGACTTCCTGGTCGCCCTGCCTTGCCTGTTCCACTCGAACCGCGTCCGCGCCGACCGGATCTGTCCGTACCCGATCAGCCTCGACTCACCGTCGACCCGCACGGAACAACCATCCGAATCGGCAGCTTCCAGCACGCCCCGATGGTGCCGGTGACCAGCCACGTCTACGTCGGTCTTGATGACCACGTCCCGGCCGATCGACTTGTGGAAGTGGCGGGGAAGGTGAAGGGCGCGCTCGAGCCCCGGCGAGGACACCTCCAGCGAATAGGAACCCTCGAAAGGATCAAGGCGGTCGAGCTGGCGTGACAGGGAGCGGGACACGGCCGCCAACTGGTCGACCCCCACCCCGCCGTCGCGATCGACGATCACCCGGACGATCCGCGGACCCCTGCCGGCCACCTGGAGATAATCGAGCTCCAGGCCCTGGCCGGCCAGGTGCTGCTCGAACAGGTCTCCAAGCCGTTTCTCAATACTCATGGGCCCCGGCTCCGAGCCACCATCGGTTACGGAAGAGAGCGCCACCAGCCGCTTGGGCGTGGAGGCATGGCGGGCTCCCGGCGCGGCGGAATGCGCCGGCCAGCCGGTTTCTACAATAAAAAAAGCGGGCTGGGCGCCCACCTTGTAGCACAAAGTCACGTCCTTCGAGTGTCTCGCCGAGAATCATAGCATTCGCCCCACCCAAAGAGGCCTCAGCGGGAGCGCTAGGACACCAGCGCGGCGAGCCGCTCCACCACCTGATCGAGGGGTAGGGATTCGGTCAACGAGCCGTCGCGGGCAACCAGTTCGGCCTCTCCGGCCTCGATGCCCCGGGGGCCTATCGTCAGCCGGTAGGGGATCCCGACCAGCTCGGCATCGGCGAACTTGACCCCGGGACGCTCGTTGCGGTCGTCCAGCAGGACCTCGATCCCTGCGCTGTCCAGGTCGCGGTAGAGGGTCTCTCCCGCCTCGGCGACTACCGGGTTGTCGGGTCGCAGGAGCGTGATCACGACCATGAACGGCGCCACGGCGGGGGGCCAGATGATTCCCCTGCCGTCGTGGCTCACCTCGACGACGGCTGCCATCGACCGCCCCACACCGATCCCGTAGGAACCCATCACGATGGGCGTGGGCCGGCCCGACTCGTCGAGGACGGTGGCCCCGAGGGCTTCGCTGTACTTGCGGCCGAGCTTGAAGATGTGACCCACCTCGATCACTCGCGACAACGAGAGGGAACCGGACGGGCAACTCAGGCAAACCTCCCCCTCGCGTACCGAGCGCATGTCGAGCCACCTGGCCACCGGGAGATCGCGCGCCACGTCCACCCCTCGAAGGTGGACGTCGTCCTCGTTGGCGCCGGTCACCATGTTGGAGCGCCCCCGAAGGGCCGGATCTGCGATCACGGGATACTCGACGCCTACCGCTCCGAGGCTCCCCGGATGGGCGCCGAGCCTCGCGACGATCTCTCCTTCCGTCGCCGGGCGAACCACGCCGTCCACCGCGTCCGCCAGCTTCTGGACTTCGAGGTCGTGGTCGCCCCTCAACACAAGGAGGGTGAACTCGTCCCCCACGAAGTAGGCGAGCGTCTTGATCTGCTGCCGGGCGGCCGCGAACCGGCCCACCGCGGTGAGCGCTGCGATGGTGCGCACGCCGGGAGTCGGGAAGGGCTCGGCCGGACCCTCCCACGGGTCGTCCGGCACGACGTCAGGTGCGCTGACAGCCCGTTCCAGGTTGGCTGCGTACCCGCAGTTGTCGCATAGAGCGACGAGGTCCTCACCCGTGTCCGAGCGCACCACGAACTCCACAGAGTCGCTGCCGCCCATGTTTCCCGATGACGCCTCCACCTGGATGGACTCGAGACCCATCCGGGCGAATATCCGGTCGTACGCGCCGCGGTGAGCCTCGAACTGGACGTCGAGGCCTTCCGGTCCGGCGTCCAACGAGTAGGAGTCCTTCATGATGAACTCTCTCACCCGGAGGAGGCCGGACTTGGGCCGGGCTTCGTCCCTGAACTTGGTCTGGAGGTGATACCAGAGCTGGGGCAGCTCCCGATAGGAGTTCAATTCCGACGCCAGGTGGGCGAACACCTCCTCGTGAGTGAGGGCCAGCACGAGGTCGGCGCCGCGGCGATCCTCGAGCTTGACCATGATCCCCTCGACGTCGTCCCACCGGCCGGTCTTCTTCCACAGCTCGGCCGGATGGACCACGGGCGCCAGGAACTCCTGGCCACCGATGGCGTTCATCTCCTCCCGGATGATGTCGGAGACCTTCGTGGCGACCCGCATCCCGAGCGGGAGCATCGAGTAGGACCCTGCCATGAGCTGGCGGATGAAACCGCCCCGGATCAGCAAGCGGTGGCTGGCCGCAACCGCATCCGCCGGGTCGTCGCGGAGAGTGGGAATGAACGTCCGTGACCAGCGCACCGGAGACTCCTAGTGGTCTGTGAGGAGTCGGGCCGTCACCGAGCCGCCACGTCAGCGACCGCGGCGCGGCGAGCTGCGGCCCGATTGGCGTCGCCCTGGATGTCGATCAACACTTGGCGGTCCTGGGCAGCCAGGTCCGCAGCCAGATCGTCTGCGGCCGCCATCCGGGCCTCCACGCCCTCGTCCACCAGCTTGCGCGCCTCGTCGAGCAACGCTTCCACCATCTCGTCCTCCGGCACCACCCTCACCACCTTCCCCTTGATGAACAGGTGCCCGCGGCCCCGACCGGCAGCGATCCCCAGGTCGGCCTCCCGTGCCTCTCCGGGACCGTTCACGACGCAGCCCATCACGGCCACCTGGATGGGGAGCTTCGCCTCCTCCAGCTTGGCCTGCGCGGCCTGTGCAACCTCGAGCACGTCGACCTCCGCCCTCCCGCAACTGGGACAGGCGATCAGGTCAAGTCCGGTACGCTCCCGCAGGTCCAGATACTCGAGGAGTTGGCGTCCGGCCCTGGCCTCCTCGACGGGATCGGCAGTCAGCGAGAAGCGGATGGTGTCGCCGATGCCCTCGAGCAGCAGGGTGGCAATGCCCGCTACCGACTTGATCAGTCCCCCCGGTGGGGGTCCCGCCTCGGTGACACCGAGATGCAGCGGGAATCCGACCGTGTCGGCCAGCAGGCGGTAGGACTCGACCATGGATGGCACGTGGGAGTGCTTGACCGAGATCTTGATGTCATGGAAGTCTTCCTCGGCCAGGTACTCGATCTCCTTGAGCGCCGACGCCACCAGCGCCTCGGGCGTGGCGGAACCGTATCGCTTCATCAGATCGCGGTCCAGGCTGCCGGCGTTGACGCCCACCCGGATGGGGATTCCCCGGTCCTTGGCGTCGCGGGCCACCGCCCGGATCTGGTGCGGCTTCCGGATGTTGCCGGGGTTGAGTCGCAAGCCCTGCACGCCGGCTTCGAGCGCGGCGAGGGCCAGGCGGTACTGGTAATGGATGTCGGCGATGATCGGCACCGGCGAGCGAGGGACGATCTCGGCCAGCCCCTCCGCGGCGGCCACATCGTTGCAGGTGATGCGGACGATGTCGGCGCCCGCGCCCGCCAGGGCATAGACCTGGGCGAGGGTGCCGTCCACGTCGGCGGTCTTGGTGGTGGTCATCGACTGCACCGAGACCGGAGCGCCACCCCCCACCGGCACCCGACCCACATGAATCTGCCTGGTTCGTTCGCGGTGAGCCATCAGGACATCCATGTTACTACTAGAGAGTCAGCGGATTGACGATGTCGAGGACTATTGCCACCAGGCCGAGGAACAGCATGAACAGGATCACCAGGGCGGCGATGGGGACCAGGTTCCGGTGATCCACCCGCCGGCCCGTGACCTTCTCATACAGGGCCACCGCGAAGTGCCCGCCGTCCAGCGGGTACAGGGGCACGCTGTTGAACAGCGCCAGGGTGACGTTCACCACCGCCAGGATGAAGATGATGTTGCCGATGCCCACCTCCGACGCCTGGCTACCGATCCTGACCAGACCGATGGGGCTGACCGGCCGGATCTCTTCCGGAACGTCGCTCTGTCCGGCCAGCACGCCACCCAACTCGAGCAGCGACCCGGGCTGAACGATGCGTGCGATGGCGTCCAAAGCGCCGGAGATGATCGCCCACTCCGCCATGGCCGCCCGTCCGGCGGCCGTGACAGGCCCGATGGAGACCCGCCGCGCCACGGGTGAAACGCCTAGGAAGCCGACCGCCTCACCGGTCTGCGGATGGTACGAGCCCAGGGTGGCGGTCAGGGAACGGGGAAGGCCGTCGCGAACGACCTCCAGGGTGACGGTCTCGCCGGGGCGGCTCATGATCAGCTGCACGGCCTGTTCCCAACCGTCCAGGGCTACGCCGTCGATGGCGGTCATGACGTCTCCGTCCAGGACACCGGCGACTGCGGCCGGACTGGGCACTCCTGGCGAGATCTCGGGGCTGACCCTCTCCACCGCGGTTGTCAGTTCGGCGGCGCCGGAGTACCAGAACAGACCGAACAGCAGCAGGTACGCGGTCAGGAGGTTCAGCATTACCCCGGACAGGACCACCACCGACTTCTTCCAGAAGGGCTGCTCGCGGTAGGCGCGGCCCGCGTCGGCCGGGTCGATCCTCTCGCCGATACTCATGCCGGCGATCCGCACGTACCCGCCGAACAGGAGCGCCTTCACCCCGAACTCGGTCTCGCCGCGGCGGAACGACCACAGTCGGGGCCCGAAGCCGAGGAAGAACTCGGTGGCCTTCATCCCGGTCGCCCGGGCTGCCCAGTAGTGGCCGGCCTCGTGCACGACGATGAACGCCGAGATGGCCACCACCATCATTACTCCGCCGACCAAGACCTCTCCTCTACCGGCGCTCCACTGCGGCGCGAGCCGCACTACGGGCGGCCCGATCGGCTTCGATCACCACGTCGATCGAGGTCGCCTCCAATGCCTCGTGACCCTCGAGCACCTCGGCGATCACGGCGGGAATGTCGAGAAACCCGATCCGCCGCTCCAGGAAGGCGGCCACCGCCACCTCGTCAGCTGCGTTGAAGGCCGCCGGGACGGTTCCTCCCGCCCTTCCCGCCGCGTAGGCGAGGTCGAGCGCCGGAAAGGCGTCGCGGTCGACCGCCTCGAATGTCAGGTCGGACCGCGTCAGGTCGAACCGGGAAAAACCACCCGGTGAGCGTTGCGGATAGGTCAGGGCGTACTGGATCGGGATCCGCATGTCGGTGACGCCCAGATGGGCCTTCAGCGACCCGTCCACGAACTCCACCAGCGAGTGGACGATGCTCTGGGGATGTACCACCACGTCCACCTTCTCGAAGGCCAGACCGAACAGGAAGTGGGCCTCGATCACCTCCAAGCCCTTGTTCACCAGCGTGGCCGAGTCGATGGTTATCCGGGGTCCCATGTTCCA
The DNA here is from genome assembly GCA_009838635.1 of Acidimicrobiia bacterium. Taxonomy (GTDB): domain Bacteria; phylum Actinomycetota; class Acidimicrobiia; order Spongiisociales; family Spongiisociaceae; genus Spongiisocius. The sequence continues at coordinate 9,885 of VXRE01000061.1, read as the reverse complement.
AGTGGGATGGGCCAGCGCCTCATCGACTCCCACGCTGACCAGCCCTTCCCGGTCCCGGCCTCGAAAGGGACCCCCGGAAGCGGTCAGCACCAGGCGGGAGACCTCGGGAAGCCGCTCACCCACCATGCACTGGAACAGGGCGGAGTGCTCCGAGTCGACGGGGATCAACTCACCGTGCCGCGCGGCCGCCATCACCAACTCCCCGCCAACGACCAGGCTCTCCTTGTTGGCCAGGGCGAGACGGTTTCCCGCCTCCAGTGCGGCGATGGAGGATTCGAGGCCCACCGACCCCACCACACCGTTGACCACCGTCGAACCCGGGTGCTGCGCCATCTCCACCAGGGCGGCGGGACCAGGCTCGTAGCGGTCGCCGTAGTGCCGGCGAAAACGGTCATGGCCGTCCGGGTCGGGCGCCACCGCTACCACGGTGGCCCGCGGGTAACGGTCGGCCAACCGCGCCAGGTCGTCCCCTGCTCGCCGCGCGGCGAGTCCCGCCACCGGAACGCCGAGGCGGTCCGCTACTTCGAGTGTCTGGCGACCGATAGACCCCGTCGCCCCGAGGACGACAACGGGCCTCACAGGTATCCGAACCAGAGATACACCAGATAGGCGGTAGGAATGGCGAACATGAAGGCGTCCAGCCGATCCAGCACCCCGCCGTGGCCGGGCAGGCTGCTACCCATGTCCTTGATGTCGATCGAACGCTTCACCGCCGACTCGGCCAGGTCACCGATGGGTGCGAACACGCTGATGGCCGCGGCCAGCGCTACGCCTGACTGCAGGGTGAGCGGCTCCAGCAACCCGAATCTCCCCACCACAACCCCTGCCAGCACGGTGATGACGGTGGCTCCGAGGAAGCCCTCCACGGTCTTGTTGGGCGAGAGGTTGGGGGCCATGCGGCGTTTCCCGAGCGTGCGTCCGTAGGAAAAGGCGGCGATGTCGTTGAGAGCGGTCAGCACCACCAGCGCGGTGGTCAAGGCCCATGCTTCCGGGGATCGGAAGATCGGCACCGCGAACGAGGCCAGGACCGGCACCCAGGCCACGCCGAGGACCGTAACGCCGATGTTGGCCAGCGGGTAGTTCCGGCCGGCCGCAACGAAGAACAGGCCCGACAGCAGGATCACGGCTGCCAGCACACCGCCCACCGCGGCGGGTCCGGAGTCCCAGGCCACGTACATGACCGCCGCGGCCCCGGGTAGGCCGATGAACGCCAGGGGCGTGAAGCCGACCCGGCGGACCGCCTGGTAGAACTCCGCCACCGCGACCAGGATCAGGAGGCTGACGAACAGGGTAACCCATAGCGCTCCCGCATACAGGGATCCGAAGAAGACAGCCACCACAGCCAGGCCGGTAGCGATCCGGAGCGCCAGCTCGGAACGGCGGGCCCGGTCGATCTGCTCGATCTGCTCCGGGTCCTCCTCCTCGACGCCCGTCACATCCTCGAAGCCGACCACGCTGGTGCCGACCCCCGGGATCGAGGCCGCTACCGCCGACTGCTCGACCTCTTCCTCACCCGCCCGGGCTACCGCTTCGGCCAGGCCCTTGTACTCGCGGGTGGTGGATCGGATGTAGTCGCGGTCGGTGAACTCGTCGGACTCCGTAGGAGGGGCCTCGGAGTCGGCAGGCTGGTCCCCAGCCTCCTCATCACCAAACTCGGGGGGCGGATCGGTGCCGTCACCAGCCATGCGTAACCGTTTCCTCGTGGTAAGTCGGTCCAGAATACCCCTATGAGGGGCCGATCCCGTGGCTATTCCTGATCGAGAACGCTCGCGAGGACGAACTGCGCAGCCTGTAGTTCTCAGTTTGTAGCTTTAGTTGCTGATTATTGGTTGAATGACTACCAATTACCGACTAACAACTAGATCTTGAGGAGTTCCTGCTCCTTGTTGGCGAGCAGCTCATCGGTCATGGTGATGTGGCGGTCGGTCTGCTGCTGGAGTGACTTCTCGGCCCTCCAGACCTCGTCCTCCGACTCGCCGATCTCGTTCAGGTCGCTACGGGTCGACCTCCGTATGTGGCGTATCGCTACCCGGCCCTCCTCGGCCATGCTCCGGGCCAACTTGACGAGCTGGCGCCGCCGTTCTTCGGTGAGCGGCGGGAACACCAGGCGGATCACCTTCCCGTCACTGGCAGGGTTGAGATCGAGGCCCGACAGCCGGATGGCCCGTTCGATGGCCACCAGGTCATTCGAGTCATGGGGGATCACCACCAGCAGGTTCTCGTGGCTGGCGGTCCTGGCGAGCTCCAGGAGGGCCACCTTCTCCCCGTAGTAGTCGACCATGACCCGGGAGAGAACGGCCCCGCTGGCCCGATCGGTGCGGAGCGTCGCGAACTCGCTCTGCGTGTGCTTCACGGCCGACGCCATTCGCTCTACGGCATCCTCGAGCAGTTCATCCAGCATGCGTCAACCTCCTCTCCGGATGTGTCTCAACACACCCGGGTACCGATCGACTCGCCCTCCACGGCCCGCCGGATGTTACCGGGATCGACCAGGCGGAACACCACGATCGGCAGCCGGTGATCCATGCACATCGTGACGGCGGTGGTGTCCATCACCTTGAGTTCGGCGTTGATGAAGTCCATGTAGCCGATCCGGTCCAGCAACTCGGCATCCTTATGAAGCTCGGGATCAGCGGAGTAGATGCCTTCTACCTTGCTGGCCTTGAGCATCGCCTCGGCGCCGATCTCGACAGCGCGAAGAGCGGCCGCCGTGTCGGTGGTGAAAAAGGGATTCCCGCTGCCGGCCGCGAAGATCACAGAGCGGCCCTTCTCCAGGTGGCGGATGGCTCGCAGGCGAATGTAGGGCTCGGCCAGCTGCTGCATCGTGATGGCCGACTGCACCCGGCACTCCACACCCCGGGCCTCGATGGCGTCGCGGAGGGCCAAGGCGTTGATGACGGTGGCGAGCATGCCCATGTAGTCGGCATTGGCAGGGTCCATGCCCGTAGCTGCGGCGGACACGCCCCGGAAGATGTTGCCGCCGCCCACCACGATCCCGATCTGGTGCCCGGCCTTCTGCGACTCGGCTATCTCGCCGGCCGCCCGCTGCACCGTCTCGGGAGATATCCCGTAGCCGATCGCGGGATCGGCGAAGGCCTCCCCGGACAGCTTCAGCAGGACTCGGCGGGGCGGAGCCATCTACGAGGGTTCCCGGAAACCCGCCGCGGGGGGGTTCGCGCTGCTGGCATCAACTCTCACACGCTGTAGTTTGCCACAGGCGAGCCCCGCCCGGACCAGACCCGCAGTCCCAACCTCCTAGTGGAATCCCCGCTCGGTCGCGACTTCGGCAACGGCATCGGCCAGACCGCTCAGCATGTGGTCGATTTCCGATTCGGTTATGACGAACGGCGGGGAAATCTGGAGGACGCCGTAGGCCCCCCGCAGGCCGATCGTGATAATCCCCCGCTCGAGAGCGGCCCGGACCACGGCGTCGAGCAGACCCGGATCCTCCTCCAAGGCGTCGTCCGAGAGCACCACTGCGGCCAGCAGGCCGGCTGCCCGAGTCGAGTCGACCACGGGATGGCTCTCCAGGCCCCGTACACCAGAAGCGAGGATCGGATCCAGTTCGGCGACCCTCGCAGCCAGGCCCTCCCGCTCGAGGATGTCGAGGTTGGCCAGGGCGGCCGCGCAGGATGCGGCGTGGCCCGAGTAGGTATATCCGTGGCGGAACATGGCTTGACCGCTCCAGAAGGGCTCCCGTACCCGAGGAGAAACCAGGATGCCGCCCAGGGGCGCGTAGCCGGACGTGACACCCTTGGCGAACGCGATCACATCAGGGGTGAACCCGTAGTGCTGGGCGCCGAAGTCCCGGCCCACCCGGCCGAATCCGGTGATTACCTCATCGGCCACCAGCAGCACGTCGTGAGCACGGCACAGCCGCTCGATCTCGGGCCAGTAACCGTCGGCCGGCGGAACGACTCCTCCCGACCCGATCACCGGCTCACCTACGAAAGCGGCGATCCGCCCGCCCTCGCGCTCGAACAGGTCGGCGACCGCCGAGGTGTCATGGGTGGGAACGTGGACCACGTGGGGTACCAGCGGCCCCCCGTAGCCCTCGCTGTTGGAGGGAAGCCCGCCGAGTTCGGTACCCCAGGCGTTCATGCCGTGGTAACTCAGTTCGCGGGCCACGATGATCCGCTTCTCGGGCCGGCCCACCGCGTTCCAGTAGCGGCGGATCAGTTTGGCGGCGGTCTCGATGGCGTCGCTGCCGCCGGTGGTCATGAACACCACCGCATCGTCGATGGGCGCCATAGCCACCAGCCGGTCGGCCAACTCCCTGGTGGGCGGGGTAGTGGTGAAACCGAACGTCGAATATCCGGCCAGATCGGCCATCTGGCCGGCCACCGCCTCGGCGATCTCCCTGCGACCGTGTCCTACGTTGCAGTACCAGAGCGACGCCGTGGCGTCCAGGTACCGGTTGCCGTTCGTGTCACGGATCCAGACCCCCTCTCCCCGGCTCATCACGATCTCGTTGCCGGGGACGAGGCTCATATCGGCATACCCGTGCCAGAAGCTGGTCATATCACCCTTTCCGGATGTTCGCCTTTGCTGCGAGGTCTCGCGACAGCCTATCCGCGCACCCTTTCGGCGGTTCGCAATGGGCTCGTAGACTGGCGGTCGATGACGCAGGTGATGGCCGTGCGGGGCCCGATCAAGGGCTCGGAACTGGGCGTCACCCTGCCCCACGAGCACGTGCTCATCTCCATGGCCTACGCATTCCCGCCGGCGGGACCGGAGGCGACCCGCCCGATCACGATGGACCAGCTCGGGGTGCTGCGCAACGACATGATGCGCAACGTCAACACGATCACCCTTGACGAGTCCTCCGATCCGGTGGGCGAACTGGCGAAGGCCCGACAGGCGGGAGTGGACACCATCGTGGACCTGACTCCGCCCGAGTTGGGTCGGGACCCGGCCGGGTTGGCCCGGATCTCCGAAGCGGCCGGGATCAACATCGTCTGCGGCACCGGCCACTACCTGCGCCTCCAGCAGCGGCCCGCAACGCGCCGCCTGATCGACGGATCGCCGCCGCAGGCGATCGCCGAGCCGATGATCCGCGATCTGACGGAGGGCATCGGCGAGACCGGAGTCCGGGCCGGTGTGATCGGCGAGATCGGCCTGTTCTCACCGGTCCATCCCGGAGAACTCAAGACACTGGAAGCAGCCGTTATCGCCCATCGGACTACCGGCGCGCCGCTGTTCGTGCATCTCATGGAGGTGCCGATCGCCGAGCACGCTCTCGAAGTGCTCGGCCGGACCGAACCCGACTGGGAACGGGTGGTGTTCTGCCACATGGACTTCGACATCCGGGATCTGACCTGGCACCGGCGAGTCCTGGCGCGCGGTATCAACGTGGAGTTCGACTTTTTCGGGAGCACGTGGTGGCCGCACGGGTGGTACCTGCACTTCCCCACCGACCCGCAAAGGCTGGCCGCTCTCAGCCGGCTGGCGGACGAGGGCTACGCCGGGCAACTGCTGGTAAGCCACGACGTCTGCACCCGGCTGCAGCTGACCGCCTACGGGGGATTCGGCTACGGCTACCTGCGCTCGGTGGTTCCCGGGATGATGGAAGCGTTGGGCCTGGACACCGCGCTCCTAGATCGGTTCATGATCGAGAACACCAGGCGAATACTCACCGGCTGAGCCGCACCGGGCCAAGTCCTAGGTGTCCTGCTCCCCCACCGCCAGGCGGGCGAACCTCCGGACACCGATGTTCTCGCCCATGGAGGCGGCCAGCTCGGTCACCATGTCCCCGACCTTGCCTTCGTACTGATCGGTCCTGATGTACTCCTGCTCGTAGAGCACGTTGTCCTTGTAGAAGGACTTGATCCGCCCCTCCACGATCCGCTCCACGATCCGCTCCGGCTTGCCCGAAGCCAACGCCTCCCTGGCGATGAGCTCCTTTTCCCTGTCGACCAACTCCCCGGGTACGTCCTCGGTCCGTACCCACTTGGGCTGAGCGGCGGCGATATGCATGGCCACGTCGTGGGCCATCTTCTGGAACCGGTCGCTCTTCGCCACGAAGTCGGTCTCCGACGCCAGTTCCACGATGACCCCTACGGTCGGATACCCGGCCGGCTGGTGCACGTAGAAGCCGACGGTGCCCTCGTTGGCGTCCCGCCCGGCCCGCTTCTTGGCGTCGGCCAGGCCTTTCTCCCGGAGTAGGTCCTTCGCCCTGTCCATGTCCCCGTCGCACTCCACCAGGGCCTTCTTGGCGTCCATCATGCCGACTCCGGTGGCCTTGCGTAGAGCCTGTACGTCCTTGGCTGTGAACTGTGGCATCTTTGCTCGTCCTTCGATTGAGGTTCTGTTGGTGATCTTCAGTCGTGTATGTGCGGTCCGGAACTACGGCGCTAGCTGTCGTCTCCGGCCTCCTCGGACTCGCCCTCGGCAGCGGCCAGAGCCTGCTCCTGGCCCGCCACGCAGGCGTCAGCGATCGCCGAGGCGATGAGCGAAGCCGACCGGATGGCGTCGTCGTTCCCGGGAATGACGAAATCGATGTCGTCCGGGTTGCAGTTGGAGTCGACCAGCGCGATCACGGGTATGTTCAACCTCACCGCTTCCCGCACCGCGATGTGTTCGGTGTTCAGATCGACCACGAACACTGCCGCCGGTGTTCCGCCCATGTCCGCCACCCCGCCCAGGGTCCGCTCGAGATGGGCGTACTCGCGGCGCAGTCGGAGGCGTTCCTTCTTCGGCAGCTGGTCCATATCGCCCGACGTCTCCATGGCCGCCAGCTCCTTCATGTAGAAGATGCGCTGGTTGATGGTCTTGAAGTTGGTCAGCATTCCGCCCAGCCAGCGAAAGCTCACGTACGGCATGTCCACCCGTTGGGCGGCTTCCTCGATGGCGGAGCGGGCCTGCTTCTTGGTGCCCACGAACAGGACGGCGCCGCCCTCGGCTACCAGATCCTGGACGAAGGCGTGGGCCCTTTGGACCTCCTCGAGCGTCCGGCGCAAGTCGATGATGTGGATCCCGTTGCGCTCTCCGAAGATGTACGGGGCCATCTTGGGGTTCCAGCGCCGGGTCTGGTGGCCGAAATGGACCCCGGCTTCGAGCAGTTGCTTCATGGTGACGGCAGACAACAATGCCTCCTAAGTTCGGTTCTTCCTCCGCCCACCCTTCTCGGAGGCGACGCGCAGGCTGCCGGGCGCCTTCCGAACCTCCCCGGGCTGGGGTGGCCCGACCGCGGGAGGCTGTAGTGAACGTGCGTAATCGGCTCGATACTAGTGGCCAGTTCCCAGCGGCCGGTTGCCGACTCGGAAGAGTCGAATCTCGCTAGCCCTCAGAGCTAATGCGTCGGCCCCAAGGGTCCCGTCTAGGAACATTCACTGGCCACTGACCACCCAAGTGGTCTGTCTGCGGAACGGCGGCGTGGTATGGCGTCGGCAGCGGTGTTCCTCGCAAGGCCCGCTGACGAAGGCGTACCCGCAGCGGTACGTTGAGGAAGCGGAACGCAGCGACGGGACGCCGATGACCGCCAGAGCACGCCAAGTCGTTTCGCAGACAGACCACAACTAGGCCCGAGGGTGGCTACGTTCGTAAGTGGCCCTCATGTGATGGCGGGTGACGGAGGTGTAGACCTGGGTGGTTCCCAGCTCGACATGGCCCAGGAGCTGCTGGACGGAGGTCAGGTCGGCGCCGCGTTCGAGCAGGTGGGTGGCGAAGGAGTGGCGTAGGGCGTGGGGAAAGGTGCCCGCCCGGTTCCGCACCATCCGGCGGAGCGTCCGAGGGCTCATGGGCACTCCCCTGGCGCCCACCCACAGGGCGTCCGTGGGCCGATCGCCCAGAAGAAGGGGCCGGCCCGCCCGCACGTAGCGTTCGATGGCGATCAGTGCCTGCGCTCCCAACGGGATCACTCGATGGCGGCCGCCCTTACCCTCCACCACCAACCGATCCAGCCCGACCGTCCCGTCCATGGTGAGGGAGGCCAGCTCGGACACCCGCAAGCCGGTGGCGTAAAGGGTCTCGAGGACGGCCCGGTCCCTCAAGGACTTCGGGTCGTCACCGTCGATCGCCTCGAGGAGCGAGGTTGCGGCCCGCTGGGTAAGGGCTTTGGGGAGGGTCCGGCGCGATTTGGGTCGGGCGATACCGTCGGCCGGGTTGGCGCTGAGGGTGCCGCGCCGCACTGCATCCGAGAGGAAGGCCCGGATGGCGGAGATCTTGCGGGCTACCGAGCGCCGGGCATAACCCTTGCCGTCGAGGTGTGCGAGGAACGCGCGGATCGAGCTACGGTCGATACCGGCCTCAGAGTCGATGCCCAGGCCCTCGGCATGGCGGAAGAACTGGATCAGATCACGCCGGTAGGCCGCCACCGTGTGTTCCGACAAGCCCCGCTGGCTCTCCAGACGGGAGAGGTACGAGGACACATCGGCCTCCCACCATGGGGCCGGATCGGGCTCATGGCCCGGTAAGTCCTTCGGGTTCGCCGACATGGTGCTCATCTTGGTCGATTCCGGCCGCCGCGCGGCGCATTGTGCCCGGTCAGGACGCTACTTCGCCTAAGGGGATAGCGTGCCCGTCCGCCATCTTGTAGGCCCGGATGACCCACGTGGCGGTCCGATTGCGTCCGATGACGAACGAGATCCAGTCCGGGTCGATCCCTGCGGCCAGGTCCGTAGCGGATGGCCGGGCGGGACCCCGCGGATGGGAGTGGTAGACCGCGCCGATCCGCCACCCGTGCTCGTCCGCCACCCTCAGCACCCCGAAGTGCTCGACCGGGTCCAACTCGAAGCGATCGGGATCGGGGTGGACGTTGGTGGCGGGATAGAGCCGAGCCGGAAACCCGGCCCCGTCATAGACGATCAGGCCGCAGGCCTCTCTTGGGCTGGCTTCGGCGGCATGGGCGATCATCGCTCTGACCATCGCCGGCCGGAGGCGGGCGTCGGCGGCGATCATGGCGCCAGCCGCACCCTTCGCCAACCGTCGCCATCGGCGAGGTAGACGACCCGGTCATGGAGCCGGTGGCGCCGGCCCTGCCAGAACTCGAACCGTTCGGGTCGGACCCTCCACCCTCCCCAATGGGCGGGCCGGGGCACCTCCCCATCCCGGTACTCGGCCTTCTTGCCCGCCACCAGGCGTTCGAGCGCGAGCCTGCCGGAAATCTCCCGGCTCTGCGGGGAAGCAGCCGCGGCGATCCGGGCCCCCCGCGGACGGGAGGCGAAGTATTCGTCGGAATCCGCGTCGCCGACCACCTCGACCGGCCCCTCGATCCTGACCTGGCGGTGCAGCTCCAGCCAGAGAAAGCAGAGGGCCGCCCGCGGGTTGGCCGTCAACTCCTCCGACTTGCGGCTCCCGAGGTTGGTGTAAAACACGAACCCCGAGAGGTCGTACCCCTTGAGCAGCACCACCCGGGCCGAGGGGCGCCCGTGATCGTCAGCCGTGGCGACCGTCATGGCGTTGGCCTGCGGCACACCCGCGTCCACGGCCTCGTTGAACCAGTGGTCGAACTGGCGGATCGGGTCAGGATGGGCCTCCCGCATCGAGAGCCCCTCCGTCTCGTACTCCTCCCGAAGGCGGGCCATCCGCCGATCAACCATCAACCACCTGTCCACATCGCCGCACCGGCGCCCCCAGCGTACCCCCGGATCCGGCTACATCCGGAAGGGTTGCAGGCCCCTCGTTCCCGATCCGGGGGCGAGACGGCAGCCGCCCGACAGGAAAATCCCACGCCCCTCCGATTGCCTCGCCCGGATACCGGCCGATCCTCGCGTGGCTGCCGTATGCTTCGGATACGCCCGTAGGGATGAAGGTAGGACTTCATGCATCATGATGTGCTCGTTATCGGGGGCGGCATCGCCGGTCTGACAGCCGCCCGTGACTTGGTTCAGGGCGGATACCGGGTCCTCGTCCTGGAAGCGCGCGACCGGCTGGGCGGGCGGACGT
>VXRE01000019.1 GCA_009838635.1 Acidimicrobiia bacterium | reverse complement strand
ATGGAGTACGGCCACGAGCAGGCGGTGGCCGACCGGGTGAACGTCGACTTCGACGTGTTCCGCATCCGCACAGAGGTCAGCGAGACGGGTGGAACAGTGCAGGCCGGTTTCGTGACCGAGTTCCGAGACCGGGAAACCCGGGAGCAGCGCTTCGAGCAGATCGACGAGGACATCGACTACACCGCCGCCCAACTGGACCGCAAGGTGGTAACCCCGGATCAGATCCGTACGGTTGTCCGCACCCTCCGGGATTCGATGCCCGAGATGTTCCCCGACCGCAAGCTACGAGATGACGGCAGGCTCGAGCACATCCCCAAGACGCTGATGTTCGCCAAGACCGACAGCCACGCCGACGACATCGTCCAGATCGTCCGCGAGGAGTTCGGCCTCGGCAACCTAGGCGCGGTGAAGATCACGTACACGACCAGGCTGTCCGGTCACAATCCCGAGGAGTTGCTGCAGAGCTTCCGGACCAGCTACCCGACCCGCATCGCAGTCACCGTGGACATGATTGCCACCGGGACCGACGTCAAACCCATCGAATGCGTGGTGTTCATGCGCATGGTCCGGAGCCGCAACTTCTTCGAGCAGATGAAGGGCCGAGGAGTGCGCGTGATGCCTGCCGGAGACCTGCAGATCGTCACCCCAGACGCCCACGCCAAGGAGAAGTTCGTCCTGGTGGATGCGGTGGGCGTCACCGACACCGGCCTTCACGACACCGTCCCGCTCGAACGCAAGCCCGGCGTCGGGTTCGACCGCCTCCTCAACCTCATCGGCCTCGGAGACACCAGCGAAGACGTGATCTCCTCGGCAGCCTCCCGCCTGGCCCGGCTCGACAAGCGCATCACCCATGCCGACCGTTCCGAGGTGGAGGAAATCGCGGGCATGAGCCTCGGAGAGATCGCGAGCCGCATGGTCGACGCCCTCAACCCCGACCGCCATTACGCCGAGGCGCAAGCCGCGGCTGGTGGCGAAGAGCCCGATGAGGCACAGATCGCCGCCGCGCGCAAGCAGATGGTCAAACAGGCCGTCCAGCCCCTGGCGGGCAACCCGAAACTCCGTGAGAAGCTGATAGAGGTACGGCGCAGCTACGAACAGATCATCGACACGGCCACCAAGGATCAGGTGATCTCGGGCGAGTTCTCCAGAGACGCCACCGATCGCGCACGGAGTACGGTCGAGTCGTTCCGGCAATTCATCGAAGAGCATCGGGACGAGATCAATGCCCTGGACATCCTCTACCGGCAGCCCTACGGGTCCAGGCTGACATACACCGACATCAAGGAGTTGGCCAACGCCATCGGAAGGCCACCCCGAGCCTGGACCCCCGATGTGCTGTGGAGGGCCTACGAAGTGCTCGACGCCTCCAAGGTGCGCGGATCGGGACCGAGGGTTAACACCGATCTGGTCAGCCTGGTCCGGTACGCGCTAGGCGCCTCAGACGAGTTGGTCGCCTACTCCGACCTGGTGGACGAGCGGTTCGAGGCCTGGCTGACCCAGCAGGCCAACCTGGGCCGCACCTTCGACAACGACCAACTCGCCTACCTACGACTTATCAAGGATCACCTGGTTGCCAACCTCTCGGTCATTCCGACAGATCTCATGGAAGCCCCCTTCAGCACCCACGGTGGTCTCGGCCGAGCCAATCAACTCTTCGGTCCGAACCTGGAAGACATACTCACTGAGTTGACGCAAGAACTGGCAGCGTGAATATGTCGATACCCAGAGACTGGAAGCTAGTAACTCTCGGGGAAGTTGTCAGCCCACGTAGGGGCAAGGTAATCCCAAGTAGCACGGATCAAAGACCATATCTTAGCCTCGACAACATCGAAAGTGGTAGAGCAAAGATTCTGGGATGGGAATCAGCATCACAATACAGATCACAAGCTGCGACTCTCTTTCCTGGTGACGTAGCCTACGTGCGACTTCGTCCATATCTGAACAAAGTAGCCTTTGTTGATCGCGAAAGCCTCGGTTCTGCTGAGCTCATTGTCTTGCCACAGAACGAGACGCTGTTTCCAGGATTTCTCGTCCGGTTGCTTAGCAGTGGGGATTTCGTAGCCTTTGCGATCGAGAACAGTACTGGCGATAGACCGAGGCTCACGTGGCCTCAAATGAAAAAGTTCAGATTCTCTATGCCGCCGCTCGCAGAGCAGATTAGGATATCGTCTGCCATTGACCAGTCGCTATCCACTCTGGATACCATCCATGACATACTTGATTTCGTTGATTCGAAGGTTGCGACCCTCCGCAACTCAATAATCTCAAGAGCCTGTTCAGGTCAATTGATTGCTGAAGATGCAAGCGGAGAACTACCTTCTGGTCTACACCCGTACACTGAGGGCTCTAACGACCCCAATCTGAGGGACCGAAGGACCACGGCATGACTACTGATTCGAGGGTACTTGTCGAGCGGCTCTGGGACTTCTGTGATGTACTCCGCGACGACGGTCTCTCCTACGGCGACTACGTAGAGCAGTTGACCTACCTGCTGTTTTTGAAGATGGCCGACGAACAGGAACATTTGCTGGGCGGCGGCCCGATAGTTCCGCCTGATGTGGGCTGGTTGTCCCTCATGGCGAGATCGGGTCCCGACCTTGAGGAACAGTACGACTATGCACTCGGCGTCTTGGCCGGTGAGCAGGGCATCCTCGGAGTGATCTTCCGCAACGCCCGGAACCGGATCCAGAGCCCGGCCAAGCTGGAACAGTTGATCAAGGACTTCGTCGACAAGCATGAGTGGCTGAGCCTTGAGGCCGATCTCAAAGGAGACGCCTACGAGGGTCTGATCGAGAAGACCGCCCAGGAGGGCGCCCGGGGAGCGGGCCAGTACTTCACGCCTCGGGCTCTGATCTCGGCCATTGTCGACGTGACGCGGCCTGGCCCGATGGACCGCATCTGCGATCCCGCCTGCGGAACCGGCGGCTTCTTCCTCGGCGCCTACCAGTCGATCCTCGACCGCCACCCGTCCCTTGATCCCGACCAGCGCGCCCATCTACGCTCCGGAGCGTTCACCGGCTGGGAGATCGCCGACCTTCCCGCCCGCCTGTGCGCCATGAACCTGCTGCTGCACGGCATCGAGAGACCCGATTCCAACTCGCCCATCTATGTGGACGACGCTTTGAGAGACGATCCAGGCCTGCGTTTCGACATGGTGCTCACCAATCCCCCGTTCGGCAGGTCGTCCTCCGACAGCTACGAGCGGGAGGACTTCTGGGCCACCACCCGCAACAAGCAACTCAACTTCGTCCAGCATGTGGTCAGCCTCCTCACGGTAGGAGGCAGCGCAGCGGTGGTGGTTCCCGACAACGTCCTGTTCGAGGGCGGCGCAGGGGAAACGATTCGTCGTCGTCTGCTCCACGACTGCGACGTCCACACCCTCCTCCGCCTCCCCACCGGCATCTTCTACGCTCAAACCGTCAAGGCCAACGTCCTCTTCTTCGAACGCCGCCCCGGCGCCACACAAGCAAGCACCCGAGAGCTCTGGGTCTACGACCTGCGCACCAACCTGCACTTCACCCCCAAGCAGAACCCCCTCACCCGAGCCCATCTCGACGACTTCGTAACCTGCTACAACCCCGACAACCGCCATCACCGCACCGAAACCGACCGTTTCAAACGCTTTACCTACGACAAACTGATGGCCCGCGACAACGTGAGCCTCGACCTCACCTGGCTCCGCGACGAAAGCCTCCAAGACACCGACAACCTCCCCCCACCCCATGTCATAGCCGCGGAGATGCTGGAAGAACTCCAATCTGCCCTCGCCGAACTCACCGCTCTGACCGAGATGCTCGAACCTACGGGAGCGCCGCCACCAAGCTCCGCTAGCGATGACGCCGCATAATGTCCCAACCCCGCCGTACGCTCACACATGC
>VXRE01000006.1 GCA_009838635.1 Acidimicrobiia bacterium | reverse complement strand
CTTCCCCACCCAGGTTGATGACCCCTGCCCGGAAGGCAACCGAAACTGCCAGGGCCATCCCGACGATCGGAACAGCTCTCCCTAGCGTGTTGCGCAGCCCTGAGCCCGTGATGGCCCCGTCGTACATCTCCCGGTAGGCGAAGCCCGGATCGTTTCCGGTCAGGTAGACGATCACCCAGCCCAGGACGAAGGCGAAGACCAGCGAGAAGACAACCGGATGGGAAAGCACCGCCTCGACCCTGGCGGCAGCGCTGTGGCGCTGGGTCGGTTGAGCCTCAGCCATCCGGGTGCTCCTGGTGCGCTCCGGTCATGTACACGCCGACATCGGCCTCGGTGACCTCGGCAGGATCCAACTCGACGACGATCCGGCCCTCGAACATGACCAGGATCCGGGTGCTCAGGGCAAGGATCTCGGACAACTCGGCCGACACCATCAACACCGCTCCGCCGTCATCCCGAAACCGGATCAGACGGCTGTGTATGAACTCGATCGCCGCGATGTCGAGCCCTCGGGTGGGCTGCTCGGCGATCAACAACGGGGCCCCGTGGGATATCTCGCGCGCCACCACGACCTTCTGGAGGTTGCCCCCCGACAGGGTGGACACGGGACTGCCGATCGGGCCCGTTCGTATGTCGTAGGCGCTGATGAGGTTGCGGGCGTGCTTTCGGACAGCCCGCAGGTTGAACCAGCCTCTCCGCTGGAACGCCGGTCCTCGCTGGTGACTCATCAGCAGGTTGGCCCACACCGAGGCCCGGTGGCTGGTCCCCACCCCGTGGCGGTCCTCCGGTACGTAGGCCATGCCGCTGGACCGGCGGGCCGACACCTCTGCTTGGGTGATGTCAACGCCGTTGAGGTGCACCGAGCCGGAGTCCGCCGCCCGTAGCCCCGCTATCACCTCGATCAGCTCGCTCTGACCGTTGCCCGCTACGCCTGCTATCCCGACGATCTCACCTGAACGAACCTCCAGCGACGCCTCATGGACAGCCGGCCGCCCATGCTCGCCGGTAGCGCTGAGGTCCGATACCGCCAGCACCGCTTGGCCCGGGCTGTGTTGAGGCGCCCTCCGGTCCAGGTCGACCTCGCGTCCGGTCATGTGCCGAGCGATCTCTTCGGGGCTCGTGTCGGCCGTGACGAGATGGGCGACCGAGCGGCCGTCACGAAGGACCGTGACTCGATCCGACAGAGCCATCACCTCGCCGAGCTTGTGGGTAATGAACAGGATCGTGCGTCCGGAGTCCCTGAGCAGTCTGATCACCTCGAACAGCTTGTCCCGCTCCTGGGGGGTCAGCACCGCGGTCGGCTCGTCCAGGATGAGGATCTGCGCGTCCCGGTAGAGAGCCTTGAGGATCTCGACCCTCTGTAACACCCCGACCGGGAGGTTCTCGACCACCTCGGTCGGGTCGACCGCCAGTCCGTACCGGTCGGCGACGTCTCTCACCTGCCGGATGCTCTCCGACCGGTCCACCAGGCCACTGCGCGTGGGCTCCTCCCGGAACACCACGTTGTCCGCGACGGTCAGCGTGGGGAAGAGCCGGAAGGCCTGATGCACCATCCCGAGTCCGGCGCGGATAGCGTCCAGGGCGGACGCGAACCGGGCCGGTTCACCGTTCACCAGGATGTGGCCGGCGTCGGCCGGGAGCAGGCCGAACAGGATCGACATCAGGGTCGTCTTGCCCGCCCCGTTCTCCCCGACCACTGCGTGGATCTCCCCGGCGCGCACCGTCATGTCGACTGCGTCGTTGGCGAGCACACCCGGGAACCGCTTGGTTACTCCCCGGAACTCGAGAGCCGCTGTCACGGCGGATCAGCCGCCTTCACGGCTCTTGGAGAGCCGCCGATTCCCGATCAGCCGAACAACGGATCGTTGACCACGATCGAGCCGTCGATGATTCCGTCGGCTACCGCGCGGACCTCCTCGACGATGTCGGGATGGTCGGCGATCACACACTCGCTGTCGGCCAGGCCCGGTTGCAGGGCCATCACCCCGGTCCCGCCTTCGGACAGTCCGAAGGACACCACCGGACCGGCAGTCCCGTCCAGTACCTGGTCGAGGAGCTGCTCGACCACCGCATCGACCACCTTCAGGTTGTTGTCGATGATGTAGCCGGGCGCGCTGGGACACTCGTTGACGTCCACGCCGTACGAGAGGAAGCCGGCCTCCGCGGCGGCTTCGAAGATACCGCCATTGGATCCGGCGCCAACCGCGAAGATGTGGTCGGGGCCCTGCGCCGCCAGCGACAGCGCCAGTTCCTTGGCGCGTGCCGGGTCGGAGAACGGGTTGTCACCGGCGATGAACACCACCGAGTTCTCGATAGCGGGATCAACCGACTGCGCTCCCTCGGCAAAGCTCTGCCACCACCGCTTGAAGAACGGGATGTCGAGGGCCACCACGGAGCCGATCTGCTTCGCCTCCGACAGGTGGCCGGCCATCACTCCGAGCAGGAAGGCGCCTTCGTGCTCGCGGAAGACTCCGCAGTGCAGGTTGGGCGCCGGCTCGTCCGGGCAAGCGTCGATGATGATGAACTTCTGGTCGGGGTTGGCCTTGGAGTACTCGTCTGCCATCTCGACGAGCGTGAATGTGGTGAGAACGATGACGTCAGGCGCCTCGTCGATGGCTGCCTCTATGTTGGCCCTCCGGGTGGAGTCGTCCACCGACTCGAAGGTCTTCCACGTCCCGCCGCGCCGCTCGGCGACCCGCTGGGTACCCACCTCGCCCAGAATCAGAAAGTTGTTCACGCCCAACGGGTTGGGGCTGACGTAGATCAGGCTGACCGGATCCTCGGGCGCCATCGTGGTGGTCGGCGCGGCTGTGGTGGTCGGCGCGGCTGTGGTGGCGGGCGCGGCTGTGGTGGCGGGCGCGTCGTCGCCGGAATCTCCGCAGGCGGCCCCCACTACGGCCAGCGCCAATACGAGCACCAGGATCTTCAGGGGTCTGGTCATTGGGTTTCTCCTCCCTCAGAGCGGACGTTCCGCTGGTGTGTCTGTGACTGTGTTGACTACTCGTCGGCCGGTCGGCGAAGCTCCCCGAGCGGCACCGACCGGAGGCTATCACCTCGATCAATCCTGACCACCCGCCGATCGGTCACGATCGCGGTGATCAGGGCGTGCGGCGTGATGTCGAAGGCGGGGTTGGCGGCGTCGGTATTAGCAGGAGCGGTAGCACGGTCCCGGACGGACACCACCTCTCCGGCGTCGCGGTCCTCGATGGGGATGGCGTCACCTCCGGGAGTGTCCATGTCCACGGTCGACTCCGGGGCGACCACGATGAAGGGGACCCCGGCGTACCGGGCGCCGAGAGCCAGGGAGAAGGTTCCGATCTTGTTGGCCGTGTCACCGTTGGCGGCGATCCGGTCGGCGCCGGTGAGCACCACGTCGGCTTGACGCCGGGCCAGCATGAAGTTGGCGGCGGAGTCGACCAGGATCCGGTGGGGAGCGCCCATGCGGGCCAACTCCCAGGCGGTGAGGCGGGCGCCCTGGAGGAGCGGCCGAGTCTCGAGCGCCAGAGCCTCCGCCAGCGTGCCCCGCTCGTGCAGGGTCTGGATGACCGCCAAGGCGGTACCGCGCTCGATGGTCGCCAACCCCCCGGTGTTGCAGATCGTCATCGCCCGGGCCGCTGCCCGTTCGGTGACCAACTCGGACACCAGGTCGGCCCCGTACTCTCCCATGGATACGGATGCGGCGATCTCCTCGTCGCGGACGGCGAGCGCCTCGTCGAGCACGCGGTCCAGACCTTGCTCGGCGAGGGGGGCCACCCTGTCCACCATCCGGGCCAGGTTCACCGCGGTGGGTCGGGCTTCCCGCAGCGAGTGGATCGCCCGGTCGAAGTCGGGTCCGGAGGTCCCGTGGGCCTTGATGGCCAGCGCCACCCCGAGGGCCCCGGCCACGCCGATGGCAGGCGCTCCCCGCACGGACAGGCGGCGGATGGCGGCCACCATGTCGGGGACCGTTTCGATCCGCATCACCTCGTAGTGGTCGGGAAGCCTCGTCTGGTCGACCATCGAGACGCCGCCGTCGATCCAGTCGAGCGGACGGTCACCGAGTTGCTGCATGACATTTATGCTACAGGCAGTGACCGGGGGCGAGTAGATGGACCGTTACCAAGCCGAGCTGCTGATAACCATGTCCGAGGGCCAGGCCCCCATCTCGCAAGGGATGGTGGACGTGGAGGGGGGACGGGTGGTCTGGGCCGGCCCCGCTTCGGAGGCGCCCGACCAGGCCGGGGCGCCGGTACACCGGATCGACGGCATCCTGATGCCCGGACTCGTCAACCTCCACGCCCATACCCCGATGATCCTGCTGCGCGGCGCCGGAGAGGGGCTTCCGGTGGATCGGTGGCTCCACGAGGTCATGTGGCCCCGGGAGGGCCGCCTGACCCCCGATGACGTGCGGGTGGGGATGCTGATGGGCGCAGCCGAGCTCCTCTCCAACGGCGTCACCACCTCATCCGAGATGTACTTCTTCGGGGAGTCGGTCGCTCAGGGGGCTGCCGAGGCGGGGCTCCGCTGCGTGGTGGCGGCTCCGATCATCGAGGACGCCCAACTGGGCCGGATGGGCACCTGGCAGGAACAACTGGAGGAGATGGTCGCCACCCGGGACCGGTGGGCATCCAGCGAGTTGATCGAGGTGGGCCTGGGACCTCACGCCGCCTGGTCGGTGTCGAGGGAGTGCCTCGAGATGGTGGCTCGGATCGCCCGCGAGCACGACATGCTGGTCCACATCCACGTGGCCGAGCAGGAGTGGGAGGACAAGGCGGTGCGGGAGCTGTCCGGCGGCCTGTCGGCGCCCGCCTACCTGGAGTCGCTCGGCATGCTCGAGGCCAGGGTGCTGGCCGCCCACTGCGTGTGGCTCTCGGACGAGGACATGGAGATCTTCGGCCGCCACGAGGTGGGGGCGGCCCATTGCCCCTGTTCCAACTCCAAGCACGGCTCGGGCCTGGCCAGGGTCGACGCGATGATCCGGGCCGGAATGAAGGTGGGGATCGCCACGGACGGCCCGGCCTCGCACCACCGGCTCGACCTGTTCGAGGAGATGCGCACCGCCATCCGGCTGGCCCGGATAGACCGGGGCGACGCGGCCTTCATGCCACCCCACCAGGCGCTCCACATGACCACGGCCGGGGCCGCCGACGCCATCGGGCGCTCCGACCTGGGCCGGCTCGAGCCGGGCTCCCGGGCCGACATGGTGCAGCTGTCTCCGTCGGAGTCGGCTCTGCATCCGGTCGTGCCGGACGAGGACGACCCGGTGTCGCGCCTGGTGTGGTCGGGGTCGCCCCGGGCAGTCCGCTCGGTCTGGGTGGGTGGTGAGCAGGTGGTCCGCGACGGCCGCGTGATCACGGTGGACGTTGGCGAGGTGACGGCGGAGGTGACGGAGCGCGCCCGGCGGCTGGCCAAGTGAGAAGTGTCGCGTGACCGGCGCCGAAGTAGCCGAGTTGTTGGGCCTGGCGCCGTTGCCTTCCGAGGGGGGAATGTGGGCCCAGACCTGGAGGGACCAGAACGGCACCGCCATCTACTACCTGATGCAGCCTGACGACTTCTCGGCCCTGCATCGTCTGGACGGGCCGGAACTCTGGCACCACTACGCAGGCCACCCGGTGGAGATGCTGCTGCTGGAGCCGGACGGTGCGGCGAGACGCCTGCTGCTCGGGGACGACCTGGCGGCGGGGGAGCACCCGTTCGTGGCGGTGCCCGGAGGAGTGTGGATGGGCGCCGGAACGACCGGAGACTGGTCGCTGGTGGGAACTACCATGGCGCCGCCTTACCGCGAGGACGGATTCGAGTTGGGTACCTACTCCGAGCTGGTCGGCCTCTACCCGCACGCCGCCGACCTCATCGCCCGCTATGCCAGGGAATAGCTCCGGCGCGCCGGCGTCGGGCCGTCTGGGGGCGCCGGACGAACTGATCGCCCTGGACGGCCGGGTGGTGGTCGTGACCGGCGCCGGGGGCAACATCGGGGCCGGTATCGCCGCGAGGATGGCCGCGGTCGGCGCCACGGTGGTCTCCCACACTCGGTCCTCGCCGGCCGATCCCATCACCGGCCGCTCGGGACAGCCCGGGCTGGTGGTGACCGCCGACCTGACCGACTCCGACGCGCCCCGCCTCCTCGTCGACACGGCCCTGGAGCGTTACGGCCGGCTGGACGGCCTGGTCAACAACGCCGCTATCCAGACGGTGGCCGGCTTCGCCGAGCTGACCGATCGCGAGTGGTCGGAGATGATCGCCACCAACCTCACCGCCACCCACCGGCTGACCCAGGCGGCGGCGGCCGCGATGGCTGCCCAGGGATCGGGAGGGTCGATCGTCCACATCGCCTCCATCGAGGGGAGCTACCCGGCGCCCGGACACGGGCACTACTCCGTTTCCAAGGCCGGGATGATCATGCAAGCCCGGGCCGCGGCCCAGACCTACGGCGGCGCCGGGGTTAGGGTCAACGTGGTCTCTCCCGGCCTGATCTCCCGTCCCGGCATCGAAGATGCCTGGCCGGACGGGGTAGGACGCTGGAAGAAGGCCTGTCCGCTGGGGCGCCTCGGCACCCGCGAGGACATCGGGGACGCCTGCGTGTTCCTCTGCTCCGACCTGGCCCGGTGGATCACCGGTGCGGAGCTGGTGGTGGACGGCGGCGTGATGTCCAATCCCACCTGGTGAGGTCGGTCCCGTGAACGCGACCAGCCTTGAGGGCCGGGTCTACCTGGTGACCGGGGCGGCCGGCGGGATCGGGGAAGGGATCGCCGGGGCCCTCGTCGAGGCCGGCGGGATGGTGGCTCTGGTGGACATTGACCTGGACGGCGCCCGATCGACGGCCCGACGGGTCGGGTTGGCCGACACATCGTCCGCCGCCTTCAGAGCCGATGTGTCCGATGCGGACGAGGTTGAAGCGGCGGTGGAGAGCACGGTGCAGCACTTCGGCCGCATCGACGGCGCGGTCAACAACGCCGGGGTGGTGACGCTCGACGAGGCCTGGGAGGCCACCGGTCCCGACTGGAACCACCAGCTCGAGATCAACGTCACCGGGTCGTTCCTGGTCGCCCAGGCGGTCGGGAAGCGGCTCAAGGCCTCGGGCGGGGGCAGCATCGTCAACGTGGCGTCCAACTGCGGCAAGGTTGGCTACCGCAACATGGCCGCCTACAACGCCTCCAAGTCGGCGGTCTTGGGTCTCACCCGGTCCCTGTCCATGGAGTGGGCCGAGCACGGTATCAACGTCAACGCGGTCTGTCCGGGCGGGGTCGACACCCCCATGCTGGCCGGGGTGGCCGAGTGGCTCTCGCCCCGGCTCGACATCCCGGCCGAGGAGCTCCTGGGATCGATGGGGCCGGCGCAGTTGGGCAGGCGCATCACCCCGATGGAGGTGGGCCGGGTGATCGCCTTCCTGCTGTCGGACGCGGCGCACATAATCCGGGGCCAGGCCATCAACGTGGACGGCGGCGACACCTGGTACTGAACCCTGACTCACTCCTGTCCCGGCAAGCGGGAAGGGCGGTACAGTTGAACTCCATGGCGGGCGCTCTCACAGCCGTGGCCCGGGTGCGGGCCGTTCCCGGATCGGAGGAGACCGTGCGGGACGCTCTCATCGCGATGGTCGCGCCCACCCGTGAGGAGGAGGGTTGCCTCGTTTACCGGCTGCACGAGGTCCGCAGCGAACCCGGGCTCTTCTGCTTCGTTGCCCTCTGGCGTAACGAAGCCGACCTCGACGCTCACCTCGACGAACCCCACATCGCCGATGGCCTGGCCGCCATTGCGGACCATACCGAGTCCGTGGTGGTCACCCGGATGACCCGTATCGCCTGACCGCGACCGCCAGCCGGTCCCGGTTTAGTCTTGCTCCCGCAGGGCCTGGGAGATTCTGATGGAAGACAGGTGGGACGACACTGAGGCGGCGGCATTCGAAGGGCCGCTCGGTGGGTGTGTCTACGGATCACGCCTGCTGGGGAGCGACCCCTTCCTCGTGCTGCACGGCGGCGGCAACACATCCGTCAAGGCGCCGTTTCGCGACATAACGGGCCGCACCATCGAAGCCCTCTACGTGAAGGGCTCGGGGTGGGACCTGTCCACCATCGAGGCGCCGGGGTTCACACCCCTGCCGATCGACCGGCTCCAAGACCTGCTGTCGCTCGACCGGCTCTCCGATCCGGACATGATGCGGGAGCTGTCCGCCGCCCGCCTCGACCCGGCCGCCCCGCAACCTTCGGTCGAGACCCTGCTGCACGCCTTCCTGCCCTACCGGGCCGTCCAGCACAGCCATGCGGACGTGATCGTCACCCTCACCAACCTGGCCGACGGGGAGGGGCGGATCCGGGAGGTATTCGGAAGCGACGTGCTGGTGGTGCCCTACGTCATGCCCGGCTTCGACCTCGCCCGACTGGTGGTAGAGATCTGGCGCGCTCAGCCGCACGAGGGCGCCACCGGAATGGTCCTCCTCAACCATGGCCTGTTCACCTTCGGGGACACCACGAAGGAGGCATACGGCCGCCATATCGAGCTGATCACCAGGGCCGAGGAGTGGCTCGACGCCCGCGCCCCGCTGGCGCCTACCCAAGACGAGGCGGGGCTCCCTCCGGCAGCGCCGGTAGCGCTGGCCCGGCTCCGCAACCAGATCTCGGCTGCGGCAGGCAAGCCGATGATCATGACCCGCCATACGAACGCCGCGGCGTCCCGCTTCGTGGGCCGGCCCGACCTGGGGAGCCTGGCCACCCGGGGCCCGCTCACGCCCGACCACGTCATCCGTACCAAGCGGTGCCCCATGGTGGGCACCGACGTGGACGCCTACGTTGACGGCTACCAGCACTACTTCGAGGAGAACCGGCACCGCGCCCGGACCGAGCTGACCATGCTCGATCCGGCGCCGCGGGTGGTGGTGGACAGGGAGTTGGGTCTCCTGACCGTGGGCGAGACCGCCAAGGCCTCCGGGATCGCCGCCGACATCTACCAGCACACCATGCCCGTCCTCGAACGCGCCGAGGACCATCTGGGCGGGTACGTGGCGCTCGAGGCGGGCCATCTGTTCGACTGCGAGTACTGGGATCTGGAGCAGGCCAAGCTGCGCCGGGCGGGCAGGCCTCCGGAGTTCGCCGGCATGGTGGCGGTCGTGACCGGAGCCGCTTCGGGCATCGGCCGGGCCTGCGCTGCGGCCCTGCTGTCGAGGGGATGCGCGGTGGTCGGCCTGGACCGTGACGGAGCGGTCGTGGACGCTTTCGATGGTCCGGCCTGGCTGGGCGTGGCGGTGGACGTGACCGACAGCTCCGCCCAGCAGGCGGCGATCGAGGCGGGGGTGGAGCGGTTCGGGGGCATCGACATCGTGGTGCCGGCGGCCGGGGTGTTCGGCAAGGCCCAGCCGGTCGGCGAGCTCGACGAGGACCGGTGGCGGGCGACGCTGTCCGTCAACGCGGACGCCGTGGCCACCCTCCTCGCCTCCGTCCATCCCTTCCTGGCCTGCTCCCCGGTGGGAGGCCGGGTGGTGGTGATCGCCTCCAAGAACGTCGCCGCTCCCGGCCGCGGTGTCGCCGCTTACTCCGCCTCCAAGGCGGCCGTCACCCAGCTGGCCCGGGTGGCGGCTCTCGAGTGGGCCGATGACGGCATCCGGGTCAACCTGGTGCATCCGGACGGGGTGTTCGACACCGGACTCTGGGACGAGGATCTGATCGCTCAGCGGGCCGCCGCCTACGGGCTCAGCGAGGCCGAGTACCGGACCCGGAACCTCCTGTCGGCCGAGGTGACCTCGGCCGCCGTCGCCAGAGTGGTGGTCGAACTGTGCGGGGATGCCTTCGCGGTGACCACGGGCGCGCAGGTCCCCGTGGACGGAGGCAACGAACGGGTGGTCTGAATAGGCTGCCGGTCGAGGAGGTGTTTGGATGGCCGAACTGACCCCGATCCTTCGGGTGGATCCGGATGACGTGCCCGAGCGGGTGCTGGTGATGGGCGATCCCGCCCGGGCGGAGCTGGCCGCCCGGCGCCTCGAGGGTCGGCGGATGCTGGGCAGCTTCCGGGAGTACGTGACGTACGGCGGGACCCATCGAGGCGTCGACGTGGCCGTGGCTTCGCACGGGGTGGGAGCGCCCGGAGCGGTCATCGTGTTCGAGGAGTTGAGCCGCGCCGGCGTCCGCCGGATCATCCGGACCGGAACCTGCGGGGGTCTGGCCGTCGAGGTCGAGGACGGCGATCTGGTGATCGTCACCGGCGCCATCCGCGCCGACGGTGTCACCGACGCCATGGTCCCCGCGCCCTTCCCGGCGCTCGCTTCGGTAGACGTGGTCACCGCGATCCGCCGGGCGGTCGCCTCCACTAGGCGCCGCTCCCACGAGGGCGTGGTGCTCACCCACTCGCTGTTCTATCCGGGCGAGGTGCTAGGGGGCGACCTGGAGTTCTGGCACCGGGCGGGCGCCATCGCGGTCGAGATGGAGTGTGCCGCCCTGTTCGTCAATGGCTCGCTCAACTCGCTGACCACCGGGGCGGTGCTGGTAGCGGACGGCAATCCCCTCCACAGGGAGGCGGGGGGTTACGATCCGCACCGCCAGGTCGTCTATGACGCGGTGGAGGCGATGATCGACATCGGACTGGATGCCCTCATCGACGGCTGACCGGCCGTCCGGCAGCGGATACAAGGTGGTGATGGGCGATCTGTACCAGCGTCTCACGGAGGCGGCGGAGGTTCTCAACCGGCTCACCGGGCGGGACGCCCACGATGTGGTGGCCGTGCTGGGCTCGGGTCTCGGCGGCTATCCCGACACTCTCGATGGTGCGGTGGCAATCCCGTACTCGGAGATACCTGGCTTCCCGCAACCCTCCGCTCCCGGTCACGCCGGCACCGCCTACTCCCTCGAGATGGGCGGCAACCGGGTGTTGCTCTACTCGGGCCGGGTCCATCACTTCGAGGGCTACAGCCCGGCCGAGATCGTCTTTCCGGTGCGAGCGGCCGTCATGGCCGGCGCCCGCAAGGTGGTCCTGACCAACGCCTCCGGTGGATGCACGCCCGGCATCGATCCCGGCGACCTCGTACTCCTGACCGACCACATCAACCCGACCGGTCTCGGCCCCTTGCGCGGCGACAACGATGAACGCCTCGGAACCCGATTCCCCGACATGACCGACGTGTACTCCCCGGCGCTGCGCCGGATAGCCATCGCCGCTGCCTCCTCGGTGGGGATCTCGCTGCATGAAGGTGTCTACATGTGGTGGCGCGGGCCGATGTTCGAGACCCCGGCCGAGATCAGGATGGCCATCACTTTGGGCGCCGACCTGATCGGGATGTCCACCGTGCCGGAAGCCATCGCCGCTCGCCACATGGGCGCGGAGGTGCTTGGAATATCGCTGTGTACCAACCGGGCAGCCGGGTTGGCCGGCCGCAAGATCACCGGCGAGGAGGTCATCGAGACGGCCGGCCGGGCAGCCGGAGACCTCCGGGCGCTCTTCGACGCCCTGCTTCCTAGTTTGTAGTTTCTAGTTGCTAGTTTCTAGTCAGTATAATTCTATGTTAACTACTAACTACCAACTAGCGACCACTGCTCAGGGCACGTTATGAAGCGGAGCGGGCTCCAGGGGCGGATCCGCCGCCTGATCCACCGTGAGGGGCCGATCCCGTTCGACCGCTTCATGGAGATGGCGCTCTACGACCCCGACGGCGGGTACTTCGCTTCGGGGCCGCTGCGGTCCCGGGCCGAGGGGGACTTCCTGACCAGCCCCGAGACGAGCGCCGAGTTCGGGGCCACGCTCGCCCGCTTCGTGGGCCGGGAGTTCCGGCGGCTGGGCCGCCCGGCCGGGTTCACCCTGCTGGAGGTGGGAGCGGGGTCGGGCACCCTGCTGTGTCCGCTGCTAGGTGCGCTGGACTGGACGCCCCGAACCGTGGCGCTGGAGGCCTCTCCCGCCGCCCGGCAGGCACTCCGCCAGGCGCTCCCGGTTGTCGAGGTGGTGCCGGACCGCCGGGAACCGGATCGCTTCCGGGGAGTGGTCATCGCCAACGAGGTCGTGGACAACCTTCCGGTGGCAATTGCGGTACGGGCGGAGGACGGGGGCTGGTCGGAGCGCCGGGTCTGGTCCGAAGGCGCCGATCTGGTGCTGGTGGAGGCGCCCGCCCGTCCCGAGGTGCTGGCCTGGCTGGAGGCGCATGCCGCAGGTGTGCCCGCCGGTGGGGTGGTGGAGTGCCAGCCGGCTGCTAGCGACTGGATGCTTCGGATGATCGATCTGCTCGAGGCCGGCGCGGTCGTGGTCATCGACTACGGGGACACTTCGGAAGGACTCCTGCCCCGCCGCCGCAGGGGTGGGACGCTGCGAACCTATCGGGCTCATCACCTCTCCCGGCATCCGCTCGACGAGCCGGGCTCTATGGACATAACCGCCGACGTCGACTTCTCTGCCCTGGCCAGGGTGGCCTCCGACCGGGGAATGCAGACCAGGCTATGCCGCCAGGACGAGTTCCTGTCCGAGCTGGGGCTGGACGCCAGGAGGGAGGAACTACGCAGGCGGGAGCTGGCGGAGGCGCGGGGCGGCGATCCGATCGAGCGGCTCCGTCTCCGGTCGAGGGTGAAGGAGATCGACACCCTGCTGCACCCCCGGGGTTTCGGCGACTTCCGGGTCCTGGTGGCCACCCGATAGCGGTCCTAGGAGGGTGCTGAAAAAGACGGGCAAGGATTGGCTTACGACACTTTGACCTGGGGTTTTATTGCCGGCTACCTGGCCAACTGGACATTTTTCAGTACCCTCCTGGCACCATTATGATCCGATCACCATGAACAACCTGAAGACGGTCGCGCTGTTGAGCCTGATGAGCGCGCTCGTCTGGATGCTCGGATGGGCGCTGTTCGGCGGCTCCCAGGGCATATACATCGGTTTGGGGTTCGCAGCCCTGCTCAACCTCGGCGCCTACTTCTTCTCCGCCAAGATGGCCCTCGCCATGAGCCGGGCCCGACCCGTGACCGAGCAGGAGCTGCCCAAGGTCTACGGCATGGTGCGCCGCCTGGCCGCCTCGTCGAACATGCCCGTGCCCTCCATCCACCTGATCGATTCCGCCCAGCCCAACGCCTTCGCCACCGGTCGCAATCCCAAGAACGCCGCCGTCGCCGTCACCACGGGCATCCTCGAGATCATGCGGGATGACGAACTAGAGGGTGTCATCGCGCACGAGCTCTCCCATGTCCGCAACCGTGACATTCTGATCTCCTCGATCGCCGCGATGCTCGCCGCCGCCCTGTCCATCTTCGCCCGGATGGCCTTCTGGTTCGGGGGCGGAGGCCGTCGCAACAACAACGCGATCGGCTTGGTGGTGGCCCTGGCCGCAATGATCCTGGCGCCGCTGGCCGGCATGGTGATCCGGATGGCGATCTCGCGGGCTCGCGAGTACCAGGCCGATCGCTCGGGCGCCGAGATGACCGGCCAGCCGCTCAGCCTGGCCCGGGCCTTGCAGAAGATCGGGAGCGCATCGGGAAGGATACCGATGGACGTGAACCCGGCGGTGAGCCAGTTGTGCATCGCCGACCCGCTATAGGCGTTCGGCGGGCGGCGTCCGGCCGGAGCCGGCCGGCTGTTCTCCACCCATCCGCCCATCGAGGAGAGGGTTCGCCGGCTCGAGAACATGTACTACCGGATCTGATCGGCGGGCGCCGCGTGCTTGTTTCCGCGGCGGATCGGAGCGACTAGCATTCTTGCGCCAGAAACCGGTGGCGTCTGCCACCCGTGCCGGGATGCCCGAGCGGCCAAAGGGAGCAGACTGTAAATCTGCCGGCGATGCCTTCGGAGGTTCGAATCCTTCTCCCGGCACCGGCGCGGACGGTTGATCGTCCGCCCTGACAGGCCCCCTTAGCTCAGTAGGCCAGAGCGCCTCCATGGTAAGGAGGAGGTCTCCGGTTCGAATCCGGAAGGGGGCTCGGCAGGCAGGTGAACAGCCTGTCCTGCCCAAGGGCCAGGCGGCGTAGCTCAGTCGGTAAGAGCGCTCGACTCATAATCGAGAGGTCGGCAGTTCAAGTCTGCCCGCCGCTACGAGCGGTCGGTTGTCCTACGCGGGATGGCCGGCCCGCCGAACGTATGTGTCAACTACTTGCTACACGAGGAGAGAATCGTCATGGGTAAGGAGCGTTTTGTGCGGGATAAGCCGCATGTGAATGTTGGGACTATGGGTCATATTGATCATGGGAAGACGACTTTGACTGCGGCGATTACTCGGGTGTTGGCTGAGCGGGTTGAGGGTAATGTGTTTACGGTGTTTGATGATATTGATAAGGCGCCTGAGGAGCGTGAGCGTGGTATTACTATTGCTATTGCTCATGTGGAGTATGAGTCGGAGGCGCGGCATTACGCGCATGTGGACATGCCGGGTCATGCTGATTACATAAAGAACATGATCACCGGCGCGGCGCAGGTGGATGGGGCTGTTTTGGTGGTGTCTGCGGCGGATGGTCCTATGCCCCAGACGCGGGAGCATGTTCTGTTGGCTCGCCAGGTGGGGGTTCCTTGTGTGGTGGTGGCTTTGAACAAGGTCGATTTGGTGGATGATCCGGAGTTGTTGGAGTTGGTGGAGTTGGAGGTTCGGGAGTTGTTGGACGATTACGGGTTCCCCGGCGATGACGTGCCGGTGGTCCAGGTGTCTGCGTTGGCGGCCCTAGAAGGAGACGAGGAGGCGGCTTCGGGTGTGTTGGAGTTGGTGGGGGCGGTAGACGATTATGTGCCGGTTCCTGACCGTCCGGTGGATCGCCCGTTTTTGATGCCTATAGAGGATGTGTTCTCCATCACCGGCAGAGGCACCGTAGTGACGGGCAAGGTCGAGGCCGGCATCGTCAAAGTTGGTGACCCTGTCGAGGTGGTAGGTATCCGGGAGACGCGGCGGACGGTGGCTACCGGCGTGGAGATGTTCCGCAAGCTGTTGGATGAGGGCATGGCCGGCGACAACGTCGGTGTCCTACTCCGTGGGGTTGGCAAGACCGAGGTGGAGCGGGGCCAGGTGTTGGCGGAGCCGGGGTCGATCACCCCCCACACCGGGTTCGAAGCCCAGGTGTATGTGCTGACTAAGGACGAGGGAGGGCGGCATAACCCGTTCTTCTCCGGTTACCAGCCCCAGTTCTATTTCCGTACCACCGACGTCACCGGAACCGTGACGTTGCCCCAGGGGGTGGAGATGGTCATGCCCGGAGATAACACCACCATGACCGTCCAATTGGGATCGGCGATCGCGATGGACGAAGGACTCCGCTTCGCCATCAGAGAAGGCGGACGCACCGTCGGAGCAGGCACCGTCACCAAAATCATCGAATAACCGGAACGCCGGGTCGGAGAATCGGACAGCGGGAGGGCCCCATGGCCAAGAAAAAGGGAAGCCGTATCAAGATCACCCTCGAGTGCACCGAGGCGAGGGCCGAGGGAAAGCCCCCGTCGCGCTACATCACCACCAAGAACCGGACCAATACCACCGGCCGGCTCGAGCTCAGGAAGTACAACCGCTTTCTCCGGCGCCACACGCTGCATCGCGAAACGCGGTAGTGGCCGGTCTGTGGCCGCCAGAACACGCCTGGTTGTTTCGCAGACAGACCACTAGCAGGTCGGGATGGTGACGGGCCTGGAGGGCTTGACCGGTCGCACGTACGGCCCGTCGCGGTTCCGAGTCAGTCGGGCCCAGGCGGCCGCATACGTGGCGGCGTCCGGCGACGATCCCGAGCGCTGGCACTCCCACGCTCCGCCCTCGTTCGCGGGGGCGGTTCTCTTCAAGGTGGCCACGTCCTTCCTGGGCGATCCGGACGTTGCTTCGCATGCCCGCTTGCTCATCCACGGTGAGCAGACGTTCACCTGGCGCCAGCCCTGGCGGATCGGCGCCGACCTCGCCATCTCGGCTCGGATCGACCGGCTCCGGGAGCGGGCCGGCACCGCCTTCGTAACCTTCGGCGCCGAGGTCGTAGATTCCGCCGACCGGACGGTGCTGTCGTCCCGCTCGCTGTTCCTCATGTCCCCGGAGAGTCCACCCGGGGGAACGGCCACCGAGCGTTCCGAGCCGGCGGCAGAGGCGCGCCGGGCCAACTCCGTTCCCCGCGCCGAGTCCTTGCCCGAGGTAGGCGAATCCCTCACGCCGCTGGCCAAGTCGGCCTCCCGGGTCGACTTGGTGCGGTACGCCGCCGCCAGCGAGGACTTCAACCCGGTCCACTGGGACCACGTCCGCGGGGTCGAGTCGGGGGTGGGCGGTGTCATCTGCCACGGCCTGTTGATGGCCGCATGGGCTACCCAGCCGGCCGCTGCATCGTCGCCCCGGCCCCGTCCGCTCGCCAGGGCCCGCTTCCGGTTCCGGCGGCCCCTGTATCCCGACCAGGCTGCCCGTGTCACCACCATGGTGAAGGATCGGGATGAGCGGCGGACCGTCCTCAACTCGACAGTTTCGTCCGAGGCGGGGGATCACGTCTCGGCTAGCATCGAGATACCGAAGGACGACGGAAGCGGGTAGGAGCGTGCAGGACCATCGGTTGGGTCCCGACGTAAACGAGCTGGTGGATCGGTCGCGAAACGGTGATCGGGAGGCCTTCGGAGAGTTGGCACGGCTCCATCAACACGAGGTCTACACGCTGGCGGTCCGGTTGGTGGGTGATCGAACCCTGGCAGCCGATGTCACCCAGGAGGCGTTGATCCGGGCGTGGCGGGCCATCGGGCGTTTCCGGGGGGACTCGAGCTTCTCCACCTGGCTGTACCGGATCACGGCCAACGTCGCCTGGACGCTCAAGGGACGGGCGGCTCGCCAGCGCACCTACCAGCTTGACGCGATGATCGTCCAACCGCAGGCGAGCGACCGCGGCAATCCCGAGGTGGCGGGGGAGCGGACCGAGTTGCGCGCCCGGCTCGGGGCGGCGCTCGCAGAACTGGCGCGATCCCAGCGCGCGGTGGTGATCCTGAAGGACGTCTACGGCTGGTCACACAAGGAGATCTCCGAAGCGCTGTCGATCTCGGTGACCGCCTCCAAGGTGCGACTGCACCGCGCTCATCTCCGGCTGCGGGAGCTGTTGAAGGAGTCGAGTTGAGCCGCCTGGTGAACCGAGCCGGACTCGATCGCGTTCCTCGGATCGCCACCTGCGGCCTCACCCGGCTGGTCCTGCACGGGGCCGAGTCGGGCGGGATAGATCTACCTCCGGTGATGGAGCGACATCGCCGCGGCTGCCTGTCCTGCCAGGCCGCCACCGCTCGCCAGCGGAGGATGCTGGCCGAGCTGGGCGCCATGCGAACCCAGGTCGAACCGGCGCCCTTTGACATGACGGCCGGCCTGGAGTACCCGGCCGAGGTGGGCGGCGACCACCCCTCCGAGCAGCGACCTACCAGTCGAAGAACCGCCACCGCGGTGGCGTCGGCGGTATCGATCGCCGCCATAGGGGTGGTGGTGCTGGCCCGCCGGATGAGATCGCCAAGCATCCGGTAGGTAAGCCGCCGACGACCGGACGGGGTCGTAAGGTGTCTAAACTAGGGCAGACCTGTTCGTATACTCCCTGCGGCAGCCGAGGGGCGTAGCTCGAAGTTGGTTAGAGCGCCGGTCTCCAAAACCGGAGGTTGGGGGTTCGAGTCCCTCCGCCCCTGCTCGACTCGTTCACTGCGGCTCCCGTCGCAGTACCCACAAGAAAAGGCAGCAGAAAAATGAACCGCGAGATGCGTCGCATGGCCGAGCGGGAAGAGCGGCGCAACAAACAACAGGGTGACCGCCGCCGCTCGCCGATCGCGGGTGCGCCGGGCGGCGACGGGTCGGCGACCGGCCGCTTGGGCCGGCTGGTCCAGTTCCTCCGCGAGGTGCGGGTGGAGTTGAGCCGTGTCAACTGGCCCAACCGCCGACAGATGATCGCGTTCACAACGGTGACCGTCATCACGACCGGCGTCCTGACGGGTTACGTATTCCTGGTCGACCTGGCCCTCAGCCGATCGGTGCTGGCCGGGATCAGAGCGCTGACAGGTTGAAGATGGCGGAACGGACGGCAGAGCAGCAGGAGGGAGCTCCCGCCGAGCAGGGGGATCGTGAGGACTCCTCGCTCGGATCCTTGGGAGCGGCATTCCTGAGTGCGGGCTTCCTGGCAGACGGATCCCGTGACGAGAACGAGCCGGAGCCCGTCGAGGAAGCCTCCGGCCCGGAGGTGGAAGCCACGGAGACCAGCGCCGAGCCCGAGCGGGAGGAACCGGTTGCGAAGACTCCGGCGGACGGAGCCAAGGCCGCCGTCACCCAGGAGCTGGTTCCCGAGTTCGTGGAGGAGGATCCGATCAGCCCCTACGACAAGCGGGGGTCCTGGTACGTGATCCATGCCTATTCGGGTCACGAGAAGAAGGTACGCGCCAATCTCGACACCCTCAAGACCTCCCAGCACCTCGAGGGGAGCATCTTCGAGGTGGTCATCCCCACCGAGAAGGTGGTCGAGATCAAAGGGGGCCGCAAGGTGGAGGTGGAGCGGCGCATGTTCCCCGGCTACCTCTTGATCAGGATGTACGACGACACCCATACCTTCAACGTGGTGCGGAACACCCCCGGAGTCACCTCGTTCGTGGGTAGTGGGATGGGAGGTGGATTCCAGCCCACCCCGCTGTCGCGCCGCGAGGTGGAGCGTTTCCTGGGTCTCAAGAGAGAGGCGGCCAAGAAGGCCCCGAGGTTCCGGCCGGCGTGGGAGATCGGAGAGACGGTGCGCGTGTCCAAGGGGCCCTTCGCCGATTTCAACGGCGTGGTGGAGAACATCAACGTCGACCAGCAGAAGGTCACCGTGCTGGTCGAGATCTTCGGCCGGGACACGCCGATGGAACTGGGTTTCGAGGACATCCAGAAGCAGTAGCGCCACGACCATCCGGACCGAGACCAGACCGCCAAGACGAGAGACACGAAGGACAGACCGACTATGGGCAGAAAAAGGGTTGCAGCCATCCTGAAGGTTCAGATCCCGGCCGGCGAGGCCAGCCCGGCGCCGCCCGTCGGGCCGGCTCTGGGCCAGTACGGCATCAACATCATGGAGTTCGTCAAGTCCTACAACGATGCCACCCGGGCCCAGGTGGGCACCATCGTTCCGGCCGAGATAACCATCTACACGGATCGGTCGTTCAGCTTCGTCACCAAGTCACCTCCCACGGCGGTCTTGCTCCGGCAGGCGGCTCGGGTGGAGAAGGGGTCGCCGGAGCCGCACCGGGAGAAGGTTGCCACCCTGTCCGGCGATCAGATCAGGCGGATCGCCGAGACCAAGCTTCCTGACCTGAACACCAACGACATCGAGGCGGCCATGAAGATCGTGGCCGGCACCGCCCGGTCGATGGGGATCATCGTCGCCGACTGACCAGGCCCTTCGCCCCAAGGAGCGGGGGGTTGGGACAACCGAATACCGATGGGAGAGCCACCGCGAGGGTGGCTCGCTATGACCACAAGGAGAAACCCTATGGCTCGCAGGGGCAAGCGCTACGACCGGCTCGCCGCCGCATTCGACAAGTACCACCATTACGAGCCGCTCGAGGCGGTGCGCATGGTGAAGGCTTCCGCCGCCGCCAAATTCGACGAGACCATCGAGACGGTGATGAAGCTGGGGATCGACCCGCGCCGGGCCGACCAGTTGGTCCGGGGCACCGTGGTCCTCCCCCATGGAACCGGCAAGGCGATCCGTATCTGCGTGTTCGCGGTCGGTGACCTGGCAACCGAGGCCGAGGAGGCGGGAGCCGAGGTGGTCGGTGGCGACGAACTGATCGCGTCGATCGCTTCGGGCGGGGATGTCGGTTTCGACGTCGCGATCGCCTCACCGGACATGATGCCGAAGGTGGGTCGCCTCGGAAGGATCTTGGGACCGCGGGGTCTCATGCCCAACCCGAAGGCCGGGACCATCACCCGAGACCTGGCCAGGACGGTCGGGGAGTTCAAGGCCGGCAAGATCGAGTACCGCAACGATCGCTACGGGAACGTGGCTGCTCCCATCGGCAAGGCTTCTTTCGACGAGACACGCCTCCACGAGAACCTGATCTCCCTGGTGTCCGAGGTGCTGCGCGTGAAGCCGGCCGCTTCGAAGGGCACTTATCTCAAGGGGTTGTCGATAGCCTCGACCATGGGTCCCGGAATCAGGGTGGACGTGACGAAGGTGGACCGCCTGTCCAGCGTTGCTTCCTAGTTGCTAGTTGTTAGCCTTAATAATTCATGGATGGAGATTTGTGCGGGTGCTGAGAATGGGCGCTTCATACTCCTGACCCGGGTTTATAGGCATCTGACGGCCCCATCTTCCGGCCAGGGTGTGCAATCACTCGCCGGGTGAGCGAGCTACTTCGTAAATGATGTGGTTGGAGTGACCTAATCCCGGATACCGGTGTAATCAGAGCTAGTTACTAGTTCTTAGTCAATATTAGAAACTAGCAACTAGAAACTAGAGACTAGAAACTAGACCTGCCTGGCGCAGGGTGGGCGCGGTCGCTACACTGCCCGCGGTTTCCCGGTTCCGGACCGGGAATGTTTGGCCGTAGACAGCCGGTACCCGTTACGGGTGTAAAGCAATCCCGGAGGATTCGCCTGCCGAGGTCGGATCGAGGCATCGGTCCCGATCCCCTCCCTGCTGTCCCTGTGCGCCGTTCCGGCGCGTGCGGCCTACCGCCAGCAAAGTCGCGGGACGGCCCGCGACCCGCAATCCAGCGGAGGAACTCATGCCACGACCCGACAAGGTCCGGGCTGTTGAAGACATCAAGGGTTACTTCTCGGCCTCGTCCTCATCGTTCCTGACCG
The DNA here is from genome assembly GCA_009838635.1 of Acidimicrobiia bacterium. Taxonomy (GTDB): domain Bacteria; phylum Actinomycetota; class Acidimicrobiia; order Spongiisociales; family Spongiisociaceae; genus Spongiisocius. Next base: position 15,787 of record VXRE01000006.1, on the reverse strand, counting down.
AGTGCCGCAGCCTGCCGGTGGCGGCCCAGCAGGAACTGCGCCGGAGCCTCAGGGAAGCCGGGGCGAGATACCGGGTCCTGAAGATGACGCTCACCAAGCGAGCTCTCCACGATCTCGGCCACGTTGACATGGACGAGTGGCTTACGGGGCCGACCGCCGTGGCCTTCGTCGAGGACGATCCGGTCCCGGCCGCCAAGGCACTGGTCGCCTTCAGCCGGGACCACGAAGGTCTGGTCATCAAGGCCGGCATGCTCGACGGCAGGGCCATCGGCGCCGATCAGGTGGCGCGCCTCGCCACCCTCGACAGCCGGGATGTGCTGCTCGCCACGGTCGCAGGGGCTTTCAACGCGCCTCTGACCAGAGCCGCCTCGCTGATGGGCTCCTTTACGAGGAGCGCAGCCTCGATGTTCTCGCAGTTGCTCGAAAAGAAGGAAGAGGGATAAGGCCGGGTCCAGACGCGGCCACCGGTGCCCGCACCGGCCGAACGAACGGAATCTAGGAGGATGGCAATGGCCAGCATGACTACTGAAGAACTGTTGGGTGTGTTCGAGGGGATGACGGTCCTCGAGCTCAAGGAGTTTCTCGACGCTTTCGAGGAGCACTTCGATGTGACCGCGGCAGCCCCGATGGCGATGGCGGTCGCCGCCGGTGACGGCGCCGGGGCCGAGGCGCCCGCCGAGGAGCAGACGGAGTTCGACGTGGTGCTCACCGGATCCGGCGACAAGAAGATCCAGGTCATCAAGGAAGTCCGGGCCATGACCAGTCTCGGGCTCAAGGAGGCCAAGGCGGTCGTGGACGGTCTCCCCAGCACCGTTCTCGAGGCGGTCTCCAAGGACGAGGCCAACGCTGCCAAGGAGAAGATCGAGGCGGTCGGAGGCTCGGTCGAGATCCGCTAGTCCGGTAGGTTGTAGTTGGTAGGGCATGGTTAGCAAACAATGAAACTGCCGACTAGAACCTAAACCAGCAACTAAGACTGGCGGCTGGTCGGGTCTCCCGTTAACATCACCGCGAAGTGGACGGCTTAGCCCGTAGGGTCAAGCGACGGGAACCCGTCGATAGGAGTTGATTTCCGCCTAAGGCTTCGGGTTTAGGCGGCTTTGCCGCGTGCTAAACTACCGGTTTGCTGTGCCCTATGGTGTCGGGAGAGCACGCGTACCTTCACACATCCCGCCTGATGGCGACCGACTTTCGGAGAGCATGGTGATCGTTCGTGTCCGTTTGGCGTCGGAACACGGATGTATCGGGTCAAGTGAGTCAAGCCGGCCGGTCATGCCGGTCGGGTATCTATTAGGAGGAAGCTTTGGCCATAGCCCCCGCTGTTGATCGACTGTCCTTCTCCAAGATCCCCGAGGTCAGCCCCCTGCCCGACCTCATCGCGGTCCAGCGCGAGTCCTTCAGCTGGTTCCTCGAAGAAGGCCTCAGCCGTATATTCCAGCAGCTCTCACCCATCGAGGACTTCGGCGGGCAGCTGGCTCTCGACCTCAGCGATCACTACTTCGGGGAGCCGCTGATGACCGAGGAGGAGGCGAAGGAGCGGGACACGAGCTACTCCAAGCCCCTTCACGTGATCGCCCGGTTCGTGAACCGCAACACCGGCGAGATCAAGGAACAGAGGGTGTTCCTGGGCGACTTCCCGATGATGACCCGCAACGGCACCTTCATCATCAATGGCACCGAGCGGGTGGTGGTGAGCCAGCTGGTTCGGTCTCCGGGCGTGTACTTCGACCACTCGGTGGACAAGGCCTCTGACAAGGACGTGTACGGCGCCAAGGTGATACCCGGCCAGGGCGCATGGATGCAGTTCGACATCGACAAGCGCGACACGGTCGGCGTACGGGTGGACCGCAAGCGGCGCCAGTACATCACGTCGTTCGTGAGGGCGCTGGGCATCGCCGAGACCGATGACGAGATACTCCGCCTGTTCCATGACGCGGATGTCATCGCCAACACCCTGGACAAGGACCCGGTGGGTGACGTCGAGGATGCCATGCTCGACTTCTACCGCAAGCAACGCCCCGGCGAGCCGACCACCCTGGACTCCGCCAAGGGCCTGATCGGATCCATCTTCTTCAACTCGAAGCGCTACGACCTCACCGAGGTAGGCCGCTACAAGGTCAACCAGAAGTTCGAGAACCCGGGGGGACACTCGTCCGAGAACGGTCTCTTCACCCAGGACGACTTCATCGACACCATCCGCTACCTGATCCACCTCCAGCAGGGTAAGGAGACCATGACCACCCGGGCCGGTACCGAGGTGGTGGTCCGCACCGACGACACGGACCACTTCGGAAACCGCCGGGTACGGACGGTCGGGGAGCTGGTCCAGAACCAGATCCGGGTGGGTCTGAGCCGGATGGAACGCCAGGTGAGGGAGCGGATGTCCACCCAGGACCCGGACTCCATCACGCCCACCTCCCTCATCAACATCCGGCCGGTGGTGGGCTCGATCAAGGAGTTCTTCGGGTCCAGCCAGCTCAGCCAGTTCATGGACCAGCCCAACCCACTGGCCGGGCTCACCCACAGGAGGCGCCTGTCGGCGCTGGGTCCGGGCGGCGTATCACGGGAGCGGGCAGGCTTCGAGGTGCGGGACGTCCATCCCTCCCACTACGGGCGTATGTGCCCCATCGAAACCCCCGAGGGTCCCAACATCGGGTTGATCGGGTCCCTCGCCAGCTATGCCAGGGTCAATCGGTTCGGCTTCATCGAGACCCCCTACCGCGAGGTCAAGGACGGCCGGGTGACCGATGTCACCAAGCACCTGACCGCTTCGGAGGAGGAGCGCTTCGTGATCGCCCAGGCCAACTCGGAGTTGAACCTGGACGGCACCTTCGTTCGCGACCGGGTTCTGGTCCGGCGAGCCGGCGGCGAGATCGACCGGGTACCGCCCAGGGACGTCGACTACATGGACATCTCACCCAAGCAGATCGTCTCGGTGGCCACCTCCCTGATCCCGTTCCTCGAGCACGACGACGCCAACCGGGCGCTCATGGGCTCCAACATGCAACGCCAGGCGGTTCCGCTGCTCCAGGCCGAGGCGCCTCTCGTGGGCACGGGCGTGGAAGCCAGGGCCGCCCAGGACTCCGGTGATCTGATCACCTCCGAGGTGGCGGGCGTGGTGACCTCCATCAACGGCAACGAGATCGTGATCTCCGAAACCGGAACCGATGAGGAGCACCGCTACCGGCTCCGCAAGTTCGAGCGCTCCAACCAGGGCACCTCGATCAACCAGAAGCCGGTGGTGGACATCGGTGACGAGATATCGGCGGGGACCGTGATCGCCGACGGGCCCTCCACCGAGGCGGGCGAGCTGGCGCTGGGCAAGAACCTGCTGGCCGCATTCATGCCGTGGAAGGGCCACAACTTCGAGGACGCCGTAGTCCTCAGCGAGCGTCTGGTCAAGAACGACGTGCTGACCTCGATCCATATCGAGGAGTACGAGGTCGACGCCCGCGATACCAAGTTGGGCGCCGAGGAGATCACCCGCGACATTCCGAACGTAGCGGAGGAGGTACTCAAGGACCTCGACGACGAGGGCGTTATCCGGGTGGGCGCCAATGTGGGACCGGGCGACTACCTGGTCGGCAAGGTGACACCCAAGGGTGAGACCGAGATGACCCCGGAGGAGCGCCTGCTTCGGGCCATCTTCGGGGAGAAGGCCCGAGAGGTCAGGGACTCCTCCCTCAAGGTTCCCCACGGCGAGTCCGGCAAGGTGATCGATGTACGGGTCTACCGGCGGGCGGACGGCTACGACGATCTCCAGCCCGGGGTCAACGAGCTGGTACGGGTGTGCGTGGCCAGCCAGCGCAAGATCTCCGAAGGGGACAAGCTGGCGGGCCGGCACGGCAACAAGGGCGTGATCGCCAAGATCCTCCCGGAGGAGGACATGCCCTTCCTGGCGGACGGGACCCCTATCGACATCGTGCTCTCGCCGCTGGGCGTTCCATCCCGGATGAACCTCGGCCAGGTGCTGGAGACGCATCTCGGATGGGCCGCCGCTCAGGGATGGCGCCCCTTCAAGAGCGAGACCCCGGCGGCGGAGGGCAGGCCGCCCCGCTCTCGCGTGGCCACGCCTGTGTTCGACGGGGCCCGACAGAGCGAGATACGCGACGTCATCGCCAACAGCCTCCCCAACCGGGACGGGATGCGCCTGGTGGGCGACGACGGCAAGGCGACTCTCTACGACGGGCGGACCGGGAGGCCCTTCGACACGACCATCACGGTGGGATACCTCTACATCCTCAAGCTGGTCCACCTGGTGGATGACAAGCTCCATGCCCGTTCGACCGGTCCTTACTCGATGATCACCCAGCAGCCGTTGGGCGGTAAGGCGCAGTTCGGCGGCCAGCGCTTCGGAGAGATGGAGGTGTGGGCTCTCGAGGCCTACGGCGCCGCCTACGCCCTCCAGGAGCTGCTGACCATCAAGTCGGACGATGTCCTGGGTCGGGTCAAGGTCTACGAGTCGATCGTCAAGGGCGACAACATACCCGAACCGGGGATCCCGGAGTCCTTCAAGGTGCTAATCAAAGAGATGCAGAGCCTGTGTCTCAACGTAGAGTTGCTGTCGGCGGGAGAGGAAGTCCAGTTCAGAGACCTGGATGAGGACCTCTATCGCACGTCGGAGTCACTCGGAATCGATCTGTCGCGTCCGGAGCGCAGGGAAGAAGGTTGACAAGCGTGGATTGGGGCCAAACACCTGACCGGTTCAGTAAGTACGGAGGCTACCCGGCATCCTCCGGCGCGCCCACTCGGGACGTGTTCGACGAGCTCAAGATCGGCTTGGCCTCGCCCGAACAGATCCGTTCCTGGTCGTTCGGCGAGGTGAAGAAGCCGGAGACCATCAACTACCGGACCCTCAAGCCCGAGAAGGAGGGACTGTTCGACGAGCGCATCTTCGGTCCCCAGAAGGACTGGGAGTGCGCCTGCGGCAAGTACAAGCGGATCCGTTACCGGGGCATCACCTGCGAGAAGTGCAACGTGGAGGTGACCCGGAGCAAGGTGCGCCGGGAACGCATGGGCCACATCGAGTTGGCCGCTCCGGTCACCCACATCTGGTTCTTCAAGGGCGTCCCCTCCCGCCTCGGCTACCTGCTCGACATGTCCCCCAAGGAACTCGAGAAGGTCATCTACTTCGCCTCCTACGTGGTCACCGAGCTCGACGAGAGGAAGCGTCTCGAAGACCTGCCGCGGCTGGAGGAGGAGATGGAGGCCGGGATCGAACTCGAGCAGGAAGACTTCGACGAGTGGCGCGAGGCCCACCTCCAGCGGCACGAGGAAGAGATCCGGCGCATGGAGGAGGGGGGCGCCAAGCCCCAGGAGATCACCCAGCGGCGCCGCGAGGTCGAACGCGAGGTCTTGGATCGCGAGTCCCGGTGCGAGCAGGAGTGCGAGCTCTACCGGGAGGCCTTCGAGACCTTCCGCAGCCTGAAGCCCAAGAAGCTGGTGGAGTCGGAGCAGCTGTGGCGGATGCTCGACGACCAGTACAAGGACTACTTCTCGGGAGGCATGGGCGCCGAGGCGGTCAAGGCCCTGCTGAGGCGGATCGACCTGGATGCCGAGATGGCCATGCTCCGTGAGAACCTGGTGGCCACCTCCGCCCAGCGCCGCCACCGGGCTACGCAGCGGATCAAGGTGGTGAAGCCGTTCTGGGAGGGCAAGCACTCTCCCCGGAGCATGATCGTGGAGTCGGTCCCGGTGATCCCGCCCGATCTCCGCCCGATGGTCCAGTTGGACGGCGGTCGGTTCGCGACCTCGGACCTCAACGATCTCTACCGGCGGGTCATCAACCGCAACAACCGGCTGAAGCGACTTCTCGACCTGAACGCTCCCGAGATCATCGTGAACAACGAGAAGCGCATGCTCCAGGAGGCGGTGGACGCCCTGTTCGACAACGGTCGGCGGGGCAAGGCCGTCACCGGTCAGGGCAATAGGCCTCTCAAGTCCCTTACCGACATGCTCAAGGGCAAGCAGGGCCGCTTCCGCCAGAACCTGCTGGGTAAGCGGGTGGACTATTCAGGGCGCTCGGTGATCGTGGTGGGACCGCAGCTCAAGCTCCATCAGTGCGGTCTGCCGAAGGTCATGGCCCTCGAGTTGTTCAAGCCTTTCGTCATGAAGCGGCTGGTCGATCGGGACATCGCCCAGAACATCAAGTCCGCCAAGCGTATGGTGGAGCGCCGCCGTCCCCAGGTCTGGGACGTGCTCAAAGAGGTGATACAGGAGCACCCGGTGCTGCTCAACCGCGCCCCCACGCTGCACAGGCTGGGTATCCAGGCCTTCGAGCCCATCCTGGTCGAGGGCAAGGCGATCCAGATACACCCCCTGGTGTGCGAGGCGTTCAACGCCGACTTCGACGGAGACCAGATGGCGGTACACCTGCCGCTGTCGGCCGAGGCTCAGGCGGAGGCCAGGGTTCTGATGCTCTCCACCAACAACGTCCTCTCCCCGGCCAGCGGTTACCCGATCGTGGCGCCGTCCCAGGACATGGTGATCGGTATCTACTACCTGTCCGAGAAGGTGTCGGACGCCAAGGGGGCCGGCCGGGTGTTCGCCGACCCGGACGAAGCCTTGATGGCCTACGACCTGGGCGAGATATCGCTGCACGCCCCGATCAAGCTGCGCCTGGGCGAGATCGCCGGCGATCCGGTCATGCATGCCGAGCTGGCCGACTTCATCCCGAACCTCATCACCGAGGCGCCGGTGGACGGTGGCCGGCTGTTCGAGACCACTCTCGGACGGACCCTGCTCAACCAGGTAATGCCCGAGGACTTCCCCGTTCTCGACGCCATGGTGCTGAAGGGCGACCTCAAGGTGCTGATCGCCGAGATCATCGAGCGGTACGGGAAGAACGTGGTGCAGCGAACCCTGGATGGGCTCAAGGAGTTGGGATTCGACTACTCGACCAGGTCCGGGCTGACTATGGGGCTCCGCGACGTTCGGGCGCCCCGTGACAAGCAGCGGATCCTCAACAAGCACCAGAAGAAGGCTGACCTGCAGGATCGCCAGTACCAGCGCGGCATCATCACCCAGGACGAGCTCCACCAGGAGCTGATCGAGATATGGACCGAGGCCACCGAAGAGGTGACCGCCTCCATGGAGAAGACCCTGGCCAGCGATGACTTCAACCCGATCGACATGATGGTGAAGTCCGGCGCCCGGGGGAACAGGATGCAGGTCCGCCAGATCGCCGGCATGCGGGGCCTGGTGGCCAACCCGAAGGGTGACATCATCCCCCGCCCGATCAAGGCCAACTTCCTGGAGGGCCTGACCGTGCTGGAGTACTTCATCTCCACCCACGGCGCCCGGAAGGGCCTGGCCGACACCGCCCTCCGGACCGCCGACTCGGGTTACCTGACCCGGCGCCTGGTCGATGTCTCCCAGGAGATCATCGTGCAGGACGAGGATTCGGAGGACCGGGGCATCCGCATTCCCATCAGGGTCATGGAAGGCAAGGAATGGCAGCTGATCCCCAACCTGCGGAACCGTGTGTACGGACGGGTACTCGTAGACGACGTGCTGGTCGACGGCGAGCCGGTGGTGACCAAGGACGGGCGGGAGCTGGTGGCCGGGGAGGTGCTCGACCGTTACGCCATGGTCGCCCTGGAGGCCGCGTCGGAGGTTCTGGACGTGCGGGTGCGCTCGCCCCTGACCGACGAGATTCCCCACGGGATAAGCCAGGCCTCGTACGGGTTGAGCATGGCCACGGGCCGGATGGTGGAGCCCGGCGAGGCGGTCGGGATCATGGCCGCCCAGTCGATCGGCGAGCCGGGAACGCAGTTGACCATGCGCACGTTTCACACCGGTGGCGTGGCCGGCCAGGACATCACCCACGGTCTTCCCAGGGTGGTCGAGCTCTTCGAGGCCCGCTCTCCCAAGGGGAAGGCGGTGCTCTCCGAGGTCGGTGGTCTGGTCCGGATCGAAGAGACGGAGGAGGGCGGACGGGCCATCGTGATCGAGTCCTCGGAAGGGGAGACCCAGTACGAGGTTTCCCGCAGGGCTCGCCTGAAGGTACGCAACGGCCAGGAGATCGCGCCGGGCACGCCTCTGACGGAGGGTCCGCTCGATCCCAAGGAAGTGTGCGACATCCAGGGCGTGAGGGCCTGCCAGCAGTACCTGGTGGAACAGGTCCAGGAGGTCTACCGGAACCAGGGCGTGGACATCCACGACAAGCACATCGAGCTGATCGTGCGCCAGATGTTGCGCAGGGTTCGGGTAGCCCGCTCGAACGACTCGGACTTCCTGCCGCTCCAGTTGGTCGACTACGGGGAGTTCCGCGAGGAGAACCGCCGCCTGGTGGCTGAGGGCCGCCAGCCTGCCGAGGGACGGCCCGAGTTGATGGGAATCACCAAGGCATCGCTGGCCACGGACTCGTGGCTGTCGGCGGCCTCGTTCCAGGAGACCACCCGGGTGCTGACCGAAGCGGCCATCAACGGTCGCTCGGACCACCTGCGAGGTCTCAAGGAGAACGTGATCATCGGCAAGCTGATCCCGGCGGGAACGGGTGCCACCCGGTACCAGTCCATCAAGCCGGATCTTCCCGAGGCAAGCGTGCTCCCGTCGAACCTCGGAGCCGACTGGTTGGCGTCCCTCCAGATGCCCGGTGAGGAGGGCGAGCCGAACGGGGAGCTGGCCGAGCATGGGGACGCGGGCACAGGAGTCGGCCTCCACGAACCCGAAGAGGAACTCGTCACCAGCGATCCGGCAGTTGAATAGTTTCTAGCCCCTAGTTTCTAGTTGCTAGTTATTACCAACTACTAATCAACGCCCTCACAGGCAGGTCGGCTATGAGGAAGAGTTGCAGTTGTTGCGGCCAGCCGACCCGTTTGAGAAGATCGCGTTCGTGGCGGCGTGGCCTTGGCGGGGGGAGAGGCTTAACTTCGTGGCTGTTTGGGGAAGCAGTCCTTGACAGAGTTTCGTATTGCTGGTTGTTAGTGCAATTAACGACTAGCAACTAGCAACTAACAACTATGCTCAGGGGGCCTGACGTCCTGGGCCAGGTCCATGGCCGCCACGAGGACCGCGTCCCCGGTATCCACCACTATGACCCCGTCGAGGCCGAGTACCAGGACGGGCCGCTCCCCGGCCGAGACGTAGCTGGACGAGACCGAGCGCACCTCGGCAGGCCCGGCCACCACGTTCCCGTGCTCGTCTCTGGTGGCTCTCTCCCAGAGAGCGGCCCAGGACCCCAGGTCGGACCATCCCGCCTCGAAGGGCGCCATGGCGCCGCGACGGGTCCGCTCCATTACCACCCGGTCGATGGAGCCCTCCGGACAGGCTGAGAAGGCCTGCTCCTCCAACACCACCGGACCTTCGCCGCCCCGGCCGCCGAGCGCGGCCCGTACCTGGCGGACAATGCCGGGACTGGCTGACCGCAGTTCGTCGACGAGGGTGCCGGCCCGGAACAGGAACATGCCGGAGTTCCATGAGTAGCGGCCCGAATCGACGTAACGGCGGGCGGTCGGACGGTCCGGTTTCTCGCGGAACGAGGCGATCCTGATCACGCCCGGGAGGTCGGCGACGGCCGGCCCGTGCTCGATATAGCCGTATCCGGTCTCGGGCCGGTCCGGCGTGACGCCGAAGGTGACCAGCCAGCCGGCCCGGGCGGCGGCCGTGGCTCGCTCCACCACCTCGACGAAGGCTGCGGTGTCTCTGACGGCATGGTCGGCCGGGAGCACCAGCAGCAGGTCGTCCGCCGCCGACAGCAACGCGGCTGCGGCTGCGGCGGGAGCGGTGTTGCGGCCCACCGGTTCCAGCACCGCCTGGAAGCGTTTCACCCCTATCTCGGCCAGTTGGTCGGATACGGGCTGGTAGTGGCCCTCACCGCACACGATGATCGGATCCGCCGGTTCCGGGAGCAGGGCGGCGCGCAGGAGGGTCTCCTGCAACATCGAACGCCCGCCGGCCGGTCGGACCAGCGGCTTGGGATGCTCGGGACGCGACAGCGGCCACAGCCGGGTGCCCGATCCTCCCGCCAGGATCACCGGTCGGAGCATCTCGCCCTACCCGCAGCGAGCCGCGTGGACCCGGTTGGCGAAACGGTCGGTCATGCCGGCCACGTAATCGACCGCTTGGCGCTGCGGAGAGTCGGACCGCCGCGCGGAGGGGGGAATCTCGGACGGGTGCGCCTCGTAGTAGCGGACCAGGTCCTGGACCACGGCCATGGCCTGCCTCCTCAGAGGTTGACCCTCAGCCCGAAGGTAGACCCGCTCGAACATGAAATTCCGCAAATCGTCCATGGCTTCGGCCACATCGGGGGCCATCCGGACGCGGCCGGCACTGATCGAGCCGTCGATCACCGCGTGCACCATCGCGGTCACCCAACGCCCGTGCTGGTCGCCGAGCAGGGCTTGCGCCCGGAACGGCAGGTCCTGGTAGCGGATGATCCCGGCCCGCATGGCATCGACGGGATCATGGCTGAGGTAGGCGATCCGGTCGGCGTAGCGGCACAGGGCCCCTTCCGGGGTGGTGGGCCCTTCCTCGATCCGCCACGGGTGGGCGCGGATGCCGTCCCGCGTCTCCCAGGTGAGGTTGAGCGGCTCGATCACTGACAGGATCCGCACCGAGTGATCGGCATGGACCCAACCCCCGTCGAGCATCTCGTCGAGGGCGTCCTCTCCGGTGTGACCGAATGGGGCGTGCCCGATGTCGTGACCCAGGCAGATGGCCTCGGTCAAGGACTCGTTCAGGCCGAGCGCAACCGCCATCGAGCGTCCGATCTGGGCGACCTGGAGCGTGTGGGTGAGCCTGGTGACGAAATGGTCGTTGCCGGGGTCGATGAACACCTGGGTCTTGCGAGCCAGCCGCCGGAAGGCGTTGGAGTGGACGATGCGGTCGCGGTCCCGCTCGAATGCGGTACGGAGCGGGTCGGGCTCCTCCGGACTCTCCCGGCCCTTGGACTCGGCAGCCTTGGTGGCGGCGGGTGCCATCCGCAGGAATTCGGAGTTCTCTCGAGCCTCGCGGGCAACGTGCCGGAAGGGTTCCGCATGGACGACCACGCTCCGACGATAGCGAGGCCGTCCAGGTTGCCGGCCCGCGCCGGATGAGTACGCTTCCGGCGATGGAGTACCAGGCGCTCTACCGCAAGTACCGGCCGCAGCGCTTCGATCAGGTAATCGGCCAGGAGCATGTCACCGTGACCCTGGCCAGGGAGATCGCCGGAGGTCGGGTGGCTCACGCCTACCTGTTCACCGGTCCCAGAGGCACGGGCAAGACCACCACCGCCCGCCTGCTGGCCATGGCCCTGAACTGTCCCGACCGGGATCCGGACAGCGAGCCGTGCGGCGCCTGCCCGTCCTGTGCGGGCGTGGCGTCATCAGCCTCCATGGACGTGATGGAGCTCGATGCCGCCTCCCACAACAAGGTGGAGGACATCAGGGAACTGCGCGCCGGGGTGTCCACGGTGGCGTCGGTGGGGGGTGCTCGGCGGGTGTTCATCCTCGATGAAGCCCACATGCTCACCAAGTCGGCCGCCAACGCCCTGCTGAAGACCCTGGAGGAGCCACCCGAGCACGTGCACTTCGTGCTGGCCACCACCGAGCCCTACCGGTTGCTCGACACGGTCCGTTCGAGAAGCCAGCGGTTCGACTTCCATCTGGTGCCGACCGACACCCTGACCGACCACCTGAGGTGGATCGCCGAGGCCGAGGGGTTCGAGGCCGCCGACGGCGCCCTGCTGGCGGTGGCTCGGCGGGCTGCCGGGTCGGTCCGGGACTCGTTGAGCCTCCTCGAGCAGGTAGCCGCCAGGGACGGTACCGTCACCGAGGAAGGCGTCCAGGCGGCGCTCGGCGTGGCCGGGCCCGAGTCGCTCATGAAGCTGGTGGATGCGGTTGCTGACGAGGCGCCCGCCGCCGCCCTCGAGTTGGTGGCCCATCTGTCGGCGGGCGGCGTCGATCTGCGGCGCTTCGCCGGCGATGCGCTGGGGTTCTTCCGGGGGGTCTTCCTCACCCACTACAGCTCGGATGTGAGGGAGTTCACCGACGAGCCGCCTGAGGTGATCGAGCACTGGCAGGAGGTGGCAGGCAGGATGCCGGCGGCTCTGGTGATGAGGTCGATCGACATCCTGGGAGAGGCGCTGGTCAAGCTCAGGGAGGGTCGGGACGAGCGCATGATGCTGGAGCTGGCGGTCCTGAAGCTATCCCGCCCCGAGCTGGACGACCGCCCGGACGGACTGCTGCGGCGGATCGAGCGGCTCGAGAAAGGCCGGCCGGTCGCGCCCGTCCGCAGCCCGGCCCCGGTCGTCCCGGCCCCGGCCGCTACTGCCTCGGCGACCTCCGCCCCGGCCGCATCCACTCCGGACGCCCCTGCCGAAGCCCCGGCGGACACTCCGGCCTCTCCGCCTCAAGAGCCTCTATCCGTCCCGGCGTCCGACCAGCCACTCGCCGATGCGGACCTGGACCGCATCTGGCCGCAGCTCAGCAACGCGGTCATCGAAGGGTTGGGTGGCAGGCTGGGTGCGTTCTTCCGCGAGGCTGTTCCGGGCGCAGTGGACGGTTCCGCTCTGGTGCTGCACCTTCCGGCCGGGTACGAGCTTCACTACAAGACCCTCTCTACGGACGCCGATCTGGCCGCGCTGCTCGCTCGGGAGGGAGAGAGGCTCCTCGGCAGGTCGGTGAGGATCGACTTCCGGATGGCGGGCGCGCCCGGCGGGTCGCAGGGCCAGGGTGCCGGACCGGATCCCTCACCCCCGCCGGATCCGATGCCCGAGTCAGGGCCGGAGCCGGACGCCCCTGATCCTGCCGAGCCGGTGGACGAGCCCGCTCCCTCGCCGGCGCCGCCGCAGGTGGACCCGAAGGCGGCCATGCATCAGGCGGAGCTTCTGCTGCGCGAGTCCGAACTGAACGTCCAGGAGGTCCAGCCCGATTAGGCGTAGGCGAGGATGCGACGGTTTCGTCACTGTCACCGACTACCCTGGTCAGGCTGATGTTCGAGCGTCCCGTTCAACGACTGATCGACGAGCTGAGCAGGCTTCCCGGGGTGGGTCGCAAGTCCGCCCAGCGTCTCGCCTTCCATCTGCTGAACGTAGAGGAGGCTGACGCTCGCCGCTTGGCGGGGGCGATCATCGACCTGCGCGAGCAGACTTCCTTCTGCTCTCGTTGCTACAACGTCACCGCGGGGGAGGAGTGCTCGATCTGCCGCGATCCTCGCCGCGAGCCCGGGTACATCTGCGTGGTCGAGCGGGCCCAGGACATAGCGGTCATCGAGCGTACGCGCGAGTTCGCCGGGCAGTACCACGTGCTGGGCGGCGCTCTCTCGCCCATCGACGGTATAGGACCCTCCCAGCTCCGGATAGAGGAACTCGAGCTCCGGATCGAGGAGCTCCGGGACCGGCACAGGGACAACGGCGCGGGGACCGGGGAGTCGCGGATCGAGATCATCATCGCCACCAATCCCACCATCGAGGGGGATACCACCGCCATGTACCTGGCGCGACGCTTCAAGCCCTTCGGCGTAACCGTTACCCGTCCGGCCAGCGGTCTGCCGGTCGGGGGCGACATGGACTACGCCGACGAGATCACCCTCGGCAGGGCCCTGGCGGACCGGCGGGAGCTGTAGGGGATCCGCTCCACCCCCGATGTCCGGGATGGCCGGATAGGTTGATATCGTATGCGCCGATCCAGAGGCACTCGGAATGGACTCATGGGCAAAGGCATCGGACCGGTCGAGACCCGGTTCTTCACGTTCGGCAGCGAATCGGATCCGTTCGTCTGCGAGAGCGGCGAGGTGCTGCCCGAGGTAACCCTCGCCTACGAGGTCTACGGCGAGCTCAACGAGGCCGGCGACAACGCCATCCTCCTTTTCCACGCCCTCACCGGCGGCCACCACGCGGCCGGAGAGAACCGTGACTACACCGGCGCCGAGGACCGCTGGACCGACGAGATGCATACCGGGTGGTGGGACGACTTCATCGGGTCGGGCCGCTCCCTCAACACGGACAAGTTCGCAGTGATCTGCGCCAACTGGCTGGGTCATTGCTATGGCACCACCGGCCCCGCCAGCATCAACCCGCTCACCGGCAAGCCCTACGGACCCGACTTCCCGCGCGTCTCCGCGGGCGACACGGTCCGGGCACACTTCCGGCTCCTGGACCACCTCGGGGTGAGAAAACTCCATGCGGTGGTAGGTGGCAGCGTGGGCGGGATGATGTGCCTCGACGTGGCGGTCCGCTACCCCGATCGGGTGCGTTTCGTCGTTCCTATCGCGGCAGGCCTGCGGGCCACGACCCTCCACGTGATACATGACTTCGAGCAGATCAACGCCATCTACAACGACCCGGACTTCAAGGGCGGCAACTACTACGACGGGGACGCGCCTGACGCCGGCCTCGCCCTCGCCCGGATGATCGGGCACAAGACGTTCGTCTCGCTGGACCAGATGAAGAAGCGGGCCAGGGGGGAGGTGGCCGAGTCCGGAGATCGGGTACGGCTTCCGATCGAGAGCTACATGTGGCATCAGGGCCAGAAGTTCGTCAAGCGTTTCGACGCCAACGCTTACCTGCGGACAATGTGGGCATGGCAGGACTTCGATCTGTATGCGGAGGCCGAGCGCAAGGGGATCACGCTCCGGGACATGCTCTCAGCCGGATCCCACAAGTATCTGGTCTTCTCGATCGACTCCGACGTGTGCTACTACCCGGGCGAGCAGAAGGAGCTGGCGGAGGAGTTGAAGGCGGCCGGTCAGGACTTCAACTGGATTACCGTCCACTCGGAGAAGGGTCACGATGCCTTCCTGCTCGAGCCGCATCTGTTCGAGCCCCACCTCCGTTACCATCTGGAATCCGATTGGGATCCCTCATCCACGACCCGGTCCAGGAGAAGCGCCAGATGAGCCACGAGTTCGGCTTCGACACCCGTTCCATCCACGCCGGCCAGCGGCCGGACCCCGACACCGGTGCGCGGGCCATGCCCATCTACCAGACCACCTCCTACGTGTTCGAGGATCCCCAGCAGGCCGCCGACCTGTTCGCCCTCCAGAGCTTCGGCAACATCTACACGCGCATCGGGAACCCCACCAACGCGGCCTTCGAGGAGCGCATGGCCTCCCTGGAGGGCGGCTTGGGCGGCCTGGCGACCGCCTCCGGCATGGCGGCCCAGCTCGTGGCGGTGCTCACCCTCTGCGAGGTGGGGGACCACATCGTCGCCAACCGGTCGCTGTACGGCGGGACGTTCACCCAGTTCGACGTGACGCTCCGCCGGATGGGCATCGACACGACCTTCGTGGACACCAACGACCTCGATGCCATCGAGCAGGCCATCACCGACCGGACCCGGCTCGTCTACGGAGAGACGATCGGCAACCCGGCGGGTGACGTCCTCGACCTGGCGCCGATGGCCGATCTGTCCCGCTCCTACGGCCTACCCCTGGTGGTGGACAACACCTTCGCCAGCCCCGCGCTGTGCCGGCCCATCGAGTACGGCGCCGACGTGGTGGTGCACTCGGCCACCAAGTTCATCGGCGGCCACGGCACCTCGATCGCAGGTGTGATCGTGGAGAGCGGGGTCTTCCCGTGGGACAACGGACGGTTCCCCGCCATCGTCGAGCCGTCACCGGCCTATCACAACCTCACCTTCTGGGCGAACTTCCGGGAGTACGCCTACCTGATGAAGGCCCGCATGGAGCTGATGCGGGATGTGGGCGCGGTCCTGTCGCCATTCAACTCGTTCCTGCTGCTCCAGGGGCTGGAGACGCTGTCCTTGCGGATGGAGCGCCATGTGGCCAACGCCCAGGCGGTGGCCGAGTTCCTGGACGCGGACAGCCGGGTGTCGTGGGTGTCCTATGCCGGGTTGCCCTCCCACCC
>VXRE01000139.1:30883-36515 GCA_009838635.1 Acidimicrobiia bacterium | reverse complement strand
GCCAACCCCAGAAACTACCCCACGCGGCTTGACAACCAGACAGGGACACCCCCCTCCCCGCTGGCCAACAGCACTCCGACCGACTAATGTCCACACACTCATTGCCGACGCATTAGATGATGTAGGCATCGACTGGGCGGACGCACACCCAACCCAAGGGGAGAAGAATTGTACCAAAGTGTCGACAAAGCGGCAGGCAATGATTGGCTGCTTAGATTCGCCGCAAGAGTAGCTTGTGTAGCGTTGCTAGTGCTCTCCGGTCTGTTCTTTGGGCCGAATCGAGCTCACAGCGGCAACGCAGTAGCGCCTTCGGCTTCTGCGCCCTCGCCCATCGGCGCGACATCGGCGTCTTCTCAATCGCATCGAGTGGAACGTCAGGTGGCGGAGAACCAGCCTGCCGGCACTGCCATCGGCGCGCCGGTCGCGTTGGCCGATCCCATCGGCAGGGTGACCTACGCTCTGGGCGGATCGGACGCCGCGATCTTCAGCATCGACACCGCCAGCGGCCAGTTGCGAACCACCGGATCGCTGGACTATGAGGGGCGCCATCGCTACGTGGTGACCGTCACCGCTACGGACGACAAAGGGCCCAATCTGTTCACAGTGCCAATTGTCGTGACTGACGTCGAGGAACCGGGCGTGCTGACCTTTGCTCCGTCAACGATGCGCGCCGGGACGGTGATCCGCGGTCGGTTCAACGATCCGGACGGGGGGGTGGTCCATCGGGAGACCATCTGGAGGTGGAGCGTCTCGGTGGGCGACGACCGCGATGGGCGGTACACCGAGGTCGCCGCGGGGATTCCCGGGACCCTTCCCGGCAAGGGAGTGGAGGCGGCGACCTTCACGCCGGCCAGCGAACATGCCGGAAGGTATCTAAAAGTGAGCGTGCAATACAGCGACCGGCGCAGTCCGAAAGCTTTCGGTCTCGAAAAGCGCGTCGTGTGGATCTCCGACGCTCCGATCGCCCCAGCGGAGGCGCCTCAACCCTTAACGGTCCGCACGCTCGTTTCCGGCCTGACGATTCCCTGGGACATTGCGTTCACCCCGGACGGCACGATGCTGTTCACGGAGCGGGGCGGTCAGTTGCGGGCCAGATTCCCCGATGGACGGCTGCGGACGGTCAGCGCCGACTTCAGTGACATCCACACCCACCACTTTGTCGGGCTGATGAGCCTCGCCGTAGATCCCGACTTCGCGGACAACCGTCGCTTCTACACCTGCCAGGGCCACATGGGCGCTGGGACGGAAGTGCAGGTGATCGGATGGACGATGGACGCGTCCTACACCGGCGCAACCCGCGTCGATGATCCGCTGATCGGCGGCATCGCCTTCAAGGACAGTGGATGGCACGCCGGATGCCGGATTCGCTTCGGCCCGGACGGTTACCTGTGGATCACCACCGGCGACGGTCAGATCCACCACACAGCGCAAGACGTCAACTCGCTGGCCGGCAAGATCCTGCGGGTGAACGCGCAAACGGGTCTAGGCGCCCCCGACAACCCGTTCACCGACCCGAACGACTCGTCCCGAAAGACCCGCGTCTACAGCTACGGGCACCGGAACCCGCAGGGGCTCGCCTTCCGTCCGAGATCGGACCAGGTCTGGGCAGTTGGCCACGGCCCCGACTACGACGACGAAATCAACCTCATAGAAGGTGGGGGCAACTACGGCTGGAACCCGAAATGGCGCTACAACGAGTATGTGCCCATGACGGATCTCGACGCCTTTCCTAACGCCATCGAAGCCAAGTGGCAATCGGGCTACGCGGCAATCGCGCCCAGCGGCGCTGTGTTCCTTGACGGCGCTCAATGGGGGGCATGGAATGGCCGTCTGGCCGTCGCAGTGCTGAAGCAACAGTACCTCAAGGTGTTCGAGTTCGCCGATGACGGCACATGGATCAGCGAGATCACCGCGCCAGAACTCGATCAGCACTACGGACGCCTGCGCTCGCCAGTCCTCGGTCCTGACGGAGCGCTGTACATCACAACCTCCAATGGCTCCGGCGACGACCGGATCCTCCAAGTCTTCGGGCCTGCTGCCCCCCGCCTGGACGGACCTAATACGGTCACCTACCACCACCTGGGAACTGACCCGGTGGCTACCTTCAGTGCCCACAACATGGACGCCTCGGTGACGTGGACGCTGTCCGGGCAAGACGCCGCAGCATTCGACATATCCGCGACCGGCGTTTTGAGCTTCCGCGCTTCTCCCAGTCTCAATGCTCCGTTCGACGCCGATACCGACAGCATCTACCACGTGCTCATCACAGCAGGCAATGGCTCCCGCACGGCCCGCCGCGCAGTGACGGTAACGGTGGCGCACTCCACGCCGGTGGTCAGTGTCACCGCGGGCGGTGGCGTGACCGAGGGCGGTGACGCCACCTTCACCGTCACCGCCAACCCGGCGCCGCGCTCGCCGTTGAATGTGGGCGTGACGATCACACAGAGTGGCGACTACGGGGTCAGCACGGGCGCGCGGACCGTGACCATCCCTACCAGCGGTAGTTACACCCTTACCGCCGCCACCAGCGACGACAGCCTCGACGAAGCCGACGGCTCCGTGACCGCTACCGTAAACACCGGCACGGGCTACACCGTCTCGTCAAGCAGTAGCGCAGCAACCGTCGCCGTAACCGACGACGACATGCCCGAACTCAGCATCACCGCCGGTGACGACGTGACCGAGGGCGGTGACGCCACCTTCACCATCACCGCCAACCCAGCGCCGCACACCACGCTGCCGGTAAGCGTCACGGTCTCCCAGAGCGGCGACTACGGCGCGACGACGGGCGCCCAGACCGTCACGATGCCCACATCAGGTAGCTACACCTTCACCGTGAGCACAACGAGCGACAGCCAGGATGAACCTGACGGCTCCGTCACAGCGGCGCTGAACAGCGGTAGCGGCTACACCGTCTCGTCAATCAGTGGCGCGGGGACGGTCGCCGTAACCGACGACGACCCGCCGCCGGTCTGCACACCCAACCTGCCCGCCGACGCGGTCACTGTGGACGAGGTCACCGGCTGGCGCGACAAGCACAGCCACAATGCCGATCACGTGAAGCGCTGGAACGAAGTCCTGGCCGCGCTCGGCGAGGACACCGGTGAGACTCCACTGACCGTGGCCGGGTCGAGGGCGAACGAGAACCGGTTCATCCGAAGCCTCTGGAACCGGGTCACCCGCACCCTCGAAGCGATCGAGCAGTGCGCCAACCAGCCCCAGCCTGAGCCGGTGGTCAGTGTCACCGCGGGCGGTGGCGTGACCGAGGGCGGTGACGCCACCTTCACCGTCACCGCCAACCCGGCGCCGCGCTCGCCGTTGAATGTGGGCGTGACGATCACACAGAGTGGCGACTACGGGGTCAGCACGGGCGCGCGGACCGTGACCATCCCTACCAGCGGTAGTTACACCCTTACCGCCGCCACCAGCGACGACAGCCTCGACGAAGCCGACGGCTCCGTGACCGCTACCGTAAACACCGGCACGGGCTACACCGTCTCGTCAAGCAGTAGCGCAGCAACCGTCGCCGTAACCGACGACGACCCGCCGCCGGCCCAGCCCGACGGCGTGAGCATCTCGGTGAGCGACGCCAGGGCGCGGGAGGATGCGGGCACGATCGAGTTCGTCGTGACGCTCAGCGCGGCGAGCGAGGAGGAGGTGACGGTGCAGTTCACCACGGCTTTGGGCACGGCCACCTGGCACCTCGACTACGAGGACTACCATGATCGGGTGACGTTCGCCCCCAGGGAAACCCAGCAGGTGGTGTCCGTCACGCTGGTGGACGACGATGAGAAGGAATGGGACGAAACCATCTGGGTCTGGTTGAACTCCCCGACGGGCGGAGCCACCCTGGGAGACCGCCACGGGGAGGGCGTCATCGCGGACGACGACTAGCCCGCCCTGGGAGCGGTGACGGACAATCTTCTCCGACCGTGATCTTTTGCCTTTCTTCCCGACCGCCAAGCCTGAGCGCCTGGGCAGCCTGGTGCCTTCCACCGTTCCGCACCGGACACGACAAGCCTCCAAGTCGCCTTCCTCTAGTTCGAGGGTGGCGGTCTGGTACTTGGGTCCGCTGACACGGACCGGATCCCGGTCGTCCAGGTAGAGACGGATCTCCTCCTCGGTCGGCGGTCCTAATCAGCTCAAGTCCGCAGTTGTGGTGGTTGTCGTAGGGGCGGTCGTCTTGGTGGTCGGCGGTGCCGCAACCGATATGGCGCGGTACTGGATAGTGCCCGATCCGGGGTCGCGTCGGAGGCCGCATTTGCCGGCGTCAGCCGGTATCACGACCTCGTGTTCGAGCCAGGACTTGACCGTCTTGGTAACGGTGTAGTTCTGGTCCTCGGACCAGGCCGCTACGCTGCCGCCGGTGAACGGCTGATCACCATTGCCCGCGTGAACGGACACGCCCCAGGTGCCGGCGGCAAGCTCGACCTGGGCAGTCGGCTCAGTGGTAAGCCCGCCGTAGCCGGTGCCGCGGGTGCTGGCTGCGCCAGTGCCGCTCCAACCAGGCCGATAACGACCAAGAGCACCACAATGGCGCTCTAGCCGATAATCGGCGCCTTCAGAAGATCCTACAAGAATCTTCTTACAATCTTATCCAGCTCTATCGATTTGTTGGACTTGGTAATAATAGTTAACCGTCATTGGTAGGAACCTGCTACTTGGCCTCTACTGTGCCCAGGGCGGCACGTGTGGTGCCTACGCTATGGAGGTGCCCGAAGGCCTGCGGTCGGGGCGAGAAGTCATCCCACCGATGTCGGTTGGCCTCTGCGGACGAAGCGGAGCGGCCCGGGCGCTATTCGAGGGCAACTACCGGGCCGCTTCTGCTTTGGAGGGGAGAAGGCGGCCGTTGCCGGCAAAAGTGAGAATGGTTATCATTCTCGAAACGGACGAACCACAGTGGAGGCCCTATGAGATTCAACCGGATATCCGCCGTTCTGGCTGCCGTGATGCTGTTCACTGCCCTCCCGGCGGCATCCGCGGACGACGACCACGACCACGAAGGCTGGTGGTCCGTGACCGTGCCGATGAGCGGGGAGTTGGTGGACGTGGACATGGGCGCCGGCACTTACGACTATGAAGTCGAAAACGGCTCGGTCACGCTCTACTGCGAGGTGCGGAACGAGGCCGGCTTCCAGGAACTCGGCGGCACGGCCTACTGGAATCCGATCCGCGGCACCGGCCAGATCGTTGGTCCGTGCTCGTTCGCACTAGCGGACACCCATACCCACGGAGACGACGAGGGTGACCATGGCCACCACGACGAGGAGGGGATCGTCCTCCACTGGCGTGCCGTACCAGAAGCGTCCGACACCAAGACACGGTTCACCCTCATCGGCGACAGCCGCCACCGGATCCACCGGCTCGGCGCGCTCGACGCCGGCAAGTGGCGCGTGCGCAACTTCCACGGAGTCGAAGTCCGGGTCTTCTCGGACGATGGCAGATGTACCAAACCACGCACCGGAGCGCGGATCCTCGTAGACATCGGTGCCGGATGTAGTGGCGATATCGAGCTACGCGTCCGCAACCCGGAGAAGCGTTCCTACCGGCTCTGGGTGACCAAGATCGGCTAGGTCGGGTTAGCCTTCCCCCAAGTACCAAGCAGAGGCGGCCCGGGTTCGCACTCCCGGGC
>VXRE01000139.1:0-30873 GCA_009838635.1 Acidimicrobiia bacterium | reverse complement strand
CCACGACCGCCCCGGGCGGGCACGCCCCCCCCCACCACCCCCCCCCCGGGCCCCCGGTGTCCCCCTCCCGGGCCGCCTCTGCTTGGTCGACGTTGCTTACGTTGCGCACTCCGCTCGTGCCGTGGCCAGGGCCTCGCGAGCGTTCACCGCTGCGGCAAGCGCTGGCACCACCAGGGTCTCATGCTCCCGCTCGGAGGGCTCGGCGTAGTACCGCTCCCATAGCGACCACCAATCGATCCGGTGTCCCGGGTCGAGGTGTCGTGCGAGCAGCTGCTCTGTGGCCACCCGGTCGACCAGGGCCTGCTCCGCGCGAAGCACCGCTTCGGAGTAGTCGACCCATACGGCAACCTTGGCCGCTGCCTCTGCCTCGACTACCGCTGCTGCCTCGTCTGCCGCACAGGAGGCCCAGTAGCACCTATCTCCATCCGGTGGCCAGCCGACCGAAACGAGGTTCTCGCACGTCGTCTGTGGCTTGATCCCGCCCGACATGAAGTCGAGTGGGTTGTCGTATTCGCATGCCCGGCCATCGGATGGCTCGCAGCTTCCGGAGTGCTCCCACCCGAGCGAGTGACCTAACTCGTGGATGGTGGACTTAACGTCCCGCGCCCTGTCATAGGTGGGGCTGATCAGGATGTGGTTCCGTAAGCGGTCGTAATAGGAGCGCCGGGCCGAAATCGCTAGCTCGGAGACGTCACCGCAGAAACCGATCAGCGGAAGGCGGTTTAAGAAGTAGTAATAGAAGTCCTCGGTCGCCGGCGGGAAGCGGAGGACATACCGCCCGCTACTTAGCCAGGCGTACGCGCCCTCCACCTCCGCGAGCAGCTCCTCCAAGTATTCGGTATCCATAGGAGGGCAGTACCACACGTACCACTCGTCCTGCTCCGGTGTTCCGGTGGCCATGACCACCATCAGGGCGAGAGCGGCGATCATGGGTGCCTGCGGGATACGTGAGCGGCAACGCCGAAGTGGTCCGACAACCGCAGCCCTGGACGGCGGTTATTGAGGGCGGTCACGGTCAGAGCGTCCAGGTCGGCGCTGAGCACAACGTGGTCGATGGTGTGCCGTACGCCGAAGGTCAGGCCCGCGGTCACGATCCGCATGCCCGGAGGCAGGGCTGCGAGCAGTGCCTGCCGTAGCCTGGACGGAGCGCGACTGGTCGGCCCGAGCGACTGGTTGAAGTCACCGATCACGATGGCGCGCTTGCCCGGGATCCGTCCGAGCACCCGACCGAGGCCGGCCAAGTAGGTCTCGTGATCCCCCCAAGGTGCCATCGCTCTCGCACCGCGCCAGGACTCGGTGCGAGAACCGAACCAGGGGATACAAACACCGACCACGGTAACGGCACCGAGCGGAGTGGACGTAATGCCGGACACGAAGCGCCCGGGCGGTAAGGCAGCGTCACCCAGGGCGTCAATGTTCGACCAGGGCCTCCTCGACCACAGCACCACCTTCCGCCGCCCCTCCCGGATCCCGTAGCCGGAATCGGGCCCGGAACAGATGCTGTGGCCGCTCTCGGATAGCAGGCCCTCGTCCGCCTCGGTAAGACAGACCACGTCCGGATCGTGGCGCGCGATACGGGACAAGAGGTGCGGTGCACGCCCGGATCGAGGCGTCGCCCACTGGACGTTCCAGGTGACGAGTTGCATCAGTAGATCACCTCACCGAGGCCAAAGTCGTCACGGCGTAGCCGAAGGGCCTCCTCGGCGCGCATACCGGCTAGCACCGCCGCGGCACCGACCACGGCCAAGCCAAGCGGGCTGTGGAGCAGCACCGCAACCGTATCGCGGTAATCGTCCATCACCTCGGCCTCGACGCTTGATGCGTGTCCATGACGGGCCAAGTTCCTCCCATTTCTGGGTGAAGTGCTCGTCGAGGACGGACAGGGCGATGTTAGCCAGCAGCGGCGACAGGATGCTACCTTGGGGTGTGCCGGTGATCGTCCGGTGTCGGCTGCCGTCCTCGGCGAGGACACCAGCTTTGAGGAACGCCTTCACCAGCCGCAGAACCCGTTTGTCCCTGATGCGGTTCCGCACCCGGCCCATCAGGGCCGTGTGGTCGATCTCGTCGAAGCACGCTTCGATGTCTCCCTCGAACACCCACTCGCAACTACGGGTCGGTGACCCAAGGTAGTGAATCTCAGCGATAGCGTCCTGAGCCCGACGCCTCGGGCGGAAACCATATGAGCATGGCTTGAAATCCGCCCCGAGATGATCGGTTCCAGCACCAGCTTCAACGCGGCCTGCGCCACCCGATCAGCGGCAGTCGGGATACCGAGAGATCGGACCTTGACCGAACTCTTGGGGATCGTCTTCTGCCGCACCCGTTTGGGAACATACCGTCGAGCCTTGAGATCATCCCGCAGCCCTACCAGTAGTTTCTCAGCACCGGGAGGGAGTAGACGGGGAGCCACCCCGTCTACTCCGGGGGTTCGCGCCCCCTTGTTATTACGCACCCGACGCCAAGCCACAACGAGGAACGCCGGGTCATACACCAAGTTGTATAAGTCATCGAAGCAACGGCCAGGGTTAGCCGTCGCCCATCGGTGCAGCTTCGCCTGCATCACACGTACCCGCCGCCCAGCCTCTGAGAGGTCGGGCCACGGTGCGCCGGTATTCACCAGCGACCTCCGCGATCAGCCTGTCCGCCGCGAACACACTGGACCCCTTCGCCATGTGACCGGCTTTCCCGATCTCGGACTACTACGGGTCCTCCGCCCCACCCCACCAGCATCAGCCGGCAACGGACCTTCCCGCCGACCAGCAGGATACTGACCGGTGAGGGAGCTGGCGGGATGGTTCCCATGTTCACTTTCCAACCGTTCGACAGGGTCGGCGTCCAGCTATGCCCCTGCAACATCGCCACGGCTACGCCGCAGGCATTCACCATGGCCTCCCGGTCGGCGACATTAACCAACCAAAGAGTCCCTCCCACAACAGTGCTGTGAGAGTGCGCGTTGCTGCGCGGCCCCAATCCGCCAGGTTCGAGCCGCTGGGTCACTTGAGGAGCTTTCAGACGCTGGTTCCTCACGTACACCTTTCTGTCTTGCTAGCCGGACCCGGGCCATCCGGCGGTACTGGTCCGTTCCGTCGTTGTCAGGGCTGCTTCCCACCCAAACCCCCCGTTCCAAGAGTTCAGGCTGCCCTCAGCTTCAAATGCCCGCTGCGACGAGCACAAGGCGGCGGCCTCCCACCACCGCACGATTGGTAAGCGCCTCGTGGCGCTCCACATCTATAACCCACAGATGGTTGGGCTGGCTGCGGGCGAAGTTACGGTGACCAGGTCCGCTGGGGTATCCAGGGGTGTGATTCGCCGCCGTCGGGGGCCTCGGCTTCCGCTGAGGCCTTGCAGGCCGGCTCTTCTCATGAGCATCGCCACTGCGTTGTGCCCGACCCTGATTCCATAGCCCAACCTCAGCTCAGCGTGCACCCTCGGTGCTCCATACGTCCCGCGGGACTGTTGGTGGATCTGGTGGATCAGATCCGTCAGCCAGGCGTGGCGGATCGCCCGAGCCGAGGGTGGGCGGGTCCTCCACTCGTAGAACCCTGACTCTGACACCTCGAGAACACGGCACGCCACCTGGGTGGGCAGCCCCTCGTCCCTCATCGTCTGGATCGCTTCGAACCTTCTTTGGGGTCACCACCTGAGCTTTCAGCAACTCGTTGGCTCGTCGGGTCACGGCAAGCTCGGTCTCCAGTTCGGCGATTCGACGGCGAGCGGCTCTCAGTTCCTCCTTCTCCGAAGACGTGAGACCCGGCTCCAGGCCCCGGTCAACAGCGTCCTGGTGGCGCCAGTTGTAGATGGTCTGGTCGGACACACCGAGATCAGCTGACAGTGACGCTACCGACCTGCCAGCAGCCAGAAGATCAAGGACTTTGCGGCGGAACTCGGGTGGATATCGATATGGCATGAGACCCCTCCTTTACGGGTCAGCACACCACCAATTCAAATATCTTGACTCCGGAAACTGGGGTATCACCTGTATCCGCCAAAGCGGGTCAACCTCAGTGCGTGGCGTAGCATCAGGGGATGCTGGTCGTAAGCCAAACCGGAGCTGTCTCGGCCACGAACACGTGAGCGTATTCACCGAGGCAGAAGCGAGCCTCTTGCAGAGGTGCGCGATGGCGGTACGGGGCGGCGGATATCTCATGCTGGCGCTCGCCCGTGTCGGCACCATCGCCGAACTCGCAGCCCCCGTACCGCCATCGCGCGGGTCACGTGGGGATCGCCGGGCGTCACCGACTCAGCATCGAGCGGCCGGTCTGATTCGAAGGCGGGTTTGGGGGCCATTCGCCCTGCCGCGCCACGCCTGGTTTGGGTTGGAGCGGCTTGGTGGCGGCGCTATGCTGTCTCGTCACACCGCACCGAGAGAGTTCGCGATGACGGCACGTCGACCTCCCGAAGAGAGGGCCCGCCTCGGAGAGGCGATCTATGAGCGTGAGATCCGCAAGCAGGTCGAGTCGCTTTACCATGGGGCGATCGTCGCCATCGACGTCAATACTGGGCACTGGGTCGTGGCCGACACCGTCCTCGGCGCGGCTGAGCTCCTTCGTGCACAGCGCCCGGAGGCAACGGACGTGTGGAGCGTTCGCGTCGGTCACCGGGCTGTCTACAGCTTTGCGGGGAGTTCGGTGCGGAGAGACGCTGGGTGATCGAGGGGGTCGTCAACTCCTCCTATGAGGCCATCGTCGCGCTCTCGCTGAGAGGACCGGACGGGGATGCCCGGGATATCGAGGCCGTGATCGACACCGGCTACAACGGCTTCCTGACGTTGCCGCCGAGGTTGGTGGCGGAGTTGCGGTTACCGTTTGTCACGAGCGCTCAGGCAATCCTCGCGAACGGCAGCGAGGAGACCTTCGATGTCCACAGCGTCACCGTACTGTGGGACAGTCACCCCGTCGCTGTCGATGCCTATGCGTCGGATACGACACCGCTCGTGGGTATGCGCCTGCTCGATCAGTGCGACGTGTACGTTCAAGTCCGCGACGGCGGTCGCGTTCTGATCGAAACCTCGAACTAACTCCAGCACGCGCGCCACGCCCGCCTCGGGCCTCGCGCTCCCACGCCGGCCTGGCCACCAGAGCGCGGGATGGAGTTCGACCGGTCTACCGAACATAGTGCGCTAGACGGCGGATGCCGGAGCAGCACCGTGGACCGGACCTGTACTACGCCATCGGCTACTACCTGCTCGCGCACATCGAGCGCGGTCAGCCGGGCCGCGCCCTGCCCCGCGCGGTGATGAGCCAGGCCAGCAACACGCCTCGCAAGCTCGCCGCGGCGAGGCGCGCCCGCGCGGGCGAGGCGCGCCATGTATCGCTTGAGCGACCCCGCCCGCCACGCCTGACACAGGCGCTCCAGAAGACGCTGCGACTCCTCTGCGAGACGCCCTTCGCCAGCGTGGAGGACCTCTCGCGCATGAGGCACCTGCCCGCCTCCTCCTTGCGCGAGCGATTGGGCAATGCTGAGCGACCGTCCGCTGCGGCGCCACGTCCCCACGGCGGCGGGCGTCGCGGCCCTCGGCGACGACGACCTGCTCTATCACCATCCCGTCTCCCGCCTGTGGCTGCGGCTGCTCGCCGAGCGCCTCGACGGCGTGGCGCTTCTCTACGAGCTGGCGGCGCTGATTGCCGACGCCGACCCCGAGGAGGACCCCGTGCGCGTCGAGCACTGCCGCAGCGGTCCGCACGACGCGCTCATCACGCTCTCGGGGAACCGCACGCTGGGCGTGGTGCGGCAGGGGGCGAATGATGAGCTCGGCGAGCCTTTGCTACCGCATGCGGACGATCAAGCGGCGGGACGTGCAGGAGCTTCCGCACGTGACGCTGGTCGCGACGGACTCTGACCAGGACACGCGCCGCGCCGTGCGCGCGCTGCGGGAGCCCTCGGGGTTCCACCACAGCGCGGCGGCGACGCTGGGCGCGGTCATCGGCGAGGGGGCACGGGCGCGCGTCTGGCGGCCCGCTCGCTACGGGCGCGGGAACACGCCGGTCGTCAAGCCCGACTCCAGCCTGGCGTGGCTGGTCGACCTGGCCGGGCGCGAGGCGGAGCACCCCGTGCGCCGGGTGATGCCGAAGCGGCTCTGGGCGTGGCGTTCGTCAGGCGGCGCACGCGCGACACCGCCTAGGCCCGGAGACCTCGCGAATGCGGCGGTGACGCAACTCGGGAGCGCGGAGAAGCGGATGCTGGACCTACTGGCTGGCACTTCCCCACTCGACGCCCGCGAGGGGGATCATCACCGCGCGAGTGCGAGGCTCGCAGTGCCGGGCGGGCGGAGTAATGAACGAAGTGAGGCGAATGGTAGCATTGCCTATCGTGAGCATGGGTCAGTGCTTGCATCGCGCTGGCCATCATGGGGTGTTCCCCTGTACGCTGGGCTCGTCGATGCCAGCCTTACCTGCGGTGCTCACGCGCACCTGTTTGTGCTTCGCACGACAACTGCGGTCGCTCGCACGACTTGATTCGGTTGCTTGTAGCCGGACCCCCGAGGCGACACGTCCGGGGAGCCTTCGGGCTTCCCTCCTGGACGGTGGACACCCTGTCAGAGTCGGCTGTGCCGCGCAAGGACCCCGCCCCCATACGCCACTAGGCGTGGACGCCGCTGGGGAGGATCCTCCAATAAATCATCGCGTGATGGGACACCTGTATGAGATTTCTGTCAGAATCCGGGGCGTTAAAGCAGGCAGACAACAGGACTACGGTTCCTCACAGCGGCTCTTAGTGATCGGATTGATTGAAGTGAACAAGCAGCAATATCCTATGTTCGAAAACATCAAGGATGATCACAAACTCAGGGCGCTCACCCGTGGACTGGCATCCCTTCTATGCGTGGTTCTGATCGCTGCGGGCTGCAGCGGTGACTCCTCAGATGTCACGACTCCAACTGCAGCGGTAGAGACCGCAGATACGGTGCCGCCGGCATCGATGAAACATCTAGGTGACGGTTCGCTCGGCGTGGTACAGGTCGCTCCCGGCGACGCCATCCAGATCCGGTCCTTGAACGCCATCTCCGAGAAGGTAGCCGATTTCGGGTTACCCCTACAGCGAGGCGCCGAGTTGGGAGTGGCCGACTACGGAGCGGTTCATGGATTCGAAGTTGATCTCGGTTCCAGATTCGATGGGCAATGCACCAACTTCGGTGGAGTGTCCGCCGGCCAAGCCATAGCTAGGGACGAAACAGTGGTCGGTGTGATCGGTACGTCATGTTCGGGCGCGGCTGCCGGCGCCGCTCCGCTGATCACCGGGGCAGGAATGGTAATGATCTCCCCTGGGAACACGTCACCGGCTCTCACTTCCGACCTGGCCGGTAACCCGGGCGAGAACTATCACGTCGGCTATTACCGCACCGCCCACAACGATCTGTTCCAGGGGAGAGTGATGGCGGAGTTCGTTCACGACGAGTTGGGCTTTGGCACCGCGGCCGCCATCCACGACGGTGACCCTTACACGCGTGGCTTGGCTGAGGCCTTCGCTGACGCGTTCGAGGCACTGGGCGGAACAATCACGGGCTTCACAGGGGTTAACAAAGACGACACCGACATGGTTCCGATTCTCCTCGAACTCGCCGCGGGCAATCCCGAGGCGTTGTTCTTCCCCGTTTTCCAGCCCGTCGGCGATTACATAGCCGAACAGGCACCCACTGTCGAGGGTTTGGAAGAGGTTCAGATGTTCTCCGCTGACGGTCTGCTCACCGCGGAGTACCTCTCCCTACCACAGTCCGTGGGTATGTATTTCTCGGGACCCGACACCCGCTTCGGCGGCAACGTCAACCAGAGCACCGGCAAGACAGCCGAAGAGTTCCTTGACGCCTACCAGGCCGCCTACCAAGAACTACCCACGTCCTCGTTCTGGGCGCATGCCTACGATGCCACCACGCTGTTGCTCGACGCTATCGCAGCCGCCTCGTATGTCACCGACGAGGGAGTGTTGATGATCGACCGAGCGGGGGTGCGCGAGTTTCTTGACAATGTCGAGGGCTACCGGGGACTGATCGGCGAAATCACCTGTGACGAGTTCGGTGATTGTGGATCGCAGAAGATCACCGTGGTTCATCATGCCGGCATCGACGTTGATGCGACCATGAACAACGTTGTGTACGCCGGGGGAGGGAACTGACCCTGCCACGATCCACACCATGCGAACCGCGAGCGACAAGGGAGCACACCGAGCACACGCGATCGCGCGTCTTCCAGACGGGCAAGCGGTATCGCCCGCTAAACACCCTGGAAAGAGGGAACCTACGTGGAGGCGTAAGGTAGGTGGAGGTGGCAGTCCCCTATGGGTTCGGCAACCATCCCGGTAACGTAGCCTGCGGGATCCCCAC
Source organism: Acidimicrobiia bacterium (assembly GCA_009838635.1). Taxonomy (GTDB): domain Bacteria; phylum Actinomycetota; class Acidimicrobiia; order Spongiisociales; family Spongiisociaceae; genus Spongiisocius. The sequence goes on along the minus strand of VXRE01000139.1, from coordinate 22,556 downwards.
AACGTGACCCCAACACCGACCAGCGCAGCCCAGACTCGAATTCGATGCTGCTTCGGAAGACGGGCATGATGACAGTTCTACTAAAGCGCCTGTCAAAGAGTCGCTTCCGGATATCCACACAACTCTACGCAGGGATCTGGGCCGCGGTTGCTCTCACGATGGCGGCGGGCATGGTCGGTTGGTTCTCCTTCAACCGCGTGGGCGAAGCCCAAAACGTCGTCAACGATGACACGCTGCCGGAGATGGCTGCTGCATTCAGGGTCGCACAGTTCAGTAGCAACCTAGTCGATGCCGCTCCACGTCTAGCTACCGCGATATCTCAAAGGGATATGATTGACATAGCGGCTGGGATCGCCGCTACCAACGACTCGTTCGTGGAGCAACTCGACGAATTGGAGAAGGAAACTGCAGACACTGAGCAGTACCAGCAGCTTCGAATCTACTCCGAGTCGCTGATAAGCAACATCGGGGCAATCTACAACGACAAGGTAGAACTGTTCGGCCTGGCCACCGACAAGGAAGATGTCCAGGGTGAACTGGCCACACTCCGAATCCGCTTGGACAACATCATGCTGCCGGTTCTTGATGACCAGTTCTCCGACATGATCAACCTCCCCCCATCCGGCCAGGGCACGACGAGGACAGAGAGCTCGTTCTTCGAAGACCAGATGGTTGTCTACCGTAGTTTGACGGAGATACGGTCAAACGCTACCATCGCCGCCCAACTCCTGGCCACCGCGCTCGGCCTCTTCGACTCCTCCGAGGTCGAACCGTTGCGAGGACTGTTCAAAGCCACCGTTGACGAGATCGAGGTCGGCCTGGGGGATTTGAGCGAACTCGAGCAGCAAGAAGACTTCCAGCAGTTCTTCTCACAACTGTCGACCCTGGGACTGGGCACGAATGGGGGCTTCAACCTAGTCGCCCGAGAGTTGCGCCTCCTCGACCGCCAAAACGAGTTGCTGGCAAACAACCGCGTCCTGGCCTTAAACATGGTGAATGAGATCGACGTCCTGGTGAACTCTGCCCGCGAACGGGCTGTCGGTGCCACGCTGGCTTCGGATCAGGCTATTCGGACCGGACGCACCCTACTGCTCTTCATAAGCATCGTATCCGTCGCGGGTGCCGCGCTCATGGCTTGGTTGTTCGTGGGAAGGGTGCTGCTCCGCCGCCTCAGCCATCTCTCCAACCGGATGCTGAGCATGGCCAAGGGCGACCTGGAGACTCGGGTGACCATCAAGGGGCGGGACGAAGTAGCGGACCTGGCCGAGGCCCTGGAGGTCTTCCGCCGTCACGCCCTCGAAGTTCAGCGCCTCAACCTCGTAGAGCAACTGGCGACAGAACTGAAGGAGAAGAACATCCAGATCGAGAAGGTGCTGTCCGACCTGCAGCGTGCGCAAGAGCAAATCGTGGTACAAGGGAAACTGGCGGCGCTTGGCGAACTAACCGCCGGAGTAGCCCACGAATTCCGCAACCCCCTGAACTTCATCAGGAACTTCTCGGAAGCCTCCAAGGATCTGCTGGCCGAACTACGGGAAGCCCTGGACGAGCCGACCGCCGACCTAACGGAAGAAGACAGGGTATACCTTCTCGAGATCGCCGACTATCTGGAGTCGAACCTAGAGCGCATCCGGTCCCACGGCGACCGCGCCGATCGCATCGTGGAGGACATGCTAAGGATGGGCGGAGGCTCAGGAGAGAGACAGCCGACTGACCTGAACAGAGTGATGCATGACCGCCTGAACCTGGCGTTTCAAAACGCCCGGGCTATGGACGCCGATTTCAACCTCACCATAAGAGAGGATTACGACCCGACATTGCTTGAAATGGAGGTGATTCCCCAAGATATCGACCGATTGTTCCTGAACCTCGTCAGCAACGCCTGCTATGCGACAAACCAAAGACGCCTGACCATGGAAGCGTCGGGCGTGGGGGAGCCCTTCATGCCCGAATTGCGGGTAAGTTCCCACCGAGAGGAGGACCGAGTGGTTTTTCGTGTCTGGGACAACGGCGGCGGAATCCCATCCGAGAACATCGACGACATCTTCAACCCTTTCTTCACCACCAAACCCACCGATCAGGGCACCGGACTGGGCCTGGCGCTCTCCAGCGACATCGCCCGACAACACGGCGGCCTAATCCGGGTCGAAACCGAAGAGGGCGAATCCACCACCATGATCGTTGAACTGCCGCTCGTTGATACACCGTCCCCGACCCCGGGACAGCACTTGTAGTTCTTTGTGTGAAGTCTTCCGGCTGTCAGGTCCCCGACGTGACCACCCATCGCGCACCCTTTTAACCACTAAATGTTGTTGGTGGCCGCAATGTGTCTTGCAGGAACGGCTAGACGTTCTACCAACCGTGGTCGTTATGGAGCAGCCACCTAACCAGCTCCACCGACGCGCCAGCCAGGCTGAGCGCAAAGCCCGCTGCCGCGGCCGGGGGTGGGTACTTGTACCAATTCGTCGGCTGGAGCGGTGCCTGCATCCGACGTTCCCGTTCAGCATGTGGTCTCGTGTCATAGCGGTTCCGTACAATGACACACATGTCATTAACAAGATTCTTCCGGAACGGATGGGTCCAAGCCGCCTTGTTGCTGATCGCTGTGGCCTGGGTCGCAACGAACCCACAGATCGTCCTCGGTTGGCTGTCCACGATCTCAACTAGAGCCGCGGAGTCCGCGGAGGAGTTGATGCCCCGAGGCTGGTCGACTACGTATTCGACTCGTTCGGGTCGTAGACCGCCGTGGTTGGGAGACTCTCAAACTGGATCCGAGCCAGCGTCCGGAGCGAGGGTGTTTTGCGGGACAAGGGGCGTGGAGCCGTGCCCATCCCGGGCGGTGTCTCGCTTCCAGGTCGGTGTGTCGAAGAGTAGGTGGTCCGGTGCGATGCTATGGAGCAGCCTGAACGACCCGGTGAGGATCGGCTATACGTATCACGGGGGATGACCCATCGAGGACTAGCTGTCCGCTGAGTCAGAGGACGCAACCTCGGCTGCAAAGCGGGCACTGGCGTCGGCGATGCGAGGGCCCCTTCGTTGGACTCGACTCCTTCAGGACGAGAAGTGCGGCGAGCGGTAGGGAATCATCCGATCACCACATGGCGAGGAGCCAGGCTGCTGATGCCGAAACCGGCGTCGCCTTCTCCGTTACGAAAGACCACCATCTGGAACAGCAAGGACCGCCGGGCCGAGCCCCCCAGTCGGCTACGGGAGTGTAAGTGGTAACTATTAGGACTCACCCAGATCCGCTAGCGTGCCTCGAACCCGAATTGGAACGGGTCATTACCGTTTTGGGCTCAACGTTCGAAGCTCTGGTAGAGGCGGCCGGACTTGAACCCCTGATAGCCGTTGATGTGGTAATTAGCAGCGACTTCGACTCGGCGGTGCGTTCCTATGCCGATACGGCTGCTACCGATGAGGCGCTTGGTCGCTTCCACTCCAACCGGCTGGGCGGGGTAGTCCGTGGGAAGACACTCCCGCGTGACGCCGGGTACCGCAACCCCGTGGTGATCTTGGACGCGTCTGCTGTGCATACGTCGACCCAGGAAGCCTTCGCGGAGTCGATCTCCATAGTCGCGCACGAGTTTGTACACGTCCTTGTCGGACAGGCTCGGGCGCGGTTCGGTACGACGCTGGAGCGGTCCGGGTTGCCACGGGTGGCCGCTCAATGGATCACGCGGTACGCGCTCGATGAGTATCTGGCGGACGTTATCGCTGATCGGGTGCTTAGCCAGTTCGGCACCGTAACCACCAGCGAGGGGGAGACGCTGCCGCTCTCCTCGCGGACAGTGGCGCCGTACAGCGAGATATTCGTTGACGCTGCCAGTTCAGGGCTTGATGCTCTGATCGACACGATCCACAGCTACCGGCTGGGGCACTTGGACATAGACGAACTGTGGGCCTCCGCGCAGACCACTACAAGCGACATTCTGATTGCGCTGGCCCACGCGCAAGCTGAACTCGACCCTCTCACGTCCGATGGGGATGCACATCCAGTCACGGGTACAGCAAGATTCGGGCCTCTCCACACCTGCTGGGCTGAACTACACAAGCTCTTCCGGAGTGTCTCGCCGCTCGCAGCCGCGGAGTTCGGCGAAACGGAGAAGGAGATACTCAGTTCCGGCTCGGAGTCAATCGTAGAGTTCTGGAACCAGATAGGACTCATCTTCACGCTTTTCGCGGACACACTTCACATCGCGGTCGCCCACCCCCATCGGACATGGCCGAGTTCCGGGCCCTAGACCCTGCACCACCCATGGGAGGAGCCTAGGACTCCGGGTGCCGTCCATATCAATAGGGGGTCGACGAATTACATGCTGTGGGCGCTGTGGGGCTTAGTGTGGGACGAGCAGTGAGAAAACCTTTTGTGACCTGGGGGTTTACACGGTCTCATACATATCTGTCCTGAGCCGACTCGGTTCTACCAAACAGATCTGCCCCGAAGACCCACGCCAGGAGATCACCTGGAAACTGGCAGTACGACCTGAAGGAGCAGGCACCTACGCTCCATCCGCTTCGGCGGAACGTCAGACCCTACGCGAAGCTTCAGACGGCCGCCCGCAACAGATCGTTGTCTTCTGCCTCGAAGTGGTTGCGTCAACACGCCAACCCGTCCAAGCTTGTGTCGATCATCGCGTTCCTTCACTGAGGTCTTACGCGGTCTGTCAAACATCCCGAAGTCCCATCGTGACAGCAAAGCATCATGTGATGCTATGCTGTCAGAATGCGAACTACAGTCACACTTGACTCCGACACAGAACAGATCGTCCGCCAGCGCATGACCGAACGTCGGGTCTCTTTCAAGCAGGCATTGAACGACCTGGTCCGCGAGGGCCGGGGTTTTGCTGATGGGCTCCACCAATTCAGAACAACGACCCGTCCGATGGGACGCGCCAAGGTCGATCTCGACAAGGCGCTGCGCCTGGCCGGCGAGCTCGAGGACGGTGAGGTTGCCAGGAAGCTAGAGACTGGATCTTGAAGCTCGTAGACGCCAATGTTCTGTTGTACGCCATCAACCGAGACGCTCTCCGGCATGCCTCGGCCCGGGGCTGGCTCGACGAGGCGCTCAGCGGCGGTGCCCGGGTGGCGTTCTGTTGGGTAGTGCTGCTTGCGTTCCTGCGGCTGTCCACCAACGGACGCATCTTCGATGAGCCGCTGTCTGCAGGCGAGGCGATTTCACAAGTCGAGGACTGGCTGGCTCAGCCCTCGGCCGTCGTTGTAGAGCCGACGGCACGGCACCTCGGGATCGTCCAACAACTGCTGGCCCCGCTTGAGACGGGCGGCAACCTCGTCAACGACGCCCATCTGGCTGCCCTTGCCATCCAACACCGATGCGCAGTCGTGTCCTACGACACAGACTTTCTGCGCTTCCACAGCGTCAAGCTGGAGACCCCGACCACCTAAGAAACCAGCATGGTGTTTTGCCGAACTGTCGGTATATCCACCGGCGAGTCTTGGGACTGGAGTTCCCGCCTTTAGACGAGCGTCCATTCAATGGTCAACCTCACGCTGACACCGACGAGAGTTTGTTTGTTAGCTGAGCCCTTTCCAAATGGCAGCAACGCGCAGAGTCTGACAGGACGGTCCGCTCCTGCTTCGGGGCAGCCCACCCTGAGGCCGATCGTGACGAATAAGGGACCCTTGATCCCGTTCTGTGGGCAGTCAACGAGGCCGACTAGTGGGGCGGCCGAAGATGGGATGGCAAGGTCAAGTGTCAAGGCCGGTTGAATGTTGCGCGGTTTTGGCCGGTTGAAAACTGCGCGGTCTTAGTGGGTGACCTCCTTTCGTTTGCCTCTGAGTCGGTAGCTCTGGCCTTTGAGAACGATGACTTGGGCGTGGTGGACCAGGCGGTCGACCATGGCTGCAACAGCTACGGCGTCGCCGAAGATCTCTGCCCAGGCGGAGAAGTTCTTGTTGGAGGTGACGATGAGCGACTTTCGTTCGTAGCGGGATGAGATGAGCGAGAAGAACAGGGAGGCGGCTTCGGGGTCGAAGGGGATGTATCCAACTTCGTCGATGATGATGAGGGGGATTCTGGCGAGTCGTTCGAGTTCTTGAGTGAGGTTCCCTCGGGTCTTGGCTTCGGAGAGTCTGGTGACCCACTGGGTGGCGGTAGCGAACGCGACTCGGTAACCGCGGCGGGCTGCTTGGACTCCCAGGGCGATGGAGAGGTGTGTTTTTCCGGTTCCGGGTGGGCCCAGGAAGATCACGTTGTGGGCTTCGCGGACGAAGTCGAGTTGGTGTAGGTGCGCGATCTGGGCTCGCGACACTGATCGTTGGTGGGAAAAGTCGAAGTCGTCGAGGGTCTTGACCTGGGGGAACCGGGCCGCGCGGATGCGGTTCTCGCCGCCGTGGGTTTCGCGGGCGGTGACTTCCTCGGCGAGGACCTTGACCAACAACTCGAGGGGATCCCATCCCTCAGCGCGGGCTGTCTTGGCCATGTCTGGGGCGACTTGGCGGATGCGGGGCATCTTGAGAGCTCTGGAGAGGAACGCCACCTCTGAGGTGAGACCACCCATCAGCAGGCCTCGATCAGGGCGTCGTAGCAGGCCAGGTCGACTTCGGGAATGTCCGCGTCAGCTCTCGCCAGTCGGGTCCGGGCTCGGCGAGCGATACGCAACGCCTGGGCATGGGCGGGATCCAAGACGACATCAGCAGGGGTATAGCTCCGCCGGTGGTGGGCGACTCGGCGGCCGTCGACGTGGATCACTACCTCGCGGTGGGAGACACGGACACTCACCCGCCGGCCTGCTAGCTCGGGCGGTGTCGAGTAGTCAACATCGCCGATTCGGCAGAACCCGTCTCGGCTCACCCGCACCTCGACACGACGGTCAGTATCGGGCAGCGGGTCAGGCAACGGATACAGGTGGTTCTGCTCGGCTGCCCAAGCCGATGCCACTTTGGTGCCGACTCTGCGGTGGTGACGCTCGAACGCGACCTCTCGGGCCCAGCGGTCGTGCTGGGCTTGGACATCTGCGATCGCTTCGAAGGAGCGCAACGGGAGGAATGAGCGCTCCAGATAGCCGATTGTTCGTTCGACCTGGCCCTTGGACTCGGGCCGGCGGGGCAACAGCACTATCGGGCGGATCCGCAACGCTCCCAACAACGCCGCCACCGGGTCATGAACCCGTGCGGGGCGGGACTTGGGCACCACAATCGAGGTGTCCCGATCCACCACCACCGCCTCCGGAGCACCACCGAGACGCCGCAGTGTTCTGAGGAACGCTTCGCTGAAGTCAACTGCCGTCTTGGAATGACAGAACACCGCCGCGTGAGCAGCCGAATGCGGCAGAGTGGTCACCAGCCCATACACCTTCCGCGTGGCACCCCCACCCACCGGAGCCGATATCGGCAGCTGCCACCAGTCGCACTGAGCTATCTCCCCCGGCAGATAGCTGGTCCGCTGATACACCCTCGGCTCCCGCCTCGGGGGACGCACCTGGGTCAGATAATCCTTCAGGATCGTGATCCCGCCGTCGTAGCCCTCCCGCCGCAACCGCTCAAATACCACACTCGCCGGCACCCTCGAATCCCTCTCGAGCATCACCCCGATCGACCCCTTATGCGGATCTAGCTTCGAACCCCGAGGCCTCCGCCGATACCGGGGAGGCTTATCCAGGCCCAACAGACGAGCCACCGTGTTACGGCTCATACCCAGCCGCCCAGCAATCCTCGACCTCGACAGACCCTCCCGGTGGAACAATCGATGGACCTCAGCCCAATCATGCACTTCATACATCCTTTCCTCCCCAGAACCGACCAAACGGCCCCAGGGTCATCGAAAACTGCCGAACAACCGCGCAATTTTCGACCGGCTAGAAGTGCTCAGTATTCACCCGACGTTGACAGTCGAGCGCATCTGAGATTTCGTCGGCTCGGGTAGGATCTAGCGAACGATCGGGTCAAGGCGTTAACGAGGCCGCGTTTGTCTGTGGCCCAACCTTGACCAATAGCTGGGGACTTCGGCGTGCTGCAGAGGCTCCTCCCGAGGCTTGGCGACGCCTTGGATTGCTCAGGGGTTGGTGCTGTAGGTACACGGGCTGACAGCGCCGAGCAGGAGGGCTAGACCGCAGACTCGGCGTTTTCGTTCGAAGTCTCGATAACACCTGAAGTAACATTCGACGAAAACTAAAAACACTCTGACCTGGGGTTATAGGGGTATCTGGCGGTTCGAGCCCGTCAACGCCCACCAGCTCGCATGGTCGACAGGACCGTATTCAGCCTGTGGCTGGGAGTCGCTGTGACCACCAGCACCGCCATCCGCGCAACAGGAGCCTACGCTTCCTAGTGGGCACGTTCCCTGATCAGCGTGGATGCCGTGTGCGTTCCCGTATCCAGCGCATCGCGCCGACGCAGATCACGGCCAGCGTCGCCACGAAGAGCGCTGTCTTGACCGCGGTGAACACGGCGGCCAACCATGCAAGCGGAGACGGCGCACCGTCATGGCTGAGCGCCAGGACCGCGACGGTGACATTCTCCAGCGCGTCCGCCAGGGCGACTGCCAGCGGCAGCAGGTACAGCGGCGCTCCGCCTCGGAACAGCCAGAACAGCAGGACTGCGAACAGCAGGCCGTAGGAGGCCGGGAAGACCATGTCGATGGTGAGTGCGGTCGTCGCGTAGACGGCCCTTGCGCTCGCATCGAGCCGGTCGAGCGCGTCGAGCAGCGCCGCCGCTTCGTCCGGCGTGTACCAGCCTCGACTGTCCAGCAGGTCCAGCCCCGCCAGCCGCGCCTGGCGCCAAGCGAGACCACCCACGCACCCGACGACGCCAACCGAAGCGGCGACCGCCATTCGCCAAGTCGCGCATCGGCCCACTGCCACACCGATCGATGACGCCATACCCCGTCCCAGCCGACCTCCTGACACCCCGTCGGGCATCCCTACGGCTCGGCTCTACCCACCGTTCGGGCGGTCCACCATCCTGCTACCAGGCCAGGCCCAGAGCGGCTGTGAGGAATCCGGTGAAGGGTGCGGCCACCCGGCAGGTGTCGGTGTAGAGGTCGATGAAGTCCGGGGCGCAGGTTTCCTCCTCCGAGAAGCTGGTGGTGGCCACGAACGACTTCAGCTTCAGGTAGTCGATCAGGGGATGGTCGGGGTCGAAACCCCTCGGGGCGCGCTTCAGCGACTCGCCTTCGAGCGTGAAGGTGGAGGCGAAGTCCGGATCGTCCACGATCCGAATCCATACATCGGGGTCCTCGACGATTGCATCCCGGATCTTCCCGGCGGTGGTGGCGTTCGGCCTCCATATGCCGGCGCCGGCGAACACCATGCCGGGTTCCAGGTGCAGGTAGAGGCCCGGTCCGTGTACGTCTCGCCCCACCTCGTGGCGGAAGTGGAGGCCCGCGTTGGTCTTGTAGGGGGTCTTGTTCTTCGAGAAGCGGACGTCGCGGTAGATGCGGAACACCGACCCGCCGGACCGGCGGGCGTCGGCCACCATGTGGGGGCTGATGCTCGCCAGCCGATCCTCGAAGTCGGTCACGAACTGCAGAAGAGGGTCCTGGACGTCGGTCCGGTATCGCTGCTTGTTGGCCTGGAACCAGTCGCGCCGGTTGTTAGCGGCCAGTTCCTCCAGGAAGTCGAACAGGGCGGGCGTGAAGTGTGACACGATCCTTCACGCTAGCGCCGGGCTCGGATGACATCCCGGTCGGGTCGCAGGGAGCGCCCGGCGGTCAGGTGCCGAATCCCAGCCTGCCGGCAAGGTCCTGCTGGCGATCGTCGAGCGTGATGAAGGCCATGTCTTGCGGCTCGCGGGCGACATGGAGAGCTGTTGCCAGGTGCCAGAGATTCGCTCCTCTCTCGTAGCCGATGTCCAGCACCCTGCTGAACTCGAGCGAGAGTGGTCGGTCCGGAATGATCCAGTCGAGGCCCATCAGCCGGCGGGGGTCGAACACCCTGTTCTCCCGGGCGAACACAGCCCGCATCTCGGCTTCCAGCAGGTTCGAGGAAAGCAACCGGGAGTAGGAGTTCAGGCGGTCGGCTAGCTCGAGGTAGCCGGGCTCGGCGAAGGAGATGGCAACCAGTGACGAGGTGTCTACGTACGCGACGTTCACCGATGGCGCTCGGCAAGGAATCGTTCCAGAGCGCCTGTTCGGCGCGTTTCCGGATGCAGGAAAGCCCGCGGCCCGTCCTGGCGTACCACTACACCTCGGGCGGTCAGGTCGTCGAGTCGTTGCTCGATTGACTCGTCACGGGCGCTGATCGGGCGCACCTCCGCCACCGGCTCTCCTCGATACGACACTACTACCGTCTGCCCGGCTCGAACGCGCCTGATGACTTCGGAGAACCGTGCCTTGGCTTCGTATGTCGAGTATGTGACCATGGCATAGTCTAGTCTGACTAGTCAGATGCCGCATCCCGCCCGGGGTCAGGAGGCGGACCAGGACCGGATGTGTTTCACGGTGATCGCTATGGCGGGGCCGGGAGGCGGTTGGCCGGCATACACGGGATACTTCTCCGCCAGTAGCTCGAGCGCGGTTTCCCGGAGGGGGCCGTCGCTTGCGATCTGAGCCACCCCGTCCAGCCGTATCCACCAGAGCCGGTCCCAGTCGTCCTCGTAGTGATCCACCAGCACGGACACCTGCGGGTTGATCTCGATGTTGCGGATCCGCCGCAGGCGCAGGGTGGTCTTCGGCTTGGCGTCGATCGCGGTGTAGATGACCCCGTCTCGATGGGCGAACACGATGGGTACGAGGTGGGTCCGGCCCGCGCCATCGTTGGTTCCGAGGGTGGCTGACCGGGCAGCGGAGAGGCGCTGTTGAATTCCTTCGGGTGAGAGGCGCATTGTCCACCGGCCGTTCGTGTAGGAGGGTGCTGAAAAAGACGGGGATTGGTTAGCCCGCGATACCGTGACCAGGGGTTTCCTGACCGGGTTTAGGGCTAACTGGACATTTTTCAGTACCCTCCTAGAGGCTACCGTCCCCGAACAGTTTGCTGCGGCTCCCCGTACCCGGCAATTCCGGTTCCGGACTGCTCCCGAGTCGCTATCGTTCCCCCGTAGTCGTCACGGAGGCGGGAGAGGGTGTCCGAGGAATTCTTGTGGAAGGGCCGGCTTGGCCCGATGAACCTCCAGATTTCGGACACCACGTTCCGTCCATCCACCATCTCGGCCTTGATCGCTCGCGAGCTTCGTATCCAAGAGGGAGAGGTGGCCATCGATGTCGGATGCGGATCGGGGGTGCTGTCGATCATCGCCGCCAAGCTCGGCGCCCGCCACGTACACGCCATCGACAAGAGCCCGGACGTGATCGAGGTGGGCCGCGCCAACGCCGAAGCCAACGACGTGGCCGATCGCATCACGTTCTACCAGGGCGACCTGTTCGAGCCCCTTGCCGACGATGTTCGAGCAGACGTGATCATCGGCGATGTGTCCGGTATCCCCGACACCCTGGCGGATGAGAGCGGATGGTTCCCGACCAGGGGCGGGGGCGGCACCCGGGGGAGCGAGCTTCCCATTCGCATGCTCGAGGAGGCAAGGCGCCGGCTGAGCGCCGGCGGGCGCCTCTTCCTGCCGACCGGATCCCTGCAGGACGAGTCCTCCATCATCGAGGCCGCTCGGCGCCTCTACACCAAGGTGAGGAAGCTCACCGAGCGGGCCATACCCCTCCCGAGCAAGCTCGCCACCAGCCAGGTTCTCTCCGATCTGGTGGAGCGCGGAGTGGTCCGGGTCAGCACCCGCGGCTCACGGTCCCTCTGGGAGGCCCGGGTGTGGGAGGTCTCGGGCGTCGCCTGAGGTCGTGGGCTCCCCGCCGGCCGCCGGTACCGGTCTCCCCGGCACGGTCGTCCGGCCGGCATCATGAGCCTCCGTGTCGGTGAGATCCTTGCCGCAATCGACCGGCGAGCGCCGTTCTCCTCCGCCGCCGAATGGGACGCGGTGGGTCTCCAGATCGGCGATCCGGAGCGGGAGGTCTCGGCCATGGCGGTGGTCCATGAGCTCACCGGCAGGATCCTGGATGGGATCCTCTCATCCGGGGCGGAGCTGGTGGTCACCTATCACCCGCTGCTGTTCCGCCCCCTCAGCTCGGTGACCGCCGTGCCCGGTGCGGAGGGACGGGTACTCGCCCTCGCGGAAGGGCGGGTGGCCGTCATCTCGGTACACACCAACTGGGACGCGGCTCCGGGCGGGTCCTCGGATTCGCTGGCCGCTGCCCTGGAGATCCAGGACTCCGAGGGTTTCGCCGCCTCGATGACCGGCGGCGGGGACGAGGTCTGGTTCGGCCGGTGCGGAGCGTTCGACGGCTCGGTGGGCGATCTCGCCGACCTCGTTCAGGCACGCCTCGGCGTCCGGCCGCGCCTCTCCGGCCCGCTCGACCGGGTCGTGCGCCGCGTGGCCGTGCTGCCCGGCTCGGGCGGATCGCAGGTCGCGGAGGCCGTCTCGGCCGGCGTCGATGCCTACGTCACGGGCGACGTCTCGCATCATGAGGCCCGGCGGGCGGCAGACTCGGGAATGGTGGTGGTGGATGCAGGTCATGCCCCGACGGAGCGTCCCGGGGTACGAGCCCTCTACGATCTGGTGTCCGGAATCGCGGACGTGCCCGTCGAATTGGTCGGGGGCGACGACAATCCGTGGGGGCTCTGATGGAACGGCTGACCAGCTTCTCGGATCTGCTCGAACTGCAACAGGTGGATTCGCTCATCGACAAGCTACGGGTCGACCGCCGCACGCTGCCCGAACTGGCCGAGCTCCGGGAGGCTGCGGTGGAGGCCGCGGCCACTACTGCCGCCCACTCGGATGTGAACGACCGGCTGCGGGTCGTCGAGCGATCCACCGCCCGTGTCGAGGACGAGCTCACCATGACGGAGCAGCGCGTTCGGGAGCAGGAGCGGCGCCTCTTCGCAGGGGCCATGAGCGCCCGGGAGGCAGACCATCTGCGCCTGGAGGTCGCCAACCTCCGCAACCGGGTCTCGACCATGGAGGACGAGCTGCTCGAGCTGCTCGAAGAGCGAGAGAGACTGGACGCGGAAGAGGAGGCGGCGAGAGCGGCGGCTACGGAGGCATCGGGGGTCGAGCGCCGCCTGGCGGCCCGGGTCGCCGAGCTCGAGGCGGCCATCGATGCGTCGCTGGCGCGGTACCGGGAACGGCAGGCCGAGATAGCGCCTGACATCGACCCGGTGCTGCTCCGAAAGTACGTCCAGCTGAGGAAGCGTCGGGGTGGGGTGGTCGTGGGAGAAGTGGATGGAAGGGTCTGCGGCGCCTGCCATCTGCAGATGTCGGTGGCCGAGTACGAGGAGGTGGCGTCGGACACCATCCCCCAGTGCATCCACTGCGCCGCCATCCTGTGCCTCTGAAGCCATCAGTCGGTCGGTGCGGTATTGGTCTGCCCTGGGTCTAGCTAGGCGTGTCCCGCCGGCCGGCGCCGCACCACGCCACTAGTACCGGGGGCAGGTGGCGGCGATGATCTTCTGGCACTTGGGCGGAGCGGTGTTCCTCTTCCGGCTGGTCTTCAAGGACTCTGGTGCGGATCTCCGCTTCCTGGCGATCGGAGCCCTCCTGCCCGACGTCGTCGAGTGGGTGGTCGGTTGGTGGGATCCGGGCACCGGCCGGCTCATCGGTCACTCGGTCGCCTTCTGCCTCGGATTGCTGGTGGCGGCCCTGGTGCTCACCCGCCGCCGTAGTCGGGGCCGGAAGCGGGCTGTGGTGGTGGCGGCCGGAGCGATCATGCACCTGGTGCTGGACCTGGGGTGGATCGACCCGCAGCTACTGCTCTGGCCCATGCTGGGCTACGAGCTGCCGGCCGGTATCGAATCCGACTGGTCGGGACTCGCGAGCTGGTCCAGCGCCAACCTGCTACCGATCGGCCAGGAGATCGTCGGAGTCGCATACCTGGCGTGGCTGGCACGGAAGGCTCGGCTCGGCGACCCGCTGAATCGGGCCCGTCTGTGGAGGTTGGGAACGCTCCGCACCTAGTGGTCTGTCTGCGAAACAGCCGGGTGCTCTGGTGGCCATCGGTCTCCCGTCGCTGTGTTCCGCTTCCTTGACGTACCGCTGCGGGTACGCCTTCGTCAGCGGGCCTTGCGAGGAACACCGCTGCCTCGCCATACCACACCGCCATTACACAGACAGACCACTAGGAGTGCCGGACCGAGGTGCTACGTGCGGCGGAACCCGCCCTTCACGTGCGGCTGTCGCTGGGCTCCGCGGCGGCCTCGGGATCGGCCACTTTCGCGATCAGCGAGTGCGCCTGCTCGGTCAGGCCGCCGAGGTCTCGCAGCGTCATGTTCTCGGTCGAGATCGGATCCAGGATCGTTACGGTGATGTGTCCTGGGCGGATGATCTTGGACCCCGGGCCCCAGGCCTGGCGGCTGCCCGTGATCGCGGTGGGCACGATGGGCACGCCCAGGTTGCGGGCGATGGCGAAGGCCCCCTTCTTGAACGGCAACATCGCACCGTCGCGTGATCGGGTGCCTTCCGGATAGATCATGAGGGAGCGTCCTAGGGCCATGTTTTGGGCAGCGCCCCGGTTTACGGCCTGGTGGGTGGCCCGACCGGCGCCCCGGTCGACCTCCACGATCCCCATCCTGCGCATGGCCGTTCCGAAGACGGGGATCTTGAACAGCTCCTGCTTGGCCAGGAAGCGGATCGGAACCGGCAAGGCTGCGAAGTGGGCGAAGATGTCGAAGGCCGACTGATGGTTGGAGATCACCACGTACGCCTGTTTCGGGTCGATGCGTTCCAAGCCCTCCACGGTGAGCTTCACACCGGCGGCCCGGCACCACGTCCGGCCCCAGAAGCCGGGGACCCGCTCCAGCAGTCCCCCAGGGGGCCTAAACAGGGTGTGCAGGATGACCACCACCGCGCAGAACGCGGTAAGGGGAATGCCGACGGCGAAGGTAAAGCTCGATCGGAGGCCGTGGGCCAGTGTTCCCATGGCCGGGCAGGTTACCTTGCGCGGCGGCCCGATCCCCGGTCAGGGGGGCATAGCTGATCCCGGAGGCGAGAGAACAGCTAACTTCACCCGGATGGAACCTCCTTGTTCCCAGGAGTTGCAGCCGGGCCGCGCCGGTCCGCCTTCGACTTCCCGAAGCATCCGGCCCGCAAGGCCACGATGAGGAACCGGGAGTCCCATGGCGCACCGCCTCCGCCGTCCGGTGGGGGTAAGGAGGAGTTCCGGCGCTGGGCTCGGTGGATGCGTCGGCCGGGCATCCCTGAGGATCAGGCCGCAGCGACCGTCGACGGGATAGTCGAGTGGTTCGCCGGGGCCGGCGTTCCGGCCGGGAGCGTGGTCATGTACCTCCCGCTCCCCGATGAGATAGACGTGACGCCGGTACCGGACCGGGTGAGCCGGACGTTCGCGGTCACCCGCACCCCGCCCAGCGGGCCCTTGACCCTCCACCCGGTGGACGCGCCTCGCGAACGGCACCGGTTCGGGTTCGAGCAGCCCGTGGCCTCGGCACCCGTAGTCGATCCGTCGACCGTGGCGGTCGTGCTCACGCCGGGCCTGGCGTTCGGGCCGGATGGCGAGCGTCTGGGCCGCGGCGGCGGCTACTACGACCGGTTCCTCCTGACGGTGCCCGCAAGCGCGGCGAGGGTAGGAGTGACGGTCTCGGCGCTGGTGGTCGACGGACTTCCCACCGATTCCCACGATGTGCCGATGACCCACCTGGCAACCGAGAATGGAGTCAGACCACTGGGGACCCGGGCTCTCAGGCGGGTCAGCCCGACCGCGTAGCGTCTACGATTGCCACATGCCCGATCCCGCCTACTCCGTCCGATGCCGCGAATACGCAGAGGCCATCTGGGAGCTCGAGGAAGCCGGCATTCCGGTTCTCCAGGCCCGCATCGCACGCTGGCTGGGAGTGAGTCCGGCGAGTGTGTCCGAGATGGTCCGCCGGATGACGGCGGAGGGCCTGGTCGAGGTCTCTGACGAGGTTCGTCTCACCGAGGAGGGCCGTCATCTGGCAGCGGTGGTGGTGCGCCGTCACCGGCTCGCCGAGAGGTTTCTCTCCGAGGTGCTGAAGCTTCCATGGGCGAAGGTGCACGAGGAGGCCGAGGTGTGGGAGACCATGATCTCGGACGACGTCGAGAAGGCCATGTGGGCCGCCATGGATGATCCGAAGACCTGTCCGCACGGCAATCCCATTCCGGGCGCCGGCTACCAGCCTCCCCGGATGAAGCCGATCGCCGAAATGGAGAGGGGCGAGACGCTGGCTCTGGAGCGGATCTCGGAGGAGCTGGAGCTCGATGCGGAGATGATGCGGTTTCTCGACGAGAACCACATCCGGCCGGACGCCCGGATCAGCCTGGTGCAGAAGGACCCCTACGGGGGCATCACCGTCGAGGTGCTGGATCGGCCGGTCGGTATCAGCGTTTTCGCCTCGGAGCGCCTGTTCGTAGCCATCGACTAGTCGCTAGTTTGTATTAGATTGCAATTAGCGATTGAACACAGTGTCGGGCCTGTGAAGTTGCTTGGCGTGTTCTGCTTGCCGTCGGCAGTCCCGTCGCTGCGTTTCGCTCATTGACGTACCGCTGCGGGTACGCGCTCGTCAGCGGGCCGTGCGAAGACGCCGCCGGCCGGCGCACATGACACCGCCAATTCACTAGTAGTCATAAGTACGCATACAGTTAGATCCTGTCATCCGTTCCATCTGAGAGTTGAATACCGGTCAAAAACCAACGCGGAAAACCCAGAACGCGGAAAATTCGTCAGTGACGCGGGATCATCCTTCCACCGGTAGAGATACTCTTGGACGCGAGCATCGTTTGCCGTTACGAAGCCAGTGTGGGAGAGCATCTGTGTATGGAAACGATCCTTTCGATCCCGGACTGCACCGGCGTATGGAGACACACATCCGGCAGGAGTTCGAGGTAGCCGAGTCCGAGGCGATGATCCTGGCGGCCCGTCAGAAGAGAATGTCCGACGTGGCGTGGGAGGCTTCCCAAGCGGGTCGTATGGTGCGCATCCTGGTCGGTAGGCGCCGTCTGGACGGCCTGCCCGTGTACGTCCGTAACGACCTTATGACCATGGAGACGCGGAACGGGCGGGCCGAGGTCTGCATACCAGGTGTGGATGCTCTGACGGTGTTGCCGACATTTGGCGAAGGGCAGCCCGAGAGCCACACGGTTGAGACCTTTCTCGCCCGGATAGGCATGCTCCAGCTCATCGAAGCGGACTTCGAAGTGGTTTGCCGGGGCGGAGATTCCGGCTTCACAGGGAAGATCGAGTGGGTGGCGAGGGATCATGTTGCGATGAGCACCGCGGTCGGGCGGATCCATGTTGCCCTCGACCGGGTGGCCTATGTGATGCAGCGCACCAAGCCGAGATAGAGGGGTCACAGCACCGCCTCTCAACTTTCCGACGAGAGGCCGGACCGGCCGGATAGGAAACACTCCGAACCCTTCATTGTTCTTGGAATTCGATGCTTCTGTCGGATTATTCATAATCATTCATACTTATTTAAAGTGCTAAAAAATTATTTCAACACCATCGCATCCTCTGAAACTATGGGATATAGTCATCCCGCTACGGCCGACGACAGAGGAGGAGTGTGAGCATGGTCGACCCCGGAACACCAGCATGGACGGCGGTGACCCCACGGCGTCCTACGAGCCGCAGGCGGAATCCCTTCAGTCGCCTCTCCTTCGGGCACGCGGTGATGATCACCGCCGGCCTGCTGGCGTTCCTGCTCAATGTGCTGATCCTCCGGGACGAGGGCGAAGGGGTCGAAGTCCCCGTGGCCGCCCATGCCATACCGGCCGGCAGCCGGTTGGGCACCGCCGACGTCTCCTACCGGTACGTGGATGCCGACGGCCCGTTCGTGGATCGCGCGCTCTCCCGGGAACGCCTCGCCAATCTCTTCGGGCAGGTGGTGGTACGCGATGTGGAAGCGGGCGGCCCACTGATGGCGGACGACCTGAGGCCGGTCGCCACTCCCGACGGGCAGCGGGCGATGAGCATTCCGATCTCGCCTGATCGAGCCGTCGGCGCGGCCCTCCATATCGGTGATCGCATCGACGTGGTGCTGGTCCAGGGGAGTAGGAGCCGCTTCGTAGCCTCCGGCATCGAGGTGCTGGCCGTGACAGCGGCCGGTCGGGGCCTGTCCGGGTCAGGCTTCGGTCTGACCGTGTCGGTGAGTCCGGTGCAGGCCCTTCTGATCTCCTCGGCCCTCGACTCCGGCTCGATCCACCTGCTCAGATCGACCGGTCTTCCCGCCTACCGTGGCTATCCGGCTATCCGGGAAACCCGGCTGCCCGCGCTCGGGCCGGGCTCGTGATCGGATTCGAGCCCGTCATCGCCATCGCCGGGTCGCAACGGGGTTGGGCCTCCGAGCTGGTGCGGTTCCTCAGCGACTTCGGCGGTGCCCGCCTCAAGGGGACGGTGCTCACCGCAACGGAGGCGCTGCAGACGGAATACGAGGTCCTGCTGATCGACGACATCACCAGCTTCCTGAGCCCGCGTCTGGTAGATCGGATCCAGCAGGCAGGCCGCAAAGTGGTGGGAATCTTCGACCCCGACTCGGGCGAACTGGGCAGGGAGCGCCTCCTGGCGCTCGGCGTGGACGGCATGGCTCCGGCCGGCGGCGGCCCGGAGACGATCCTGGAGATAGTCGCCACCGTGGCCTTCGACGGCCTGCCTCGATCACGTGTGGGGGCCGCCACGATCCGCGAGCAGACCCGGTTGGGCCGTATCACGATGGTGGCCGGCGGTGACGTGGCCGCTGACGTGGCCGTCATACTGGCGGGAGCTTTCCAAGCCCGCCAGCGTGTGGCGATGGTGATCGAGGTGGACACCTTCACCCCGATGCTTGCGCAGCGGTTTTCCCTACCAATCGTTCCGAATCTGCTGACGGCCCTCGACGCCCATCTGTTGCTCCGCGGTGACGTGAGGGACTCATTCTTGGCCGGGCCCTACGGTGTAACGCTTCTGACCGGCCTGCCCGACCCCACCGACTGGCACACGGTTCAGGCGGAGGAGATGGTGGACCTGGTCGAGACCATCTCGGCGCTGCAAGACGAGGTGATCCTCAAGGCCTCTCCGCATCTCGAGGAACCTGGTCCGGCCAAGGCCCGTGAAGGGCGCTTCGACGTGAGCCGGGCCTTGCTCGGACTGGCGGGGGAGGTGGTTTGCCTGGCCGAGCCCACCCCGGTCGGGTTGTCAAGAACCCTCGCCTGGTCCGCCAGGGCACGCACCATCACGGGTGCGCCTCTACACATCGTGTTCGAGTCCCGCGCCCTCACCAAGTTCCAGAGGGGCGAGCTCAGCGATGAGCTACTGAGGAACCTCGTTCCCGACTCCATAACCTGGTTACCGGTCGACACCGGCCTGGATCGGGCCGTGTGGAACGGAACGCCTGCGCCGAAGGGTTCCTTCATCAGGACGGTGGAAAAGCTCGGCGGCGCCATGGTGAGCAGTGGCGACCGGGAAGCGTTGTGAGCACCGGCCCGTACGAGACCCTGCGAAGGCGAGCGGCGGAACGCATCGGTGAGTTGGAGTTGGATCCCCTCGAGGACGGCGAGACCATCCGGGCCGAGGTTGACCATCTGGTGTCTGCCTACCAGAGGAGGGCCTTCGGCGGAGGGGGTGTCCGTCCGTTCCGTGATCCTGTCGAGATCGGCGCGAGGCTGGTCGACTCTCTGGTCGGCTACGGACCGCTGACGCCGGTGATCGACCGTAACGACATAGAAGAGGTCTTCATCGAGGGTGAGCGGGTGACGTTCATCGATTCATCCGGGCGCTTGCAAGCCCTCGACACCCCCACCTCCGAGGAGGAGAACCGCCAGATCGTCACCCGGATTCTGGCTGGGACCAACCGGAGACTCGATGTTTCCAACCCGATCGAGCAGGCGCGAGTGCTCGGCGGACGGGCTCGTCTCACCGCGGTCATCCCGCCGGTGGCGGACCGCCTGTCGGTCACCCTCCGGAAGTACACGGTCAAGAACTATGACCTCAGCTTTCTCGTGGAAGGCGGCGTGCTGTCCAGGTCCGCGGCGGCGTTCCTGTGGGTGGCGGCGCGAGCCAGCACCACCATCCTGTTCAGCGGGCCGCCGGGGGCGGGCAAGACCACCCTGCTGAGCGCCTACCTGAGGTCGGTTCCCGCCGATCGGTGCGTCCGGGTATGCGAGGAGGTCAGGGAACTCGACATGCCCTTGCTACACGGGAGTTTCTACGAGGCGAGCCCGCCCAACCTTGACGGCAGCCGGCGCTACACACTGCGGGACCTGGTGAAGGTGGTGCTGGCCCAGCGTCCTGACCTCATCTGCGTCGGCGAGGTGCGGGGATCGGAAGCCTTCGAGCTCACCAGGGCGGTCAATGCCGGGTGCGGCTTCGCCTGCACCATCCACGCCGATTCTGCATCGGCGGCTCTGGTGGCACTGGTCAATGCGGCTCTCATGGCAGGTGAGAATGTGACCGAAGCCATCCTGACCCGGGTTTTCGGCACGGCGATCGACTTCGTGGTCCACCTGCAGCGGGACCAGTTGGCCGGCGACCAGGCGGGCATCCGGCGCCGGGTCATGGAGATGCTGGTGGTTGACTCCCCCCATCGGAGCGGTGGATTCGAGACCGAGACCCTGTTCCGCAGGAACGACGTAGCCGGGACCCTCGAATGGACCGGCGTACTTCCGCCGACCGGGATCCGGCAGCGCCTGGAACGGTCTCTCCCCGCGGGCGCCGGCATCGAAGCCGTCCTCTCGGAGTCCTGGGAGCCCCCGCTATGAGGCTGCTGGCGTCCCTGGCCACCGCCGTCGCCGTCTATATGGCGGCCGGCCTGTTCACCGGCTACACGGCCGCGATGCGCCGCAGGCAGGCCGCCCGGCGCGACCTGTCCCGCCATCACCTCTGGCTGGTACAGGCAGGAAGCGACCTGAGCCCGCTCCAGTTCGTGGCCGGCTCCGGTGTCTTGGGTCTGGCGACGCTGGCCGTCATGACCGTAGTCACAGCCGCTTGGTGGTTGGCGATCATGCCGGCCGTCGTCATGGCGCTCGCGCCGTATGCCTTCTACACGCGCCGCCGCCGCGAACGGCTCCGCCAGATCCGCCAGGCCTGGCCGGATGCCCTCCGGGACGCGCTAGCGGCCATCTCGGCAGGGTCGACGTTGACACTCGCTCTGGGCGACCTGGCCGAACGGGGGCCGGCGCCGCTCCGACCCGCGTTCGGTCGCTTCCGACTCATGGCCCGCATGATGGGAGTGGTCCCCGGCTTGGAGATGATGAAGGAGGAACTGGGCGATCCCAACTCCGATCGGATCCTGGAGGTGCTGGTGCTGGCGCACGAGCACGGCGGTGGTCTCGTCGCGGAGGTGCTCCGCGATCTGATCGGAGAGATAACGGAGGATCTCCGCCTCGAGGCCGAAATCCGGGCCGACGGAACCGAGCAACGCATCGAGAGCTGGGTGGTGGTGCTGATTCCGTGGCTCCTGCTGCTGTTTCTCACGCAGACCTCGGACCAGTACCAGGCCTTCTATCGCTCCGGTTCCGGTTTGGTCGTGGTCCTGGCGGCGGTGGTGTGGTCGGCGATCGGGGTGGCGCTCCTGAGGTACATCGGCCGGTCGACCGGTGAGCCACGTGTGCTGGCCGGCGCCCGGGAAGTCGAGAAGGGAGTGTGGCGATGAAAACCGGCTTGTCGGTCCTGGCGGTTGCCTCTTCGGTGGTCTTTGCCGTGTCCGGGGTTGCGATCTGGATAAAGCCGCCTCGGCGCCTGCGGTCGCGGGTGCGACCCTACTCCAACGCCCCCGGGTTCGAGTTCCGTCCGAGCGCCGACGCCGCGGGCCGGATGGATCCGGGACGGACGTTCGGCGAGGGCGCCATTCGCCGCCTGGTTGGACCGATGCTGGCCGGGGTGGTCTATCCGTTGGCGCGGCTCCTGATGCCGATGGACGATCGGGAACTGGCCGTCCGCCTGCGGCAGGGGGGTCTGTTTCCGGATCTGGATGAAGCCGCACGACCCCGCGCATACCGGATGCGATCCCTCGGCCTGATGGTCCTGTACGCCACCGGTCTGGCGGGAGTCGCGTTGCTGAGCGGCGGGTCCGCCATGAGGGTGATCCTGTTCATGGCGGCCGGCGCAACCTTGGGCGGTCTCCAGGTTCGTACCCGGTTGTCCGAGGCCGTCCGCCGGCGCCGGGAGGCCATCCGTTCGGAGCTCTACACGATCAACCAGCTGGTGGCCATGTACACCCGGGTGGGAGGTGGACCCATCCAGGGCCTGCGTTATGTGGTGGGCCGGGCCCGCGGAGTCGCCGTGGAGGAGATCGCCGAGGTGCTCCACCTGCACGACCGGGGCTGGGTCTTCGCGGAGGCGATGGCCAGAGCGGAAAGGCTCACACCGGAGCCGGAGGCGGCCCGGACCTACCGCGTCATGGCGAGGTCCCAGGAGCAGGGTTCCGATCTTGCCGATGCGCTGCTCGGGCTGTCGAAGGACCTGAGGGCGATGCGGCGGGATGCGCTCAGGAGGGCGGCGGCGCGGCGGCGGATCCTGATGGTCATTCCGGTGGTCGTGGTTCTCGCGCCCGTCACGATGCTGTTCATGGCCGCTCCGATCCCGTCGATCGTGTTCGGGGGATGAGCCGATGAGGGAGTGCGGGTTCGGCGGGTGAGGCAAAGGGGGTGGTTCGTGTGTCGGGTGGTAT
>VXRE01000118.1 GCA_009838635.1 Acidimicrobiia bacterium | reverse complement strand
AGCCGAACTCGGCGTGGAACATCTGCACCCACAGCACTCCCGATGCCACCGGCGGGACCGCCCAGGGCAGGAGCACGGTCACCCGGACCAGGCCCCGTCCCAGGAAGGTCTTGTTGAGCAGAACGGCGATGGCGAACGACAGGACCACCGTGACCAGGCAGAGCATCAACCCGAAGTAGAGGGTTGTCCAGGTGGCCTCCCAGAACGCCCCGCTCGTAAGCTGGTCGATGAAGTTGTCGAGGCCGACGAACCGGACGATCCGGAACCGGGGAGACAGGTCGATGGCCGAGAGGCTGTACGCGACCGTGGTGATGGCCGGGTAGGCGTACACGCCGGCCACGAGCAAGACCGCCGGGGCCACCAGGGCAATTGCTGCCCGGCGACCCCGGCGGCTTCCTGTCCGGATTGTTTCCTCCGCCCGGACTTCTCCAGTCATGTCGTCAGGAGGCGGCGAGATTACTCCTCGTCCTGCCTCCGAGCCTCGGTTGCGGCCGCGGCCGCGTCGTCCAGCGCCTGCTTGGGTGCCTTGTTGCCGGCCAGCACCTCGTGGATCTCGTCGGCCAGCATCTGGGTCCATCGGGGACGATCCTCGGACCACCCGCCGTCCACCGGATACTCGTACGCCTTGGCGAGGGCCGGGTAGAACGGGAAGGCCTCCACGATGTCGGGCTCCTGCAGCACGCCCGAGTAGATGGATCCCCATCCGCCCATGGCCACCACCCGCTGGCCCTCGCGGGAGGTGATGAACTCGAGCAGGCGCCATGCCTCGTCCTTGTTCTCGGCATACACGGGCACGCCGAAGAACTCCGATCCGTCCACCGAACCGCTGGTGACCACCGCCGGGTTGGGGGCGAAGGCGCTATGACCTGCGATCTGGGAGGCCTCCGGAATGGCCGCAACTCCCGCCACGAACGGCCAGGAGATGAACATGCCCCGAGTGCCCTCGAAGAACCCCGGAGTGGCGTCGAACACCCACGTGTAGGTGGTGACCGCAGGATCGACCACCTGGTGGGTATGCAGCAGGTCGTAGAGCTTCTGCAATGCCTCCACGCCCTCCTCGGAGTTCCAGTTGGGCTGCTGCTCCTCGTCCAGGAAGCTGCCGCCATGCATGTTGAGCATCCCGCCCCAGGTCCAGAGGACATGGGCGCCGGCCCAGGCGTCGGTGTAGCCGTAATACTGGGTGCCGTCCCGCTCGCCGGTCATGGCCTTGGCGTACTCCACGAAGGTATCCCAGGAGTTCGCCGTGGCATGCCAGTTGGCCGGAGCATCCGGATCGAGACCCGCCTGCTCCATCATCTGCTTGTTCCAATGGAGGAGTTGGCTTCCCATTGTCCAGGGCGCCGCCAGGGTGTTGTCGCCCAGCTCGACCGCTCCAAGACCCCGGGTGAGCAGATCGCCCTCGGTCCGGACGTTCTCGTCCATGAAGATGCTGGCGTTGGTGAGCCAGCCGCGCGTGCCCAACTCGGCCCCGAGCTCGGCGGTGACGAAGACCGCATCCCATGGGGAGCTCTGCGCCAGGAAGGAAGTGGTGAGCTTGCTCCGGAGGTCGGGAGTGGTGACCTCCTCGATGGTGGGAGCAAACCCCACGGAAGCCTGGTGCTGCTCGAGGAGAGCCTTGATCGGATCCATGTGGGTGCCGATCAGGACGCCCAGGTTGCCGGTGAAGTCGGTACCGGGCTCGGCGCCCTCTTCAATCGGATCACCTTCGCCGCAGGCGGCCACCAGCGCGGACAGACCCCCCATGGCGGCGAAGGCCATGAGTGCGGAGCCTCCGCCAAGGAACTGGCGGCGGCTGAAGTGGTGGGGGCGGTTGGACTTCGGTACCAAAAGCGACTCCTTTGATCGGTTACAGCTCTCGAGCTCGTTCTGCCCGCTTCCAGAAAAATAGCCTGGAGCGAGAGAGCGCGCCAAACTATTTTCGGCCGAGGAAGCGGGAGGCGTCTTGGCTCTGGACCGGGAGACCGCCGTCGGCAGCGGACCGGTCAGGACTCCGGGTCTCCGAAGCAGGCGGCGGCGATGTCTTCGGGGATCGTGACGCTGTCGGCGCTCAGGTCGAGCCCGTGTTCCTGGAGGCAGGCGATCTGGTCATCACCTACCTCGAACCCGGGTCCGAGCGTCTCGGCAGGAACGTCACCGGCGCCGAAGTCGGTTTCACCCTCGCCGGCAGCCAACTCGGCAAGGACTGCCGCGGCCGCGCCGAGCCGGCCGTCCGGATCGTGCTCCGCCCAGGCCGCCGCGACTAGCTCGTCGCGGTCGCCTAGGGGCGCGATGCGCTGTTCCAGCAACTGGGCAGGCGTATCACCATCCCCGAGACGTTCAGCAACGTCGGCGCCGGCCACGCCGAGGCGTTCGAGTAAGGCCAGCACGGTGGCGCCGCTGCTGTAGAAACGCCCGAACCCGAAGAACGACTTGACGTTGCCCAACACCGCCCCAGGGTCGTCGATGCTCTCATCCAGGTAGCCGAGTTCGCTGGTGTGGTTGGTGGAGACGTAGGTGTTTCCGATCGCGTCGCCCATCCGGTGCTCGATCCACCGCGCCGACCCCTCCATACGTTCCTGCTCCTCATCGAGGGCAACTCTGGGATCCCGCTCGTGCCGGGCGGCGCGCACCGCCGCGAACTGGCGGGCCAGCCGCTCGGTTTCCCCCACCGTGCGCGCCTGGTAGGCAGCGACCAGTACCCGGTTCTCGAGCAGCACCAACTCGAGGTTCTCCGCCCCGAAGTCGTATCCCTCGACGTCTTGCGCAGTTGCGCCGGGAACCCAGTGATCGAACTGGTGACGATGGAACGCCTCGTGGGCGACCATCGCCACGAACCCCGGAGTATCAGGCTCCCGGCCCGGCTCTCCCCGCTGTGCTACCAGCACGAAGGTCTCGGTACCGCCGATGTCCGCGAAGAAGTCGAACGGCGCCATGGAAGCCAGCCTCTCCGGGTCGGCGGGCTCCCCGACCACCGCCACCCGGTGGCCGCCCACCTCGACATCCAGGATCGCGCTCCCCAAGGGGCTCGGACTCGGGTGGTTGAACGCCACCACAGCCCCGACGCTCCCCCCGACGTCGACCGAGACCAACACCGTCGGGATATCGCCGAGGTCGTAACCCGGCCACGCTCCACCCGACTCCGACACCGCGGACAGCCAACTGTCAACGAGGGAACGCGCGTCCGCGGACACGCCGTCGAGATTCGTCTCGACAACCGGGGCCGGCGCGGTCGAAGCAGCGGTCGTTCCGGCCGATTTCTCGGAGGCCGGGGTCGACACGACTGAAGCCCCCGACGTCGACAGATCATCCGCCGGCCCGCACGCCGCAATGAAGACGGACGCCAACGCCGCTCCCAACAAGCCCAGACCGACGCGACCCGCCTTCACCGACCGTGTCTCTTCCCTGTTGACCCCATGACTCGTCCCCTAAACAAGAAGGACCCCCTCGGCACTCCCGTGCGGGTCCGCACGGTACCAATGAGACTGCCCCGGCCCGAATCACCGGGCTGCCGATCACCCTCGCGACCGGGCGCGGTTCGTCCCTGGCACACCCGGCCGTCGGCAAACGAACGCCGCATCTCCAAGCCGTAGCGGTTCGTGATGGCCGCCCGTGGCCAATAGCCTTCGTCGCCGGCGAGCACTACGGTCAGGTATCAATGGAGCCTGACGCACGGCGAAGCGCTCAACTGGCCGGGCGAGCCGGCTCTGGCGGAGCAAGCATGATCATCCTCATGAACGGCAAGACCAACCAGGTCGCCCGGCGGACCGACCCCGCCGGGGCACTGTGGGTTCGGATGGACGAGCTCCCCCGCGCCACCGGCTGGCAGATGAAGCCTCAAGGCGCCTGCCTGGGCGATTTGTGCGTGCCGCTGCCGGCGGACAAGCGTGAGGAGTGGATCGCGGACGCGGACGACTGGGGCTGGGTCTGCTACTCGGAATTCGCCCACCTGAGCGGCCAGAAGTCCGTGAGCGCCGGCCACGT
>VXRE01000142.1 GCA_009838635.1 Acidimicrobiia bacterium | reverse complement strand
GGGGGGGCGGGGGCCGGGCCCGCCGGGTCGGGCCCGGTTTCGGCGATTTTCGCGTTCTTGTGGTTCTTCCATGCGGCCGGCGGTGCCGGGGGCTGGCCCGATTACCGTCGTTTCTACACGGGTTCGGTATGTCCTCACCCTCTCCTAGACTCCGTGCGCTATTCGACGGGAGGACGGGAGAACATGCCGCGCAGGGACGGATACACCCAGGGAGAGCCGTGCTGGGCGGATCTCAGCGCCGAGGACACCGAGGGCGCCAAGGCCTTCTACGGAGGACTGTTCGGGTGGACCTGGGAGGACCGGAGTATGCCGGACTCGGACATGACCTATTCGATGGCCCGGAAGGACGGTTGCAACGTAGCCGGCCTGGGACCGATCACGCCGGACTTGCTGGCGATGGGGCTACGGTCGGTATGGAACACCTACCTGGCGGTCGACTCGGCCGACGAGGCATTCCGGAAGGCGATCGAAGCCGGCGGCAGGGGACTCGCCGAGCCGTTCGACGTCATGACCACGGGTCGGATGGCCTACATCATGGACAACCAGGGTGCCGCCGTCGGTTTCTGGCAGGCGGGAGACCATAGGGGCGCACAGCTGATCAAGGAGCCCGGGACGATGAGCTGGAGCGAGCTCTACGTGCCGGACGTCGGCGCGGCGACCGGGTTTCTCGGCGCCGTCCTCGGCCTGACCGCCGAGACCGCCGATATGGGTCCGATGTCCTACACGCTGCTCAAGGCCGGTGACGAGATCGTGGCCGGGGTGATGGAGCCTCCCGAGAACGTTCCTCCTTCGTGGAGCGTCTACTTCGGCGCCGCCGATATCAACGAGACCGCCGGCAGCGTGACCGAACTGGGCGGCCAGGTGATGAACGGGCCCTTCCCCACCCCGCTCGGGCAGATGATCGTGGCCGCGGATCCGGCCGGAGGCGTGTTCCTCGTCCACGACTACTCCACCGCCGCCGATTGTTAGAGCGACGGGGTCAATCTGTCGCGGCCATCTCCTTGAGGACGGTGTGGAGGATCCCGCCGTTGCGGTAGTAGTCGACCTCCACCGGGGTGTCGATCCGGGCCAGTGCCTGGAACGATGTCTCCGAACCGTCCTCCCGCCGGGCCGTCACCGTCAACATCTGCCTCGGCCTCACGGAGTCGTCGACCTCGATGTCGTAGGTCTCGGACCCGTCCAGGCCCAGCGAACCGGCGCTGTCGCCCGGCATGAACTCGAGAGGCAGGATCCCCATTCCCACCAGGTTGGACCGGTGGATCCGTTCGTAGCTCTCGGCTATGGCCGCCTTCACCCCCAGCAGGAAGGGACCCTTGGCGGCCCAGTCCCGGCTCGATCCCATCCCGTAGTCGATCCCGGCGATCACGATGGTGGGAGTGCCGGCGGCCCGGTAGCTCAGCGAGGCCTCGAAGATGCTTTTGACCTGTCCGTCGGTGAAGTCGGTGGTCCAGCCCCCCTCCGTTCCCGGAGCCAGATGGTTCCGCACGCGCAGGTTGGCGAATGTCCCTCTGGCCATGACCCGGTCGTTGCCCCGGCGGGACCCGTAGCTGTTGAACATCAGGGTGGGTACGCCCGACTCGTGAAGGTAGCTACCGGCCGGAGTGTCGGCCGGGATCGAGCCCGCCGGGGAGATATGGTCCGTGGTGACCGAATCCCCCACCTTCACGAGCACCCGGGCTCCGCTGATGGGCGTGATCGTGCCGGTCTCCATCGTCAGACCGTCGAAGAACGGCGGGGCCTGGATGTAGGTGCTCTCCGGGTTCCACTGGAACAGGTTGGAGGGATGCGTGGTGATCTCTTGCCACTCCGGCGACCCGTCGAACACGGTGGAGTACTGCCGGGTGAACTGATCGGAGGAGATGGACCCGCTGACGATGCGGGCGATCTCGGCAGGCGAGGGCCAGATGTCCCGCAGATAGATGTCGTCACCGGCCGAATCCTTCCCGAGCGGCTCTGAGGTCAGGTCGATGTCGACCGTTCCGGCCAGCGCGTATGCCACCACCAGCGGCGGCGAAGCAAGGTAGTTGGCGCGGATGTGCGGGCTGATCCGCCCCTCGAAGTTGCGGTTGCCGGACAGAACCGATGCGACCACCAGGTCGTGGCTATCGATGGCCTCGGCAATGGGGTCGGGGAGGGGGCCGGAGTTGCCGATGCACGTGGTGCACCCGTAACCGACGTTGTAGAAGCCGAGCGCCTCCAGGTCTTCGGTGAGGCCGGCCCGGTCGAGGTAGTCGGTCACCACCCTGGAGCCGGGTGCCAGGGAGGTCTTGACCCAGGGCCGGCGGGTCAGGCCCAGCCGGCGGGCGTTGCGGGCCAGCAGGCCGGCCCCGATCATGACCTCCGGATTGGACGTGTTGGTGCAGCTTGTGATGGCGGCGATCACCACCGACCCGTCCATCAGGTCGAAGGTCGCCCCGTCGCTCTCCACCCCCGCGGCGCCTTCGGGGTGGCCGTAACCGGCGAAGGTTGTATCCAGATCCGCCGTCCACTGGTCCTTCATACCGCAGAGGGCGATGCGGTCCTGGGGCCGGCGCGGTCCCGCAAGTGCGGGCTCGATGGCGCCCATGTCGAGCTCGATCAGGGATGAATAGACGATTTCGTGGCTGTCGTCCCGCCACAGTCCCTGGAGGCGGGCGTATTGCTCCACGGTCTCGATCAGCTCGGGCGGGCGCCCGGTCAACTCCAGATAGGAGATGGTCTGCCGATCAACCGGGAAGAAGCCGCAGGTGGCGCCGTACTCGGGTGCCATGTTGGCGATCGTGGCCCGGTTGGCCAGGGGCATGGCATCGAGGCCCGGACCGTGGAACTCCACGAACCGCCCGACCACCCCGTGCTCACGGAGGATCTCGGTCACCCGCAGCACCAGGTCGGTTGCGGTCGCCCCTTCGGGCAGGCGTCCGGTGAGCCGGACCCCGACCACCTCGGGGACCAGCATGAAGATCGGCTGGCCCACCATCGCCGCTTCCGCCTCGATGCCGCCCACTCCCCACCCGAGGACGCCGAGGCCGTTGATCATCGTGGTATGCGAGTCGGTCCCGACCAGCGAATCGGGATACAGGGTGGCGCCGTCGTCCCAGACCACCCGGGCCAGGTACTCGAGGTTGACCTGGTGGACGATGCCGGTGGCGGGCGGCACCACGCGGAAGTTGTCGAAGGCCGACTGGCCCCACTTGAGGAACTCGTAGCGTTCCCGGTTGCGCTCGAACTCACGCTGGGAGTTGATCTGCAGCGCAGTGCTGGAATTGAAGGTGTCGACCTGGATGGAGTGGTCGATCACCAGATCGCACGGGACCCTGGGGTTGACCTTGCTGGCGGCCGAGGGATTGCCGGTCATGCGGACGATGGCGTCCCTCATGGCGGCCAGGTCGACGATGGCGGGCACGCCGGTGAAGTCCTGCAGCACCACGCGACCGGGGGAGAAGGGGATCTCGGACTCGGGAACCTTGGCGCCGTTGTAGGAGGCGAGCGCCACCACGTCCTCCTCGGTGACCGCCCGGCCGTCGCAGTTGCGCAGCGCCGACTCGAGCAGGACCTTGATGGAATAGGGCAGCGAGTCGATGTCGCCGTGATCCCGGACCGCGTCGAGTCGGTGGACCGTCCGGGCGCCGAGTGGCGTCCGGATCGTGGCGGCAGCTTCGAAGGGGTTGGAGAAGGGGGTGTTGGTCATGGGGGCACGGTCCGGGTTCTCTCGCTGTTGGTCCTGGCGGGCCGGGCGTTCACGGGAAACGCC
Organism: Acidimicrobiia bacterium; assembly: GCA_009838635.1. GTDB lineage: Bacteria > Actinomycetota > Acidimicrobiia > Spongiisociales > Spongiisociaceae > Spongiisocius. The sequence goes on along the minus strand of VXRE01000142.1, from coordinate 355 downwards.
CGGACACGCATCGGATGATAATTGTCCGGGCTGGCTCAACCGGGCGCCACCGGCGTCCGATCAGAAACCGAGCGCACCGGCGGGCAACTTGCGATGCGGTAGCACCCCAAAACTGTTACACGTTGGCCGCATACTCATGATTGCGACCAAGCACCTCGTACCGGCGGTCCGGGACGTCCGTCCGGCGGGACGGGGGGACATACTCTCGGGAGAAGGTCCCAGGCGGGACATAGGCGAACGCGTCTCCCGAACCAAGGCGGCGGTGGCGGGGGTGGGGCGCGGGGGGGAGGCCCGGGTTTTTGGGGCTTGGGGCTTCGGAGCGGTGGTGGGGGGGGGGGGGGCATATATTAACTGC
>VXRE01000162.1 GCA_009838635.1 Acidimicrobiia bacterium | reverse complement strand
ACGGCGGGACTCGCTCGACACCAGGTGGTGGCGGCTGGTGGAGGGCCCGGCGGGCGGGCCCGGCGGCCGCGACTTTCGCGTTCTTCGCCGGTTCGGGCGCCCGCTGTGTGCGGAGCTATGACCGCGGCAGCCAGCCCCGTCAACCACATGGTCGTCACCGATCAGACCGGTTGGAAAGGACCCATGAGAAGGATCGGGACATGCCACCGGCTCAGTCCTCGGTGCGGATCTGCCCGGCTAGGGCCGAGAGCACACCGTTGACGAAGGCGCCGCTCTTCTTCGTCGAGTATCTCTTGGCCAACTCCACCGCTTCGTTCAGCACCACCGCCGTCGGAGTCGACTCGTGAAGGAGCTCGTACAGAGCGAGGCGCAGGATGGTCCGGTCCACCACCGGCATCCGGTGCAGGGGCCAGCGCTCCGAGGCTGCCTCGATCCGCTGGTCGAGATCACGTTGATGGGTCCTGACGCCCGCTGCGTAGCGCTTCGCCTTGCCGGCGAGGCCGACGGTCGGGTCTAGGTCACTCCGCAGGTCGGCCTGGTAGAGAGCGGCCAGCGCCGTGGCCCGCGGGTCGCGGGCGGCCTTGGAAGCATGCTCGACCATCTCCTGTCACCGTCAAGCCCGGGAGATGTAGGTGCCGGAGCGGGTATCCACCTTGATGGTGTCACCGGCTTCGATGAACAACGGCGCCTGGACCACCAGGCCGGTTTCGAGCGTGACCGGCTTGGTGGCGCCCGACACCCGATCACCCCTGATCGCAGGCTCCGCCATCGCGACCTCCAACTCGACCGATGCGGGCAGTTCGACGCCGATCGGGTTGCCTTCATACAGGGGAAGCATCACGGTCGCGCCGTCGGTGATGTAGTTGGCAGCCTCGCCCACGTCCTCTTCGGCAATCGCGAACTGGGCGTAGGTCTCGAGGTTCATGAAGTGGTAGCCCATGTCGTCGCGGTAGAGGAACTGATGGTCCCGCCGGTCGATGATCGCCTGCGGCACATTCTCATCGGCACGGAAGGTGCGATCGACCACGGCGCCGGTGACCAGGTTCTTCAGCTTCATGCGGACGAATGCCCGCCCCTTACCGGGCTTGACGTGCTGCTGCTCGACTATCAGGAACAACCCGTCCGGCAGGTCGAGCGCCATGCCCGACTTCACATCGTTGGTGGAGACCATGGGGCGATTCTAGGAGACCAGTCGTTAGCCAGCTCCCAATGCTCGATGGTTGGTGAGCAATATAATCCAATATAACCTAGCAACTAGGGTCTTGCGAGGCGGTAACCGACGCCGGACTGCGTGAAGATGTAGGAGGGGTTCCTGGCGTCGTCCCCGATCTTGCGGCGCACGTTCTTGATGAACGAGCGGAGCAGACGCTGATCAGCCGGGTGGTCTTCGCTCCATACGCTCTTCAGCAGCTGGTCGTGGGTCAGTACCCGTCCGGGGTAACGGGAGAGTTCGAACAGAAGCTTGTACTCGGTGGGGGTGAGACGAACGGGTTTGCCCGCCACGGTCACTGAACGCTCCAGGTAGTTGATGGCCAGGTCGCTGTACCTGTAAGGCTCGATCCCGGCATGCGGAAAGGCGGCCACCTGGCGTAGCGCCGCACCGATCCTGGCCACGAGTTCGGCCGGGGAGAACGGCTTCAAAACGTAGTCGGCGGCTCCTAGCTCGAACGCTTTGGCGATCTCCTGGCCTTGCCCGAGGCCGGACAGGATGATGACCGGGGTGTGGAAGTCGGAGCGGATGCGCCTCAGCAGCTCGAACCCGTCGATTCCGGGCAGTACCAGGTTCACCAGCACGAGTCGTGGGCTCTCCGATTCGAGCAGGCTGCCCACCTCGTTCGCGTCGCCGGTCACCACCGGCGTGTATCCCGCTGTGGCCAGCGTATTGCGGACGTAGCGCAGTATCTGGGGGTCGTCGTCAACTACCAGGATCCGGTCGCTCGTTCGATGCGCGTCGCCGGAATGCGTGGACCCGGCGGCCGGGTCGAGTAGACGATCGCCGGTGGTTTCGTCGACAGCCGGGAGCGTGAAGATGAACTGCGTTCCGTGCCCCTCCCCATCGCTCTCAGCCCAGATACGGCCTCCGTGGGCCTCTACGATGCCCCGGCAGATTGCGAGGCCGAGGCCGTTGCCGCCAACCCGGTGGTCTCCGCCTACGTCGATCCGGGAGAACTTCGTGAACAAGCGAGGCAGGTGCTCGCTGGCTATACCCTTGCCTTCGTCGGATACCGAGACGAACACTTGGGCTTCGTGCATCCAGGCCGTAACCCGGATGGGAGACCAGTCCGCGGAGTATTTCGACGCGTTGGAGAACAGGTTGTGCAGCACTTGGACGATCCGCTTGCCGTCCGCTGCGACCCGCGGCAAGTTCGGTGTCACGTTGATCTCGATGCTGTTGCGGTATCCGCTGCTGAGGAAGGCGTTCCTCGCCTGGTCGATCACGGTCGACACACCGGTCGGTTCGGTGACGACCGAAAGGGTTCCCGCCTCTATCCGGCTCAGGTCCAACAGGTTGTTGATCAGGTCCCGCATGTTGTCGGCCTGTTCTTCGATGATGCGGAAGAACTGGCGGGTTTCGGCCGGATCGAGCGGCGATGGGGCGCCCAGCACGGTGGCGGCGGAACCCTTGATCGACGTCAGCGGGGTTCTCAACTCGTGGCTGACCATCCCCAAGAAGTCAGTACGGAGCCGCTCCAGTTCCTCGAGGGGGGTGATGTCCTGGATGGTTGCCACGACAGCGACGAGTTGGCCGTCCTCAGAGCGGATGGGAGTGGCGTTGATGAGGGTGGTCACCTGGTCACCGGATGGACGGACGATTACCGACTCCTCAGCGCGGACGGTCTCGCCGGTACGTAGTGCCCGCTGGAACGGAACCTCGTCGGGCGCCACGACCGTCCCGTCCATGCGCCGGAACTCGACCTTGCCGAGGGTACGAGCGGAGTCACTCTCCTCCCCGGATCGGTGGCCGATAAGACGGCACGCCTCCCGGTTGATCCTGACCACTCCCCGGGTGCGCGCATCAAAGACCAGCACGCCCACCGGAGAGGTATTGAGTAGGGCTTCGAGGTCGGCCTTGGCCCGCTGCTCATCACCGTAACGGCGTGCGTTGGTTATAGCCATCGCCGCCTGCGCGGCGAACATCTTCAGGGTCTCCTCGTCCTCGAGGGTGAACTCCCCGCCGGATTCCTTCTCACCGATGTAGAGGTTGCCCACATGCCTGTCCCGTACCCGGATCTGGGTACTCAGGAACGTCCCGATCTTCACGGGAAAGTCGGGGAATCCGACCGCTTCGATGTGAGCTATGAAGTCCCGTGTCCTCAGCGACTCGCGTAGCAGGCTGAGGTACCCGAAAATGGCTGTCCCCAACTGATAGCTCAGTATCCGCTCGGTCTCCTCGTCGGTCAGACCGGAGATCAGCACGTCCTGAGGCTTGCCGGATTCGTCGTGAGTGGTGAGAGCGGTGTAGCGGGCGCCGGTCAGCAACCGGGCACCGTCCGCGACCTCCTGAAGGACGGTGTCGAGCTCAAGGTCTTCGCTGATCCGCAGGATTGCGTCAGTCAACCTGGAGATGCGACCGCCCAGAGTCTCGCTCTCTGTAGCCGCGGGGGCGGTGTCTTTCAGGGGGCCCATATCCTCACCGAGCCGGCTGCTGTGCGACATGCCCGCATTCCGCGCGCAGTACCACGGCCGGCTGCCATGTCGCCGGCCTGTTCGTCTTCACTATGCGTTCACACCCATCCACTTCTGCCGCATTCCAACTTCTTCACACACCGCGCTCACCAAGCGGTCCGGCAATCCGAGTTTCCTTGCCTCTTGATGGAGCCGATTTGACCCCATAGAGGCGCTCGCTCTCGCCGTTGGGGATGACCTAGCCCGAGAAGACCGATCCTTCGGGCCTGCGGCGTGATAGTCGCGGCGACTCTTATGACTCATCCTACTGAGAAAACACGCCAACTGATACGGTGCGAACCTACCTTCATGCACAGCGGAAGTTGCCCCAATTCGTTCGCCCTCTCGACATACCGATATACCCCGGCTTCAATCGCATCATCAGGAGACCAGCCGGGGCCGAGAGGATCAGCCCACTATGCCGACCGCCGCCAGACC
>VXRE01000079.1 GCA_009838635.1 Acidimicrobiia bacterium | reverse complement strand
TCAGGAGGGTGGGTACAGCCCCACGTTGGCCGACTCCGGGGTCTGCCAGAAGACCTCGGCGATGCCCTCGATCTGGGCTACCAGGTCCTCGGCCACGGCCGGGTCGGTCGACTTCTTGGCGTCGCCGGCCGCCTTGATGGCGTTCCAGAACATGTCGTGCAGCTCGGGGAACTGCTCCAGGTGGTGGGGCTTGAAGAAGTCGGTCCACAGCACCGACAGGTGGTGCTTGACCAGCTCGGCCTGCGACTCCTTGACCGCTACGCAACGACTGCGGAACACCTCGTCATCGCTCCCGTGGTACTTCTTTGCGGCCTGGAGCACCGACTCGGCTTCGATCCTGGCCTGGGCCGGGTCGTAGACGCCACAGAACAGGTCGCAGTGGGCGTGGGCCTGCCTGGATGGTGCGAAAATCCCCATGAACATCTCCTCTGGTCTGGTGGTCTACCGGATAAGGGAGACAATACACTCAACGGTGTCCCGTAAATGCAGCCTCTACCCATACTCGCGCCTTGAGTCCCCGGAGGCGGCATGTCCGCCGGGGCGCCACTGCCCTGGTCGGACTGGCCGCGACCGTGCTCGCCTCCCGCTACCGCCGCTTCCGGGTGGTGGACCATTCCATGATGCCCGCGATCGAGCCGGGGGACCATCTGATGACGGATCGGGCGTGGGAGCGGCGGGGGATCGCACGGGGCGACGTCATGATCTTCCGGGCTGGTGGACGCTACGTGGTCAAGCGGGTGGTCGGCCTGCCGGGCGAGACGGTCGGCGTCGAGGGTGGGGTGCTGATGATCGGGGGCCGGCCGGCCGTGGATCCGTGGTGGCACGCCGCCACCCGTCCCGAAGGTGAGTGGGTGGTGCCATCCGACTCCTGGTTCGTCCTGGGCGACAACCGGGCCGACTCGTCAGCCGACAGCCGGACTCTCGGACCGATCCGGCGCCCGAGCGTCCACTCGAGAGTGGTGGCCCGGTACTGGCCCTGGCGCCGAGCCGGACGCATCTAGTGGTCTGACTGCGAAACAGTCGGGTGCTATGGCTGCCATCGGCGCCCCGTCGCTGCGTTCCGCTTCCTCAACGTACCGCTGCGGGTACGCCTTCGTCAGCGGGCCTTGCGAGGAACACCGCTGCCGACGCCACACCACACCGCCACTACACAGACAGACCACTAGTGGTCCGACGCGCCCGCCCCGGGTCACTCGGATGCTTGGAATAGGCCTCCGAGTCTGAGAAACTGAGACGACCTATGCCCCGTAAGAACCTCCTGGTCGTGGCTGTCTGGCTGGTGCTCTCCGTCGCCTGTGGCGGTGGCGAGGACGCCGTTCCCTCGACCGTCCCCTCCGACACGTCCACCCAGGTCAGCGGGGACGCCGTCACCTCCACATCCGACCCGGGATCCGGTAGCGAGCCGGCCGGGGAGGCGGGGACCGGGACGGAGGCGGGGACCGCCGCCACCACGACCGGGGCGGATGGACAGGACGCCGCCACCACCACCGGCGCCACCACGGGCACCACAACCGGCGGGGCCGGCGAACCGGACGGTACGGGCGCCACCACCAGCACGGGAACCCCGGAGCCCACCGACACCCCCGGAACCGAGGACACCTCCCCGTCGACCACCGTCTACTCCGGCCCGGTGTCGCCGGTCAGCGGCCTGCCCGTGGCGTCCTCCTAGCTCGTTGACCGGAAGCTGATCGCCGTCAATGTCGACAACCACTGGAACTCCCGGCCCCAGTCCGGAATACAGGAGGCCGACGCGGTGTTCGAGCTGGTCGTGGAGGCGGGGATCACCAGGTTCATCGCTCTGTTCCATGACAGCGACTCCGCGTGGGTGGGCCCGGTGCGGTCGCTCCGTCCCACCGACTCGACCCTGGTCAAGCCGCTCAACGGGGCGCTGACCATCAGCGGAGGCCAGTCGTGGATAGTCGGCAAGTCACTCGTACCGTTGATCGGAGACATGGGACCGCCCCTGACCGACCGCTGGAATGAGCGCAAGGCGCCCCACAACCTCTACGCCGACACCGCCGAGGCCCGCCGGATCGCAGCGGACCGGGGCCTCGACCAGAGCCCTCCCCCGACCCTGTTCAACCGGGGTCCCTCCACCGCCTCGCCGATGGACGTGGCCACCTACATCTTCCTCGACTGGACGGACACCACCGATGTGGTGTGGCACTGGGACGGCACCCAGTACCTGCGTTCAGTGGAGGGGGTGTCCCACCAGTGGATCGCCCAGGACGGCACCACCGGCCAGATCGCGGCCGACGTGCTGGTGGTGCTGATGGCCGAGCGCTACACGGCCTGCCCCTCGGGTGACGGCTCGTGCGTCCCGGCCTGGCACACGACAGGGGAGAACCGCGCCATCGTGTTCGCGGACGGCCTCGCTCAGGAAGGCCGGTGGAGTCGCGCCGGCGTCGGGGACTGGTTCACCCTCACCGGGCCCGGGGGCGAGGCGATGACCATGCCGGCCGGCCGGACATGGATCATGATCTACCCGGAGACCGCCGGCCTGGTCTGGTAACTGTCGTGACCGAAACCGTCGCCGCCATCGCCGAGGCCGTCCGGAGCGGCACCCGGACCGCCCGCCAGGTGGTGGAGCGATACCTGGAGGTGGCGGAGCGGCTCAACCCGGAGCTCAACGCGTTCGTGGAGATCGACCGGGTGGGGGCGCTCGAGCGGGCGGACTCGGTCGATGCCGGGCTCCGTGACGGTTCGCCGGCCGGACCGCTGTGCGGGGTCCCGATCGCCCTCAAGGACCTGATCGACCACGCCGGTCACGTGACCACGGCCGGGTCGGCCTTCTACCGGCACAGGGCGACCGCGTCCGCCACCGTGGTGCGGCGCCTGGAGGCGGCCGGCGCCGTCATCATCGGCCGGACCGGGCTACACGAGTTCGCGTTCGGGTTCTCGTCGGAGAACCCCTGGTTCGGGCCGGTTCGCAACCCGTGGGATCGCGACCTGTCGCCGGGGGGATCCTCGGGCGGATCGGCGGCGGCCGTGGCGGCCGGCATGTCGCCGGTGGCGATCGGCACCGACACGGGGGGCTCGGTCCGGGTTCCCGCCGCCCTCTGCGGCGTGGTCGGCCTGAAGGTCACCCACGGCGCGGTCCCTTTGACCGGCGTGCTCCCCGTGGCGGGTTCCCTCGATACGGTCGGGCCGATAACCGGCACGGTGGGCGACGCCCGGCTGCTGTATGACGCGATGAGGGGGTTCGACCCGGAGGATCCCCGGTCGGCCCGGGCGCCCGACTCCCCGGATCGGGTTCCTGGGCTTCAGGACCTGCGTATCGGAGTGCCGGCCGGATGGCTGTCGGCGGCGCCCACCTCCTCGGCCACGCACCGCTCGTTCGACCGCTTCTGCGACCGGCTCCGCAGCGTGGGCGCGCATGTCGAGTGGGTGGAGGCCCCCGGCCTGGTGCCCGACCCGACGTACTTCGCGATAGTGGGCGGACAGATGGCAGGTGTGCACCGGGAGTGGTTCAGCGACCCGGACAAGCCGTACGGTCCCGACCTCGAGGTGCGCTTGGGGACGGCGATGGAGGTGACCATTGACGACTACACCGAGGCGATGCAGCGGAGAGCCGCCCAGCGGCAGGCCGCGGGCGAGGCCTTCCGCCACCACGATCTGCTGCTCACCCCTGCGGTCGGCCACTCCCGCAAGACCATCGGGAACGACACGATCGATGTCGACGGCGAGCCTTACTTCTACCGGGACGTGCTGAACGGCTACAGCTCGCTGGTGAACCTGACCGGATGCCCGGCTATCGCCCTGCCGACGACCGATCCGGGCGCCCCTCCCCCGTCGGTCCAGTTCATGGCGCCCTGGTGGGGAGAGAACGTGCTGCTGGGTGTGGGCGAGGCGCTGGAACAGGCCGGCCTGATCCGGACCGGCCTCGCCGTCCCGTCATCCGGGTGAGGAAGCCCCGTGGGACCGGCTACTCGCCGGAGCCGGCTTTCGCCTTGGCAGCAGGGTAGATGCCCATCGCACCCTTGAGGAGGCTGACATCGGCTACGAGACCGAGCACCATCGTCTCCAGCCTTTCGAAGCGCTTGTCCTGCCCATCAAAGCGCTTTTCCGTCCGTTCGAAGTAGCTCTTCACCACCCACCAGTTGATGCTCACGGCGATGCCGAAGAGGGTGACGATTCCGATCCGGTCGAGAGCGGGCATGCTGGGCGTCCTTTCTGCCGCCAGT
>VXRE01000157.1 GCA_009838635.1 Acidimicrobiia bacterium | reverse complement strand
CCCCTCCCCGTTCTCCACCACTTCGGGGGCGGAGCCATGGGCCGACAGCATCACGGGAGCGCCTTCCGGCACCTGGTCGATCGAGTCGACGAACACCACCCCGGCTCGTTCGAAGCACTCCACGACGAACCGGTTATGGACGATCTCGTGGTAGCAGTAGACCGGGGCGTCGAATATCTGGACCATCCAGACGAGCGCCTTGACGGCCATGTACACCCCGGCGCAGTATCCGTTCGGCTCGGCGAGATACACGCGTCTGGGACGGCTGGTGGTCGGTAGGGCGGTCTCCGGCATGTTGGAATTGTACCCCGGCTAGTTTCTAGTCGATAGTTGCTGGTCATTAGTTGCTTAGTTCCTACGCCGATAGTTAATAATAGATTTTAGATTTTCTCACCCTTAGCGATGGATTCGATCGTTCCAATGTTGGTAGGCGTTCGGGTTTCCGTAGTGCTGAGTCGAAGAAGCTCGTGAGACAGCAGGTTAGGGGGGAACCACTGCGGCCTAACTGGCGTCCAACCAACAAACCACAACTAATGGCTAACGACTAGCGGAGGCGAAGGCGGCTGCTCCGGGGCCGGCGTAGGACACGGACACCCGGTCGCCGGGCGCGAAGTCGGGTGCGGCGATCACCCGGGCCACCAGTTTCGTACCGTTGAGAGCCAGTTGGTAGGTGGTGTCGTGCCCGTAGAACTCGACCGCGGAGACCACACCCTGGTCCCCCGGGTCCACCACCAGGTACTCGGGACGTATGACGACTTCGCACGGTCCCCTCACAGTGCCGGCCAGGGGAACCTCCCCGACCGCGGTGGAAACGTGCCCGTTGGTCGCCACCCCACTCAACACGTTGGCTTCGCCGACGAAGGTGGCCACCCAGGCGGAGGCGGGGTTCTGGTACACGTCGGCCGGCCGACCGACCTGCATGATCCGACCCTCGCTCATCACGGCCACCCGGCCCCCCACCACGAATGACTCCTCCTGGTCGTGGGTGACGAAGATGGAGGTCATCCTCATCTCCCGCATCAGCGCAGCCACATCGGCCCGGATCCTGGTGCGCAGGCCGGCATCGAGGTTCGAGAACGGCTCGTCGAAGAGAAGCACCCGGGGACGGGGGGCCAGTGCCCTGGCCACCGCCACCCGCTGCGCCTCGCCCCCCGACAACTCGTCGGGGTAGCGGTCCGCCAGATGCGACAGGCCGACCAGATCCAGCGTCTCGGAGACGCGGCCACTGTCTCCCGCCTTGCCCAATCCGAACGCGACGTTCCTGGCCACCGTCATATGGGGAAACAGCGCCCAATCCTGGAAGACCATCCCGATACGCCGCTGCTCCGGAGCCACGAACCGAGCCGGACCCGTGAGGGTTCTTCCCTCGAGGGTGACGTCGCCCCGGTCGGGAACCTCCAGACCGGCCAGGATGCGCAGCAGCGTGGTCTTCCCGCATCCGCTGGGACCGAGCAGGGCCAACGACTCGCCCTGTTCGACCGCCAGGTCGACACCGGCCAGCGCGGAGGTGCCGTTGAAGCGCTTGGCGACATCGTTTGCCTGCAGATACGACATTCGGGCTCCTGGAGGACCGTGCTACGAGCGGCTGAGCATCGGGCTAACAGCTACCTTATCCCTGATGTTAGGGCGACCTGACTAATCATACCCGAGGCGCGGCGTGATCGGTCCATCGAATCACGAGAAACCGATCAGAAGTCCCGATCGACCACGAAAGCGGCGAGATCCTCCAGTTCCGCGGCTACCTGCGCGTCTATGTCCGCCCCCCGGAGGGCATCGGCCGCCCGCCGCATGCAGTCGCGGGCCGCCGAGACGGTCGCCTCCCGTCCGCCCGCTTCCTCGACCAGGGCGGCGGCCGCTTCGATCCGGTCATCATCCAGCCACTCCCGGGAGTACAGGTCGGCCAGTCTCTCGCCGGCTCTGGAGCCCGAGGCCAGCGCTACCGCCACCGGGATCGACTTCTTGCGCTCCCTGAGGTCGTTACCGGCCGGCTTGCCGGTCACCGACGGGTCTCCCCAGATGCCCAGCAGGTCGTCGATGGCCTGGAAACCCCGACCCAGCTCGAGCCCGAAGCTCCGGAGCCGGCGGACCGTCTGGTCGGGGGCGCCGGCCAGGATGGCGCCCACCGCGGAGGCATGAGCCAGCAGGGCGCCCGTCTTGAGAGAGACCATCTCCCAGCACAGGTCCACATCCACCGCCTGCGAGCGGTGGAACGACATGTCCATGTGCTGCCCGGCGATCATCGATGCGGAGGCTCCCGCCAGGTCGGCGGCCGCGGCAACCCGCGGGGGCGTGGGCCGGTCGAGCAGCAACTCGAGACCGAGCACCATCATGGCATCACCGGCGATGATGGCATCGCCCGCGCCGAAGGCCTTCCACACGGTGGCCCTATGCCGGCGTTCGGGATCGTCGTCGATGATGTCGTCGTGAACGAGCGAGAAGTTGTGGACGATCTCCACCGCGAGCGCCCCCGGGAGGGCGACTTCGGCCTCCGCGCCCACGGCTTCTGCCGACAGGAGCGCGAGCGTGGGCCGGATGCCCTTGCCCTGGCGCGGGTTCGGCACCGGAATCCCCGCCGCGTCGATCCACCCGAAGTGGTAGCGGACCGGGACGGCCAGGCTCGAAGACAGCCGTCCCACCGCCTCGACGAGGGCCGGTTCGACCATGACCCGGGTCCGCTCCAGCAAGTCGGGGGTGGCGCGTCTCATGTCCTGGCCCCCTCGCCGGCCGCTTGAACCGTCTCAGGCACCGGGTCCCCATTCCGAAGGGCGAACCTGGCCGCACGGCGTCCGGCCTCGACCCCGCTACGCACCGCCCCCTCCATCGTCGCCGGCCACCCCGTATCGGACCAGGCGCCGGCCAGGAAGACCCCCGGGAGCTCGCACTCGGTGCCGGCCCGGAGAGGATGGGTGCCCGGCTCGCCACGGAAGGTCGCCCTCGGTTCCCTCGTCACCATCGACTCGGTCACCACGGCCTCGGCCGCGGCCGGCAGCAGGCGCTCCATCTCCGCCACGAAGTGCCTGACCAGATCCGGCGCACTCGCGCCGAGATGGGAATCCGCCGCCGACAGGGAAACAGACAGGCATTGGCGGCCGTCGTCCAGGCCGGCTGCTCCGGTCCGGTCGAACACGTACTGGATGTCGCTCCCGACCGCGGCGAACATCGGGAGGTCGGTGATGGGGCGGTCGTAGACCAGGTGCACGTTCACGATCGGCGAGACCCCCAGGCGGTCCAGACGGTCCTGGAAGGGTACGGCACCGGATGGAAGCATCGAGCCGACCACGTCGTGCGGAACGGCCACGACCACCGAGTCGGCTTCGACACTCCGACCGCTCACCGTTACCGACGGGCGTTGCCCGGAACCGGAGCGGACAGATGACACCGCCGCCCGGGTCACCACCTCGCCCCCCCTAGCCTCCAGGGCGCGCCGGCCGGCGTCCCCGTGAAGCACCGAGAGCGGCACCGACGCCCAGCCGATGTCTGCTGACGCGGCGTCGGTCAGGAGCCCCGTGACGAACACCTTCGCAGCGAGCTTGAGGGATGCGTCACGAGCATGGACGTTCACCGTCGGGAGCACGACCAGGTCCCAGAATCTATCCACGGCCTCGGCCGGCTGGCCGCGGGCGGCCAACCAGTCGCCGAACGACACCCTGTCAAGCGTCGGATCCTCCGGGTCGAGCTTCCGCAGGGCCCTTCCGGCCGCCAGGACCTTCAACCTGGCCCTCAGGCTGATGTGGGGGTAGCCCAGGAGGGACGGCGCCAGATGAAGAGGGGCCGGCCCGAGGGCACGCCGGATCGTCCCCGCCTTCCTCCCGGGTCGTAGTACGGGGATACTCAGCCGCTTCTGGATGGTCACGTCGCCGATCGAGCCGATCCTCTCCAGGAAGGCCAGGTAAGCGGTGCAACAACGGAGGAAGACGTGCTGGCCGTTGTCGTACGAGACTCCCTTCCGCTCGAAGGACCAGGTCGCGCCCCCCAGGCGGGGACGCCGTTCCAGCAGCGTGACCGACGCTCCCCGGTCAGCGGCTTCCAGACCGGCAGCGAGGCCGGCCAGGCCACCACCGACCACCACCACTCGGGGGCGGCTGCTGCTCACGGCTGCAGACCGGAGATGCTGCGGACCGCGACCAGGCCCTTCTCCCAGGCCGGAAGGGAGACGCGCTCGGTCAGGGGAAGGGTGGGCTGGGCGCGCATCCGCCGCAGGAGCC
>VXRE01000004.1:17980-40448 GCA_009838635.1 Acidimicrobiia bacterium | reverse complement strand
GGCCCGGCCCCGCCCCGCTCGCACGGTGGTGGTGGGGGGGGATGGGCCCGGTGCGGGGCGCCGCGTGGCGCGTTTTTCGCGTTCTCCGGAAAGGGGGTTGAATGCGTCACGAGACGCCCTTATGTTGATTATCGCCGAACACTGACACCGGTACGGGAGGCCGATCACCGCCGTGTTGGTAGAATGTTGTCAGCCAACCTGAGGAAGGGAAGCTCCACGCATGACTAGCCAGGGAGTCACCGAGTCGCTAGTCGACGCGAAGGACGAAGCCCGTCAGGCAGAGGTACGGACCGATCTGGCGAAAGAGATGAATCGGTTCACATGGCGGGTCATCGGTTTCGTAACCGCTCTCGTGCTTGGATCGACCGGTCTCATCATTGCGGTGCTGCTAGGCGTCCCCTAGAAACGGAGGGTGTCAGCCCTGGAAGGCTGCCTCCGAGGTTGGCACAAGAGAACACGTGGAAGCAGGCACTTCGACGCGACGAGGCTGGCCGACTCAGCCGATGCCGTGTCTCAGCGGCGGAGTCGGCGAATACCCTGACGCCTATTGCCGCACGTCGGGTGGGGCCAGCGAGTCGTTGACCAGGCGATCCACCACCGCCCGTAGCGCTTCTTTTTCGTCGGCGCCCGACTCCAATGCCTCCCGGTACACGGCCAGCTGGACGTCGGCGGAGGTGCCCCGCTCGAGGATGGTCCGGGCGTGTTCGACCTCGGACACGCAACCGAGGGCTTCGGCATCCGGCCGAACCAGCTCGATCATCTCCTCCATCAGGTCGGGGAACGGCACCAGGACGCCCTTGCCGAAGTCGATCAGGCGGTCGGTGATCCCGTACCGCTGGGCCCGCCAGATGTTCTCGGCGACCAGGAAGTTGGCGTAGCTCCTCCAGCGCTGGTTCTCCATCCGCAACCGCCAGAGCATGCGCAGCAGGCACACGTAGAGGGCGGCCAGCGTGATGGCGTCCTCCATCTTGGTGGGCAGATCGGTGATCCGCATCTCGAGGGTGGGGTAGCGGCACGACGGACGGACGTCCCACCAGAGCTTCGAGGCGTCCTCGATGAGGCCGGCGTTCACAAGGACATCCACGTGTCGTTGGTACTCCGCCCAGGACTCGAACCTCTCGGGCAGGCCGGTGCGGGGAATGGCGCCGAAGATGGCCGGGCGGTAGCTCTTCAGGCCTGTGTCCCTGCCCTGCCAGAACGGTGAGGAGGCGGACAGGGCGAGGAGATGGGGAAGGAAGTAGGAGACCTGTCCCATCAGGTCGATCCGGAGGTCCGGGTCCTCGATTCCCACATGGACGTGGAGTCCCGAGATCACCAGTTGCCGGGCGGTGCCCTGGAGGTCGTCGGCGAGTTGGCGGTAGCGGTCGCCGTCGGTCACCTGCTGGGTCTCCCAGCGGGTGAACGGATGGGTCGAGGCGGCGATCGGGGCCAGGCCGTAGTCGTCAGCGGCCTCGGAGACGGCTATTCGCAGCAGCCCGATCTCTGCCCGCAGGTCCTTGAGGTTCTCGCAGACCGGGGTTCCGATCTCGATCTGGCAGCTGAACAGCTCGGGGCTTACCAATCCGTGGCGCAGGGCCTTCACCTTCTCGATCAGGCCCTGGGGTTGGTAGGACACGAGCGCCCCCGTATCGCGCTCGACCAGGAGGTACTCCTCCTCGATCCCCATAGTCCAGGAAGGCTCGGCAATCATAAGGTGAGTTTAGTGGTCCGTCTCTGTCGTTATTTGAACGTCCGGCCACGAGGATATGAATAGACGGAGGCGCTGATCCCGAGACATGGACCCTGTATCCTTCCGATACCTCCACTATTTCGGAAGAATACTGTACTAAGCTACCGAAATGGTCTCGGATACGGAAGGCATTCCGGGCTACTCCGTAGAAACCGACTGGAACGGGCGCACGGTCCGGGCGTGGGTACCGGCCCCGCTCCGGGAGCGCCCTCTGGTCCTGTCGGCCTCCACCGCGAGAGCCGGCGAGCGAGCCTGCGCGGCCATACGCCTGGTAGATGCCAGGATGCCCGGCCATTGGGAGCCGTTGGCCCGGCTGCTCCTGCGAAACGAGGGGATGGCCTCCTCCGCCATCGAGGGGCTGCGCGAACCCATGGAACGGGTGCTGATGGCGGGACGGACCGGCTCGGGTGGTACCGCCGGGTGGGTGGCCGACAACCTGGTGGTCATCGATCGGGCCCTGGAGACCGCCGACGGGGCGCTGACCGTGGATACCCTGCATAGCTGGCACCGGCAACTCATGCGGCACGGGATGCTGCCGCCCGGCATGGTCGGGGCATTCCGACCGGTACTCGGCTGGGTGGGAGGCAGTACGCCCATGGACGCAACCTATGTTCCTCCGCCGCCGAAGGAAATCCCGAGACTGGTCGAAGATCTCATCCTGTTCGCGGACGGCAGCCCTCCGGACGTGGATCCGGTCTCCCACGCCGCGGTGATCCACGCCCAGTTCGAGGCAATCCATCCTTACGGAGATGGAAACGGGCGTCTCGGACGGGTGCTCATCAGCCGGACACTGCACCGGAGGGGGTTGACCAGGCGTTCCAGCGTTCCCATCAGCATGGCCATCGCCCGCGATCCCGGCGGCTACCTCTCCGGCCTTCACCTCTTCGAGCAGGGCATGACCGACCCGTGGGTCAGGTGGTTCGCCGATATAGCTGAAAGAGCCGCATCCGCCACCCATCGGATCCTCGACCAGACCGAGGTCCTCATGGCCCGGTGGGAGGAAGCAGCCTCCGGGCTACGGTCCGACCACAGCGCCCGCGCCCTGCTCCCCAGCCTCCCCTCCCACCCGCTTCTGAGCGCGGGGGACGTGGCCGGCTTGCTCGGCGGGAGCGAACGGAGCGCCCGCACCGCGCTGGCCGCGCTAGCCGCCCGCGGCGTGCTCTCGCCGATCGACGTCCCGAGCCCCGGCCCCGGTCGCAACCGCCATTGGTTCATCGCCCGCGATCTACTCGAGCTCTGGCAACCATGAACCCAATGACTCCAGAATGTCGTCAGCGCCCGTTGGCATGCTAGCTTAGAAGTTGTCTAGCCTCACTACGTATGTGATTACTAATCTGTGATGAACGACTTTTGATAACCAAAAGCAGAGCATTGTTACCGTTCCCTGCCTTAATTATGCTTCGGGCAGTGCTCGTACGAGATCTGCAAGAGTTACTTGTGTAGTTTCTGTCCTCTTGGATTCGGGCGGCGACTTCTTCATTGGGAACCGAGAAGTTCGAGAACAGCCCGTAGTACGTAACAAAACACTCCATCCCTACCGACTGAAGATTGCGGGCCAGTTGACGATCATTCACCTTCTTCTCCACTTGTAGTCCGGTCGGCTGAACGTATGTCGTTGGCAGGGCAGGGTGATTCTTCTACGCTCGTTCGATTCAATACGGTACCGGATGTGCGCTGGCGGAGGGCTTCGAAGAGAACCAGGGCGGCGGCGGTGGCCGCGTTGAGGGAGTCGGCCGATCCGGCCATGGGGATGCGGGCCATGGGGAAGCGTCCGTCCAGCCAGGTCTCGCTGAGCCCGTACTGCTCCGATCCCACCACGACGGCCACTGCCCCCGAGTAGTCAGCGTTCCAATAGAGGTCCCGGGTCGAAGGGGTGGTGACGAGGGCCCTGATCCCGTGTTCGACCAACCACCGGATGGCGCCGTCCGCGGTCGAGACCGCCAGCGGCACCGTGAACAGGCAGCCGAGCGAGGCCCGCACCACGTTGGGGTTGAAGGGATCGGTGGTGGGATCGGCCACGACGACCGCGCTCACCCCGGCGGCATCGGCCGCGCGCAGCATGGTGCCGAGGTTGCCCGGCTTCTCGATGCCTTCCATCACCAGCAGGAGCGAGTCGGGCCGGAGCCTGATCCGCTCCAGCCCGGTGTCGAACTGGGGCGCCACGGCCAGCAGCCCCTCAGGCCGGTCCCGGTAGGCGGCCTTCCGGAACGGATCGGGCGCCAACCGGTGGTGGCGGGCGCCTGACGCCATGATCCGCTCGACCAGTTCCGGCTCGTTGGTCCCGAGGAAGAGGGGATCGCACACGTAGATCTCGTCGATGCGAACACCGGCGGCCACCGCCCGGGTGAGCTCCCGGTAACCCTCGATCAGGAAGGCGCCCTCGCTGTCACGATGGCGCCGGCTCCGGAGCCGCACTAGGCGCTTCACCTTGGGGTTGGCCGGAGAGGTGATCATCCGGATCCGTCGGCGGCGGACCAGCGGTCCCGGTGGATGACGTCCCGGACGGGCCGCCGGCCCCTGTCCAGCGACCCCGACCTCCGATCGGGGGCGGGATGGCCGACGGTGACCACGCCGATCGGCGAGTACTCCTCGGGGATGTCCAGCAGCGCCGCCAGTCCGGACATGGCATGGCAACCGAGGAAGCCGGCCGCCAGGCCCTCGTCCACCGCCGCCAGGAGTATGTTCTGCAGGGCGGCTCCCGCGTCTATCCACCAGTAGGGGACCGGCCACTCGACCTCCTTCCCGTCGGGCGACTTGTCGGGTTCCCGGTAGCGACGGCGGTAGGCCTCCTCCGAGGCGCAGACGACCACATGGACCGGCGCCCGGCTGATCCACGGGTCGAACCCGGCCTCCACATAGTCGGCCTCTCCCGCCAGGGCGGCGATCTCGGCACGGTCGGCCCGGTCGGTCACCACGACGAAGGCCTGGCCCTGGGAGAACCCGGCGCTCGGGGCTCTCCGTCCCGCATCGACTATCCGTTCCACAGCTGCCGGATCCACCGGACTGCCGGTGTAGTTGCGCACCATCCGCCGCCGGGCGATCACCTCACGGAACTCCATGGCTTCGTACGGTAGTTCCGGGAAGTGCCGGGATGGCGATACGCGCCCGGGGTCAGACCGTCGGGACCGCCCTGGCGAGATCTTCGAGAGCGGCCTTGGCGTCGGAGAACATCATCAGGGTGGTCTCGCGGTAGAAGAGCGGGTTGTCGATGCCCGCGAAACCGGGGGAGAGGCTGCGCTTGACGACTATGACCGTGGTGGCCAGATCCACGTCCAGGATCGGCATCCCGAAGATCGGTGAGGAGGGGTCGTCCCGCGCCGAGGGGTTCACCACGTCGTTGGCGCCCACCACGAGAGCCACATCCGTGCGGGGGAAGTCATCGTTGATCTCGTCGAGGTCGAGCAGTTGCTCGTAGGAGACGTCGGCCTCTGCCAGCAGGACATTCATGTGCCCGGGCATGCGTCCGGCGACGGGGTGGATGGCGTAGCGCACCTCCACGCCGCGTGCGGCCAGCCGGTCGGTCAGGTCCCGGGCGCTGTACTGCGCCTGGGAGACGGCGAGGCCGTAGCCGGGGACCACGATCACGGAGCGGGCATAGGCGAGCGTCACGGCGGCATCGTCCACGGTCGCCCGGCGGACCGGGCCACTCCCTATCCCCTCTGGCGGCGACTCGTCGTCTCCCCCGAAGGCTGCGAACAGGACGTTGGCCAGGGAACGGTTCATGGCCTTCGACATGATGGCGGTTAGGACCAGGCCCGACGCGCCCACGAGTGCTCCCGAGATGATGAGGGCTTCGGAACCGATCACAAAACCGGTGGAAGCCGCGGCCAGACCGGACATGGAGTTGAGGAAGGCGACGATCACCGGCATGTCGGCGCCGCCGATCGGGAGGGTGCGGGTCACACCCAGCAGGGCGGCCAGGGCGATCAACAGCCACAGTGCGCCCCGGTTGCCCGAGGACGCCATCCAGATACCCGAACCCACCACCGCGGCGGCCAGCGCCGAGTCGAAGACCATCTGCCCCTTGAACAGCAGGGGCCGGCCCGGGATCAGGCCCTGGAGCTTCCCGAACGCCACGAAGCTGCCGGTGAAGGTGGCGATGCCCAGGGCGCAGGAGAGGGTGACCGTGACCGCGGTCTCGGCCGTCGACGATCCGTTCGCCAGGAACTCGGCTGCAGCCACCATGCCCGAGGCGGCGCCGCCGAAGCCGTTGAAGGCCGCGACCAGCTGCGGGATCCCGGTCATCGCCACCCGCCGGGCCAGGATCGTGCCCGCGGTACCGCCAACCAGGAAGCCGGCCACGATCAGCGTGTAGTCGACGATGCCCGATCGGAGCAGCGTCACCACAATCGCGATCAGCATCCCGACCGCACCCATCAGGTTGCCCGACCGGGCGGTCAGCGGGGAGCTCAGCCGTTTGAGCCCGAGAATGAACAGAGTGGCGGCGGCCAGGTAGAGGAGGGTGGAGGCGGCGTCGCTCAACCCTTGCCCCTCCGGGACGGGTGTCGGCGGCGCGAGCCGAACATCTCCAGCATCCGGTCGGTCACCAGGAACCCGCCGACCACGTTGATGGTGGCGAAGGTCACAGCCAGGAACCCGAGGATGCCGGCGACGAGACCTCCCCGCCCGGCCACGAGGAGGGCCCCGACCAGGGTGATCCCGGAGATGGCGTTGGATCCGGACATGAGCGGGGTGTGTAGCTGGGGAGGCACTTTCGTGATGACTTCGAAGCCGACGAAGGCGGCGAGGACGAACACGGTGATACCGATGGCGAGTGTCATCGCCCTACCTCGAGCCGGGCCAGAACGTCGGGGTGGACCACGTCGCCGCCCCGGGTGATCGACCCTCCCGCCCGGCTCTCTTCGTCGGCGCCGGGGGGCGCCGGGTCGTCGAGATAGCTGAAGAGCTCGTAGGCGTTGCGGGCGAAGGTCCTCGAGGCATCGGCGGCAGGTCGCGCCTCGAGGCCGGTGGGCCCCACCACCGTGACGCCTCCCACCCGCACCACTTCGTCCGGTACGGTCAGCACGCAGTTCCCTCCCCGTTCCGCGGCGCCGTCGACGATCACCGACCCGGGCCGCATGCCGGCTACGGCCTCCGCGCTGATCAGGGTGGGAGCGGGCCTACCCGGGATGGCGGCCGCCGTAATCACCACGTCGGCGGTCGCCAGGTGAGGCTCCAGGCCCTCCAGGAGGCGGCTGCCGTCGCCGTCGGAGAGCGGGCGAGCGTACCCGCCGGAAGCGGAGGAGTCCTGCTGGGTCACGTCCAGGTCGATGAAGGAGGCGCCCAGGCTCCGGACCTGTTCCCCGGCGCTCGCCCGGACATCGTATCCCCTGACCACCGCTCCGAGGCGTCGAGCGGTGGCGATGGCTTGCAGGCCGGCCACACCGCATCCGAGCACCACCACCGTCGCCGGGCGGATCGTTCCCGCCGCGGTCACCATCATGGGGAAGATGCGGGGGAGGCGCGAAGCGGCTTCCAGCACCATCTCGTACCCGGCCAGCGTGGCCTGGGACGACAGGGCATCCATCGACTGGGCCCGGGTGGTCCTGGGAAGGGTCTCGAAGGCGATGGCCGTCACCTTCGCCCCGGCGAGGGCTCGCATGGCGTGCGGCTCGTCGAGCGGGCGCAGGAGGCCCAGGAGCCACGCGCCCGGAGTCATCCGGGAGAGCTCGGCATCACCGGGAGGCCCGACCGTCACTACCGCGTCGGCTTCCCACGCCGAGCCGACCATCTCGCATCCCGCTTCCCGGAAGGCTTCAT
Source organism: Acidimicrobiia bacterium (assembly GCA_009838635.1). Taxonomy (GTDB): domain Bacteria; phylum Actinomycetota; class Acidimicrobiia; order Spongiisociales; family Spongiisociaceae; genus Spongiisocius. The sequence goes on along the minus strand of VXRE01000004.1, from coordinate 32,959 downwards.
CGGGCAGGCCGGCGGCCTCACCGGCGCCGTGCTCGACTTGGACCCGATGGCCGTCCTCCAGGTATCGCTCGGCGATCTCGGGGGTGATCCCGACGCGGGTTTCGGGGCTTGGCTGCCGCGGGGCTCCGATGTTCATTCGTTATCTGGTTCCGGTCGAGGCCCTTCGGGGAAGGATTTCAAGTCGTCAGGCTTCCGCCACTGCAGCGGCTATCCGGTCACCCAGCTGGTCGGTGGAGGCGCCCATGTCGGGTCCTCCCATCGATCTCATGGTGGGTAGCACCGCTCCGACCGCCTCCTCTACGATCGACGCCGCCCGGTGCTCGCCCAGGTGGGAGAGGCACATGGCGGCCGATAGCACCGCTGCCACCGGGTTGGCCCATCCTCGTCCCACGATGTCGGGCGCCGAACCGTGTACGGGCTCGAAGAGGGACGGGTAGTCGCCCTCGGGATTGATGTTGCCGCTCGCGGCGAGGCCCATGCCCCCCTGCAAGGCCGCGCCGAGGTCGGTGATGATGTCGCCGAACAGGTTGTCGGTGACGATCACGTCGAAGCGCTCGGGCTGGGTGACCATGTGCAGGCACATGGCGTCCACGTGGGCGTAATCCACCGCCACGTCGGGGTAGTGCTCGGCGATCTCGTGAAGGGTCCGGTACCAGAGGCCTCCCGCGTAGGTGAGGACGTTGGTCTTGTGTCCCAGGGTCAGGTGCTGCCGCCGTCGCATGGCCTGCTCGAACGCGTACCGGACGATCCGCTCCACGCCGAAGCGGGTGTTGAGCGACTCCTCGACGGCTACCTCGGCGGGAGTGCCCTCGCGGAGTACGCCGCCCGATCCCACATACGGCCCCTCCGTGTTCTCCCGGAGGACGAGCATGTCGCAACGGTCGGGTGTCAGGTCCGCGATCGGGGTGGCTACTCCGGGCAGCAGCTTGATGGGCCTGAGGTTCACGTACAGCTCGAAGTTGAATCTCAACCTGAGGAGCAGTCCTCGTTCCAGGATTCCGGGCGGGACGTCAGGCGTGCCGACCGCTCCTATCAGGATGGCGTCGAAGCCGGCGAGCTCCTGCTCCACCGAGTCGGGCAGGACCTCGCCGGTGGCGAGATACCGGTTCCCTCCCAGGTCGTAGCGCTCGGTCTCGACGGCGAACCCGCACCGGTCGCCGGCTGCTTCCACGGCCTTGAGGGCCTGAACGATAACCTCGGGTCCGATTCCATCTCCGGCGATGACCGCCAGCCGGTGCCGTCGTTCGCTCATCAGCCGGTGATCTTAACCGTCCATCATAAGGTTTTAGTGGTCTTTTAGGAGGGTGCTGAAAAAGACGGGGATTGGTTGGCCCGCCCCAGGCTTCTACCTGGGGTCTTGTTGCCGGCTATCGGACCAACGGGACATTTTTCAGTACCCTCCTATGCCGCCGTCCCGGCGCCCGCATTCAGCACCCGGTTCAGGGCTTCCACGAATGCATGGCCCGAACCTTCAACCACATCTGTAGAGATGGCCCGCCCGCTCCGGGACATGCCGTCGATCTGGATCACCACGTTCACTTCTGCCATGGCGTCGGCGCCGGACGTGACCGGCACCACCCGGTAGTCGAGAAGGTGGGGGTCCAGGCCGGACGCCCTCTTGAGGGCGGCGAAGGTGGCGTCCACCATCCCACCCCCGGTGCCGGTGAACTCCTCGGTCTCGGACCCCTCGCCCCGCGTCACCACCACGGTGGCGGTGGGCTCCACGTCCGTCCCCCCTCGCACCCGCATCGACACCATGCGTATGGCGTCCGGCACGCGGCGGCTTCCGTGGCGGATGATGGCCCGCAGTTCCTGCTCGTTTATCTCCACCTTCCGGTCAGCCATCTCCTTGAAGGCGACGAAGGCCTCGTTGAACTGGTCGTCCTCGAGCACGATACCGAGTTTGGCCAGCGCGTCGGCGAATCCGGCCCGTCCGGAGTGCTTGCCCAGCACGATCTGGCTGGTCGCTCCCACCGACTCGGGGTCCATGATCTCGTAGGTCTCCCGGTCGCGGAGCACCCCGTGCTGGTGGATGCCGGACTCGTGGGCGAAGGCATTGCGTCCCACGACCGCCTTGTTGAACTGGATGGGATACCCGGTGAGTCGGGAGACCAGCCGGCTGGTGGGCACGATCTCGGCCGTGTTGGCCCCGACCTCTACCCCGAAGTGGTCCTGGCGGGTGGTGACGGCCATGATCACCTCCTCGGTGGAGGTGTTCCCGGCCCGTTCGCCGATACCGTTGATGGCGCCCTCGATCTGGCGGGCCCCCGCATGGATGGCGGTCAGCGAGTTGGCCACGGCCAGCCCCAGGTCGTTGTGGCAATGGGTCGACACGATCACGTCGTCCCTGCCTTCGAGCACCTCGTCGTACACCCGGCTCAGCAACCCGACGTAGTCCTGGGGGGTGGCGAAGCCCACCGTGTCCGGGATGTTGATGGTGGTGGCGCCCTCCCGGACCGCCGCCCGGCAGGTGGCGATCATGAAGTCCGGGTCCGAGCGGGTGGCGTCCTGGGGAGAGAACTCGACATCGTCCGTGTAGCGCCGGGCGCGGCGGACCGACTCGATGATCGACTGCATCACCTCGGCCGGGGTCTTGCGGAGCATCCGCTCCATGTGGATGGGGGAGGTGCTCTGGAAGACGTGGATCCGGTGGCGCGCCGCGTGACGTACCGCGTCATAGGCGCGGTCGATGTCGTCCGGCGTGCACCGGGCCAGCGAGGCGATCACCGGGCCCTTGACCAGCTTCGCGATCTGGGAGACGCCGTAGAAGTCGCCGTCGGAGGCCGCCGCGAAGCCTGCCTCGATGACGTCCACCTGCAGCCTGGCCAGCTGCCGGGCGATCGTGAGCTTCTCGTCAGGGGTCAGGGCGATTCCCGGCGCCTGCTCCCCGTCTCGGAGGGTGGTGTCGAAGATGATCAGTTTGTCCTGTGGCATGGCTGTCTGCTCCGGTTGGAAGAGGTAGGTGGGTGGGTTGGCGGTGATGCGGGAGGGGGCGCCTCCACGACCTTACGTCGGGTCGTGGAGGCCCGCTAGCGCCAGAAGCCGCCGGAGCAGGGACCGGCCGGGACCGACCGGTGCGGGGATGGGCGACGGACGTTCCATTCGGATCATCAGTCGCTCGGGGTCTTGGGAACGAGGAAGGGCATCAGCTCGCGGAGGCCGGCGCCCACCTGCTCGACCTGGTGGCTGCGCTCCGCCGCCCGTCGCCTGAGGAGCTCGGGCGCTCCGGCCCGGGCCTCGGCCATCCACTCGCGGGCGAACCTTCCCGAGCGGATATCCGCCAGGACATCCTGCATGACCCGCCGGGTCTCGTCGGTGATGATCCGGGGGCCCGTGCTGTAGTCGCCCCACTCGGCGGTGTCGGAGACCGAGTATCTCATCCACGACAGGCCGCCCTCATACATCAGGTCGACGATCAGCTTCAACTCGTGGAGGGTCTCGAAGTAGGCCGACTCGGGGGCGTAGCCCGCCTCGACCAGCGTCTCGAAGGAGGCCTTGACCAGCGCCGACAACCCACCGCAGAGGATTACCTGTTCCCCGAACAGGTCGGTCTCCGTCTCCTCACGGAAGGTGGTCTCCAGCACGCCGGCCCGGGTGCCGCCGATACCCCATGCGTAGGCGAGGCCGAGGGCATGGGCGCCTCCGGTGGCGTCCTGGTGGATCGCGAGCAGGCACGGCACCCCCGAACCTTCCGTGTAGGTGCGCCGCACCAGGTGTCCGGGGCCCTTCGGCGCCACCATCAACACGTCGAGGCCCGGCTCCGGGGCGATCTCGTCGAAATGGATGTTGAAGCCGTGGGCGAACATCAGGGCGTCGCCGTCCGCCAGGTTGGGGGCGACCTCGGCTGCGTAGAGGTCGGCCATGTGCTGGTCGGGCACGAGCATCATCACCACGTCCGCCCAGTCGGAGACCTCCGCCACGGTGCCGACCGTCAGGCCCTCGTCCTGGGCCTCGGTGCGGCTCTTGGACGACTCCCTGAGGCCGACCCTCACGTCGACGCCAGACTCCCGCAGGTTCAGGGCGTGGGCGTGTCCCTGGCTCCCGTATCCGATGACCGCCACCTTGCGGCTCGATACGGCGGCGGGATCGGCATCGTCGTCATAGAAGATTGCAGCCATGTCTACCTTCCGGGGATCGCTGACCGGTCGGGAATCGTAACGGGGCGCCGGCGGAACGTCATCCCACCGCCTTGAGCTTGCGGGCCTTGGGCTCGCGGTTCATGGCGATCCGCCCCGACTTCACCAGGTCCACGAGTCCGAACGGGCGGATCAGCTCCAGCAGATCGTTCAGCTTGGTGGGGGAGCCGGTGACCATGAACGTGATGGAGTCGACACCCACGTCGACCGGAGTCGCCCTGAAGATGGTGGCCAACTGGAGGACCTCGGACCGTTGCCGGGAGTTGGCCCGCACCCTGACCAGCATGATCTCGCGCTCGATCGAGGACCCGGGGTCCAGTTCGGTGATCTTCACCACGTTCACCAGCTTGTGGAGCTGCTTCTTGACCTGCTCCAGCTCCGGCGCCCGCACCACGATGGTCATCTTCGACAACCCCGGCTCGGCGGCCGGCCCCACCGCGAGGGAGTGGATGTTGAATCCCCGCCGGGCGAACAGCGAAGAGACCCTCGCCAGGACACCCGGTTTGTTCTCAACCAGGACGCTCAATACCTGCTGCTCGGTCACAGGTCCTCCGGTCCGTTGAGAACGATGTCGTTGGACCCGCCGGCGGGCACCATCGGGAAGACCATCTCGTCCCGGTCAACCACGAACTCGGCCACTACGGGCCGGTCGTCGATCTCCAGCATGGTCTCGATCACGTGGTCCACCTCGTCCACCCGGGTGGCGCGCAGCCCCGCGCAGCCCATGGACTCGGCCAGCTTCGGGTAGTCCGGTAGCTGTTGCCCGAGGTCGGAGGCGGAGAACCGCTCGTTGTAGAAGAGGCGTTGCCACTGGCGGACCATGCCGTGTGCGGCGTTGTTGAACAGGGCCACCTTGATGGGGATCCGCTCGTAGGCGGCGGTTATCAACTCCTGGACGGTCATCTGAAAGCAGCCGTCGCCGTCCACCGCGATCACCTGCTGGTCGGGCATGCCGGCCTTGGCTCCGATGGCCGCCGGGACCGCGAACCCCATGGTGCCCAGCCCGCCGGAGTTGATCCAGTGGCGGGGCTGGTCGAACCGCCAGTACTGGGAGGCCCACATCTGATGCTGTCCCACGCCCGACACCACGATGGCATCGTCGTCGGCCCGGTCCCGCAGCCGGCTGATCACGTGCTGGGGCTTCAGCGGGCCGTCGACCTGCTGGTCGAAGCGGAGCGGGTGCCGTTCCTGCCAGGTCCTGATGGTGGTCCACCACTTCTCCAGTTCAGGCGTCGGCGTGTCTCCCCAGCGCTCGCACATCGCCTCCAGTATGAGGCGGGCGTCACCCACGATGGGAACCTCCGGAGCGCGCACCTTCCCGATCTCGGCCGGATCGATGTCGGCGTGTATCACCTTGGCGAATGGAGCGAAGGCGTCGGGATCTCCCGTGACTCGGTCGTCGAAACGCACGCCGATGGCTACCAGCAGATCGGCCTTCTGCATGGCGGTGGTGGCGGCGTAGAGGCCGTGCATCCCCGGCATTCCCAGGGTGTTGGGATTGTGATCGGAGATGGCGCCCCGGCCCATCAGGGTGGTGATGACCGGCATGTTCGTCATGCGGGCGAAGGCGGCCAGGGCTTCGCTCCCTCCCGCTTTGATGATGCCGCCCCCGACGTAGAGAACGGGGCGTTCCGCGCTCTCGATCAGCCGGATCGCCTCACGTATCCGGCGGGGGTGCGGGGAGGTGGTGGGACGGTATCCGGGCATGGCCACCGGCTCCGGATCCCGCCACGGCACGCGGGCGTTGAGCACATCCTTCGGGATGTCGACGAGCACCGGCCCGGGACGTCCGGTTGACGCCAGGTGGAAGGCCTCGGCGACGGTCTGGGCGATCTCCTCGGCGTGGGTGACGAAGTAGTTGTGCTTGGTGGCCGGCATCGTTATGCCGGTGGTGTGCGCCTCCTGGAAGGCGTCGTTACCGACGGCGTGCGTGGGCACCTGTCCGGTGATGGCCACGATGGGAACCGAGTCCATCAGCGCGTCCGCCAACGGAGTGACCAGATTGGTGGCGCCGGGACCCGAGGTGGCGATGGCCACGCCGACCTTCCCGGTAGCCCAGGCGTAGCCCTCGGCCATGTGGCCGGCGCCCTGCTCGTGGCGGGCGAGGATATGGCGGAATCCGGCGTCGATTAGCGGGTCGTAGGCAGGGAGGATGGCGCCGCCGGGGATGCCGAAGGCGGTCTCGACCTCCTGGTATTCGAGTGCTTTGATCAGTATCTCTGCGCCGGTGATCATGCCCATCTGCTTCCTTGCTGGTCTCGCTGGTCCTGTGGTGCTCTCATACAGAAAGCCCTCCGGCAGGAGGGCTTCAGCGCACAGCCGCGTTGCGACGGTGCGCTACATAAGTACTAGTACGAGGCTGCGGCCGGTCATGAGTAGCCGAAGTATGGAGCATGCGGGCCGTGATGTCAACATTTATGGCGGCATCTATGGAGGCGTTGACAGTTCGGCTCCTCTACTGCTTACGATTGGGGCATGCGAAAGCCGGAACGCCGGCTCCTCCGCCAAGTGGTCGAGGTTGCCCGCCGGACCCTGAGGGACATGGAGTGGCGCGACGTGCCCCGGTCGATGCATCGAGTCGCGCAGAGCACGGGACGGCGTTTGCCCGCGCCCCTGGAGAGACTCCTCCTCGATGAGATCGACGGCGACGAGTGGCTGCGCGAGCAGGTCGCCGGGGAGTTCAGCGGTTCGCAGGAGAGCGATGATCCCCACGAGCGGGCGGCCGCGTTCTTCCTGCTGCGCCCGGACGGATGGGAGGACGGCCTGGAAGGGATTCGCCGAGACCACCGCGACGCCTGGAACTCGGAACGGATCAAGCGCCATGAGCGGCGGATCAGCGAGCTGGAGTCGGATCTGAAGAAGTTGAAGGGAGACACCCGGCAAGCCCGCAGGGAGGCGGAGGAAGCCAGACGCGAGGCCGACCGCCGGGAGGAGCGGGCATGGGAGGAGGCTCGATCCAGGGTGGAGCCCGAGCTCATCGAAGCCTGCGATCGGCTGAGACGGGAGAGACGCCGGCTGACCGGTGAGCTTGACGCGACCCGCGCCGAGCTGGAGGAGACCAGGCAACGCCTGGCCGCGACGCGCGGGGACCTGGAGAGGGAACGGCGGATTGAGCATGTTCCGGCCACCCGCCCGGGGGCGCTGAACGTGTGGGCGGACATGGACGCGGTGGAAGCAGCCCGGCAGTTGGACGAGGTGGCGCGGGCTTTCTTCCCGGGTCCTGCGCTGCCTGTCCCGACGGAGCCGGTTCTCGCCAGCCAGGAACCGCTCGTCCTGCCGGCGGGCATAGCGCCGGACAGCCCGCAAGCCGTCGAGTGGCTGATCGAGCTGGATCGGCCCTTCACGCTGCTGGTGGACGGCTACAACGTCACCGCCAAGATGTACCCGTCCCATCGGTTCAGCCGACCCGAGATACGGGATCGTCTACAGAACGACCTGGCCGAGTTGAAGTTACGGGCGAAGGGGCACCCCCGGATCACCGTGGTGTGGGACTCGGCCCGGGCGATCGAGACCAGTGCCGAGACCCTCCCCAACGGGATCGAGGTCAGGTACACGCGAGAGGGGTGGAAGGCCGACGACGAGCTGATCGACCTGGCCGGGGGCCTGGGTGCCTCGGCTGCCGTGGTCTCCAGCGATCGTGAGGTCCGGGAGGAAGCGCAGCGGGCCGGATCGCTGGGCCTGTGGAGCGAAGCCCTCGCCAACTGGGCGCTCAACGGCTGACGCGAGGCCCTACACACTCCTCTCCGAGCACGCCGCACCCTCTACGCAACCGTGCGCTGGGCTGCGCCTAACCACGGAAGAAGCGGCCCACCAGGTTGACCACGATGGTCAGCAGCAGGCTCGCCACCAGCATGGAGGTGAGCGGGATGAACACCACCGACCGGTCCCCGACCCGGCGGATGTCACCCGGCAGATTGCCGAACCAGGAGAGGAGTCCGAAGCGCGCCGCCAGCCCCGCCGCGATGGCGATCAAACCCCCGATTATCAGAAGATTGCTGACGCTTCGCATGCCGCTGCCTACGCTACCGGGTAGGTCGTTCGCTGCGCTACCGTGGCTCTCCGGCCACCCACGCACGACCCGCAGGAGGATGCCATGCCCAACCCCGTAGTCCACTTCGAGATCCAGTCCGTGGAGCCCGGGAAGAGCCGGGAATTCTTCGGGGAAGTCTTCGGGTGGCAGATCGAGCTGGCGACAGAGATGGAATACGGCCTCGTGAACACCGGCGCCGAGACGGGGATCAACGGCGGTATCGAAGCTTCGCCCACCGGGGAGAACCAGGTGATGATCTACATCGAGGTCGACGGCATCCAGGGCTACCTGGACCGGGCGGTGGCCGCCGGTGCCGGGGTCGTCATGCCGGTGACGAGCATTCCCGGCGCCGTGACCTTTGCCGTGTTCTCGGACCCGGCCGGCGTGGTGGTCGGCATCGTGGACAGCGAGACACCCCCGGCCGAATAGCAACTAGACCTTCAGGCGTCGGTCACGCATCCGGTGCTTGCTGTCGAAACCGTCCGGATGTAGCGGGCCAGGGTGCCCCGGGTGGCCTTGAGCGGCGGAGGGGTCCAGGCCGCCCGGCGGTCGGCCAGTTCGGCCTCGGATACGTCGAGGGTGATGGACCGGGCGACCGCGTCGATCGAGATCCGATCCCCGGGTTCCACCAGCGCGATCGGGCCGCCCTCCTGGGCTTCGGGGCAGACATGGCCCATGATGAAACCGTGCGAGCCGCCCGAGAAGCGGCCGTCGGTTATGAGGGCTACGTCCTGTCCCAGACCGGCGCCCATGATCGCCGAGGTGGGGGTGAGCATCTCGGGCATGCCCGGCCCGCCCTTCGGACCCTCGTAGCGGATGATGATCACCGAGCCTGGTCCGATCTCGCCCCGCTCCAGGGCGGCCAGCATGTCCTCCTCGCTGTCGTAGGGCAGGGCCGTGCCCGTGAAGGAGAGGCCCTCCTTGCCGGTTATCTTGGCGACCGCTCCGTCGGGGGCCAGGTTGCCTCGGAGGATCTGGATGTGGCCGGAGTCCTTCACCGGGTTGTCCCAGGGAGCGATTACCAGCTGGCCCTCCGCCAGGCCCGGCAGGTCGGCGAGGTTCTCGGCCATGGTGCGGCCGGTCACGGTCAGGCAGTCGCCGTCGATCACGCCCCGTTCCAGCAGCATTTTCAAGACCGCGGGCGTCCCGCCCACCTCGTGCAGGTCCTCCATCACGTACCGGCCGGAGGGCTTGAGGTCGCCCAGGAAGGGGATGCGGTCGCTGACCGGCTGGAAGTCCTCGATGTCCAGGTCGACCCCGGCCGAATGGGCGATCGCCATCAGGTGCAGCACCGCGTTGGTGGAGCCGCCCAACGCCATGGTGATGACCATGGCGTTCTCGAACGCCGCCCGGGTCATGATGTCACGGGGGCGGATGTCCTCCTCGAGGAGTCTGCGGATGGCCGTACCCGCCGCCCGGCACTCGGCCGCCTTGCCCGGGTCGGTCGCCGGAGTGGAGGAGCTGTAGGGGAGGCTCATCCCCATCGCCTCGATCGCCACGGCCATCGTGTTGGCCGTGTACATGCCGCCGCAGGCGCCGGCGCCGGGGCAGGCATTGCGGACCACGTCGAGCCGGTCGCCCTCGCTCAGGCGACCGGCGATGGCCTCGCCGTAGGATTGGAAGGCCGACACGATGTCGATCGGGTTGCCGTGGCGGTTGACGCCGGCGCGGATGGTGCCCCCGTAGATCATCAGCGCAGGACGGTCGAGGCGGGCCATCGCCATGACCGCCCCCGGCATGTTCTTGTCGCAGCCCGGTATCGAGATGTTGGCGTCGTACCACTGGGCGCTCATGACGGTCTCGATGGAGTCGGCGATGAGGTCCCTCGACTGGAGCGAGTAGGACATGCCGTCGGTCCCCATCGACATCCCGTCCGACACCCCGATGGTGTTGAAGCGCATCCCGACCAGGCCGGCCTCGGTGACGCCCTGCTTGGTGTGCGCAGCCAACTCGTCGAGGTGCATGTTGCAGCTGTTGCCCTCGTACCACATCGAGGCGATCCCGACCTGGGCCTTCGACATGTCGCCGGGCGTGAGGCCGGTGGCGTAGAGCATGGCCTGCGAGCCGCCCTGCGAGCGTTCCTGGGTTATCCGTCTGCTGACGCGGTTTATAGCTGTTTCCATGCGCGCCAATCATAGATTGGGTGACCAGTTCGGACAGATCACTAGCCTTGTCGCCATGCTCCTCCCGCCCGATCGAAGGCCGCCGGCCGTCGGGTTACAGGATGGCGATGATCGTGGTGGCCGGTGCTGATCGTCAGCGACGTTCATGGGGCTTTCACCGAACTGGCCCGGGTTGCCTCACGCGGAGGGCCTCTCCTGGTGCTGGGGGATCTGCTCAACTTCGTTGATTACCGCACCGGCCGGGGCATCGCCGCCGACGTGTACGGCTCCGAATACGCCCTCGAGTTCATCCGTAACCGAAGGACCGGCGACTGGCCGGCCAACCGGAGGCTGTGGCGCCGTGTCCAGGAGGGACGGGAGTTCGACTTGGCCGAACGCATCCGCGCCGAGGTGCGCCGTCAGTACCGGGCCGCCCGCCGGGCACTGCTTCCGGCCGAGCAGGCCTACGTGATTTACGGCAACGTGGACTGGCCGGAGGAGATGGCGGCAGCGCTGGCGGATGAGGTCATGCTGGTGGACGGCGAGGTGGTCGAGATCGAGGGCTACTCGGTCGGGTTCGCCGGGGGAGGGGTGCCGACTCCGGCACGGGCCCGGGGTGAAGTGTCACACGAGGCGATGGCCGCCAAGCTCGAGGCCCTGGGACGGGTGGACATTCTCTGCACCCATGTCGCCCCCTCGGTGGCGCCGCTCCGGCGGGACGTGGTGACGGGCATGCTGGAGCGGTCGTCCCCGGTGGTGCTGGACTACCTGGCGACCCACCGGCCCCGTTACCACTACTTCGGTGACATCCACCAGCCCCAGGCACACGAGTGGCGGGTGGGACGTACCGTCTGCCGCAATGTCGGTTACTTCCGGGCCACGGCTCGCGCGGTGCGCCACCGCTGAAGTGTCACCGTCCGGTGGTACGTTGTCGACATGGTGTTCCCGGGGCCGGTAGAGCTGGGGCGCGGGGTGGTCGTCAACCCCGGCGACCCCGATCCGATCGAGGGGCTGCCCAGGGTGCGGGTGGATCAGGACCTGCTGGACTCGCCCGAGTCGCTTGCCGGGGCGGTGGACCGGCTCCATCGGGGGTGGTTGGCCCGGGAGCGTGTGGCGGTCGAGCTGGCTGTCGACCAGGAGGAACTTCGCCGCCCGGTCATGGAGGAGCGCCCGCTGTGGCAGCTCGGGACGGACTTCACCATCCTCAGGGAGCGGCTCCACTTCCTGGTCTGGGCCAACAACTGGGACTGCCGCAGGGACACCCCGGTGTGGTGGTGGGGATCGAAGGCCGCCGGGCTGGGCGCCGCCGAGGGTGGTCCCGCCGACATAGTCCTCCGGAACGGCGAGCCGGCCTGGGTGGACGGAGGTCCGCGGGAGCCGCTCGACCTGCCTGTGGTGCATGCCGAGTCGGTCTCGGTGGGCCGTATCCGTCGGGGCGGGTCGCCGGCAAGGCTCGACCCGGAACTGGATCCGGCCCAGCGGGCGGCCGTAGAGCATGGCGCCGGCCCCGCCCGCATCATCGCCACCGCCGGATCGGGTAAGACCCGGACCCTCCTGGCCCGGCTAGCCCACCTGGTCGACCACCGGGGGGTCGAGCCCGGCCTGGTGACCGCCGTCGCCTACAACAACCGGGCCGCGGCACAGATGAGGGAGCGTCTGGCGAGGCAGGACCTCCACATCCGGACCATCCACTCCCTCGGGTGGGCGATAGTCAGGGAAGCCCTGCCGGACGCCCGCCTCCTCGACGAAGGAGAGGTGCGGGGACGTCTCCGGGGACTCGTGCCGAGCCGGCCCGTTCTCAACAAGGACGTGATCGGTCCCTACCTGGAGGCATTGTCGGATGCCCGCCTGGGACTGGCGGATCCGGCCGAGGTGGAGGAGGGCCGCGACGACATCCCCGGCTTCGCGGAGGTCTTCAGGCGCTACCGCTACCGGATCGAACGGCACGGCCTGGTGGACTACGACGAGCAGATCTACCGAGCCATAGAGCTGCTGCTCCGGGACCCCGACCTCCGGGCTCGCTGGCAGTCCCGATGCAGGCACCTGCTGGTCGACGAGTTCCAGGACCTCACACCCGCCTACGTGTTGTTGCTCCGGGTGCTGTCATCGCCGTGCCTAAACGTGTTCGGGGTCGGTGATGACGACCAGACCATTTACGGGTATGCGGGGGCGGACCCGCGCTTTCTGGTGGACTTCGACCGCCTCTTCCCCGGGGCGGCGGAGCACGCCCTGGAAGTGAACTACCGGTCGCCGACCGCAGTGATCGGCGCCGGAAACCACCTGCTGGCCCGCAACCGCGTCCGGGTGCCGAAGGCCGTCAGCCCGGCGCCCGGATCGCCGGACGGGACCGACCGCCTGCTGATCCTCGAGCGGCCCGATCCGGAAGTGACCGGGGAGGCGATCGACCGGATTCGTGGCTGGCTGGCGGACGGTGTGCCTCCCGGCGAGGTGGCGGTGCTGGCCCGGGTCAATTCGGCCCTCCTCCCCGTGCTGGCCGGGTTGGACCGGGCCGGGTTGCCGCTCAATTCCAGGATCGAACCCGGACTGCTCGACCGGTCGGTGATGAGGTCGGTGCTGGCTTGGATTCGCCTAGGGCTCCGCCCGGAGGAGATGGGGCGCCTGGACCTGCTAGAGGCGGTCCGCCGCCCCTCCCGAGGCCTCAACCGACTGGCGGACCGGCGCCTACAACTCGGTGCGTACTCGCTGGCGGATCTCGGGGAGCTCGCCGAGGGCTTGGAGGGACGCCAGGCGGAGGCATGGCTCACGTGGGTTCATGACATCAGAGGGCTCGCCGGCAAGGCAAGGGACGGAAAGGTCGCGCCTGTGCTCCGGCGGCTGATCGACGTTATCGGTCTGGGACGGTCGGCCCACCTGCTGGATCGGAACCGGACCCGGGTGGACAAGGCCGGTCACGCCGACGATCTGGTGGCGCTCCTCCGGACCGCCTCGGTGTACAGCGACACGGGGACGTTCGAGGAGGACCTGCGGGCGGTGCTGGCGCGACACCGCGGCGCCGGAGAGGTCCGGGACGGCGTCACGCTCTCCACGGTCCACCGGGTCAAGGGGATGGAGTGGGACCGGGTGCTCGTATTCGGGGCTGATCGGGGCCTGATGCCCCATGATCTGTCGGAGAACGTGGAGGAGGAGCGCCGGATCCTCTACGTCGCCATCACCCGAGCCCGCCGGCAGGCCGTGGTGATGGCCGACGCTCGCCGTCCCTCGCGGTTCCTTGCCGAGATGCGAGGCCGGCCGCCTCGGGAGACCCCGGGCTCCACCGCGCGGGCGCCGGCCGCGGCGAAGGCGCCTGCTTCGCCGGCGGAGGTCAATCCCGAGTTGTTCGAGAAGCTCAAGGCCTGGCGTCTCGAACGGTCGAGGGCGCGCGAGGTCCCGGCCTTCCGCGTTTTCTCCGACCGAACCCTCAACGGGATCGCCGCCCGGCAACCGCGGAACAGGCGTGAATTGCTGGAGGTGAGTGGAGTCGGTCCTACTAAATTGGAATTGTTCGGGGAAGAGGTGCTGGAAATCGTGCGGGAGACCTTGGAAAGTGTCGAGATCGACCCTCCAAGCCATTGAGATAGACGCCCCACCGGCCAGGTGTTTCGAAGTGGCGGCCGACGTGGAGGCCTTTCCCGAATGGGCGGGCGGCGTGCGGCAGGTCTCGGTCCACGAGAAGGACGCCGATGGCCGGCCCGTCAGAGCCACCCTCGTAGTGGATGCCATGATCCGCCAGATCGAGGTCACCTTCCGTTACACCTACGACCCGCCCCACACGATCCGCTGGACCGCCGAGCCGGGCCGGGATGTCCTCGAGTTGGAAGGATCGTACGAGTTCCGCGAACTCGGAGAGGGGACCACGGCCGTCTACATGCTGAGGGTGGTGCCCGGATTCGACATCCCCGGATACCTCCTCAGCCAGGCTGAGAAGCAGATCGTGGGCACGGCCCTGCGGGCGCTGCGGAAGCGGGCCGAAGGGAGCTGACTGCTCGGCCTCGACCCGGTGATCGATCACCCTCGTCACCAACCGGCGCTTTCCGGCTACAGACCCCCGGACGCGCCCGTTCCGGCGTGGGAGGGTACGCCGGAACGGGTTGGGGGAGGCTCTGGTCTGGTCTCAGATGACGGACGGAGCGCTCAGGCAGCCTCGATCTCGATGGTCCTGGGCAGGACGTCCGGTTGCTTCCGGACCACCACCTCAAGGATGCCGTTGGCGAGCCGGGCCGTCACCTGGTCACTGTCGACATTGTCGGCCAGCGTGACCGAGCGGGAGAACCCGCCGTCCGCCAACTCCCGGTGGCGGTAGGTGGAGCCCTCAGGCAGGTCGTGGGAACGGGAGCCCTTGACGGTCAGAACGTTGTCCTCGACCGTGACCTCGAGGTCGGACAACTCGAATCCGGGGATCTCGAAGCGGGTGGTGATGTCGGTGCCGGACTCGATGATGTCCACTCGGGGAACCAGCGTCGGCGCTCCCAGCCGATCGCGGCCGCCCAGGAGATGGGTGCCGGCGAGGGGGAAGCCGTCGAACAACGAGTCGATGTCGGAAACGAACTTGAAGGGTCGGGTGCGTACCAGCTGCATCTGCTGCTCTTTCTCCTCTGATTGTGGTGGGGGGGGGGGGGGGCCCCCCCCCCCGGGGGGGGGGGGGGGTAAAAAAAAAAAGGTGGGGGGGGAAAAAAAAAAAAGGAGCCGAGAAAAGGAGAGGTGGGTGGTGTGG
>VXRE01000004.1:0-17970 GCA_009838635.1 Acidimicrobiia bacterium | reverse complement strand
TTAAGTGTTGAATCTGCTGCTTTTTCTCGTCTGATTGTGGTGGCGGGTGGGCGGGTCGGCCCACCGGTGCTTGCTAGTCATATAATCTAACACATCGCTGCTGAGATTTCTTCCCGATAGCACCTAACTTTTTTCGGACTTCTGTGAATCGGGCAGGATTTGCCGGCGTTGACGACCACTGCGATCCGAGCGACCGGGTCCGCGGGTCCGGTCAAGATCCGGAGCAGTCGTCCTCCGAGATGGGACGCCGAGCCCGTAATCTGTGGGAGTGGCCCGAGTACCAACCTGGCGCCGAGCCTGATGGACGACCCTGACCTGACCCTGGGTGTCGATCTTGGCGGAACCAAGATGGCGTTCGCTCATGTCGACGCGCGCGGCGAGATCGTGAAGCACCTGATGATGCCCCGGCCTGCCACGGCCGCCGAGATGGAGACCGTGCCGGTCGAGGTGGCGCACTCCCTGCTCGGTCCCCGCGTCAAGGCGGTCGGGATCGGCGCCGCCGGCCTGGTGGACGCCGAGGCGGGGGTCTTGGTCTGGGGTCCCAACGTGGAGGGCCGCGGGGTTCGTTTCCGGGAGATCTTCGAGGCCGAGTTGGGCCTTCCCACCGTGGTCGACAACGACACCAACGTCTCCGGCCTGGCCGAGGCGCGGGTGGGTGCGGCCCGCGGCTACCGGCACGTCTGCATGATCACGCTCGGGACCGGCATCGGCGGTGCGTGGATCATCGACGGCCGCCCCTACCGCGGGCGCGGGTTCGCCGGAGAGGTGGGGCACATCCCCGTGGATGTCGGAGGGCCCCGCTGTACGTGCGGTCAGAGAGGATGCTGGGAGACATTCGCCTCGGGCCGCCGGCTCGATCAGATGGCCCGGGACCTGGCTGCGGCGCGTCCGGGAGGGCTGGTCGCCAAGCTGGCCCTCGGGGAGTTGCCGGCGGGACAGCATCTGACCCGGGCTGCCACGGAAGGCGATCCCGACGCCATCGGAGCGCTTCAGGAGGTGGCCATGTGGTTGGGTGTCGGCATCGCCGGGCTGGTGGCGGCCATGGATCCCGAGATCGTGGTCGTCGGCGGGGGCGTGTCGGAGGTCGGGGGCCTGTTCCTGGATGCCGCCCGCGATTCGTTCCGGGATGCGCTGGAGGGATCCGACCACCGGGATCCGACGCCGATAGTATGCGCTGCCCTCAAGGAGGACGCCGGCGTCATCGGCGCCGGACTTCACGCCCGGGAGAGCCTGCTGTGATACGTGACTGGTTGGAAGCAAGGATGGCGGATGAGCGCCCGCGAGCGCTCATCCGGGAGGCGGTCATGCTGGTGCCCAACGTGGGCAAGCTGGTGGCTCGCCTGGCCGGGGATCCGCGCGTGCCGGCCCGCGCCAAGATCTTTGCCGGGATAGCCGCGGCCTACGCCCTCTCGCCGATCGACGTGGTACCCGACTTCATTCCCGTGCTGGGCAAGACCGACGACATCCTGCTGATGGCGCTGGCATTGCGCCACGTTATCGAGGAGGTGGGTGTGGCGCTGGTAAGGGAGCACTGGGACGGCCCCGACCAGGCACTCACCGTGATGATCGATCTGATCAGCGCTATCGCCGACACCGTTCCGAGGCCGATACGCATGGCCCTCAACCGTTACCTCCGCGCCGGTTGAACCGAGCGGCCGGGCGCCGGCGCGGTAACCGTGTGGCGGGACGTCAGGTCGAAGATCAACAGTGAGGTACGCGGTTCTGTTTCCGGGCCAGGGAAGCCAGCGGGTGGGCATGGGCGCCGACCTCTTCGACGCTCGTCCCGACCGGCTGGTCGACGCGTCGGACCGCGTGCTGGGATGGTCCCTCCGAGAGGTGTGCCTGGACGGGCCTGAGGAGAAGCTGACCGCCACGGAACACGCCCAACCGGCCCTCTACGCCCTGGCGTACCAGCTCTGGACGGAACTCAGCGAACGGGTGGGTGGCCCACCGGCGGCGGCGGCCGGGCACTCGCTCGGGGAGTACACGGCGCTGGCGGCGGCCGGAGCTTTCTCGTTCGAGACCGGGCTCGGGCTGGTGGACCGGAGAGCCCGCGCCATGGCTGACGCGGTGGCTCGGGTGGGTTCCGGAATGGCCGCCCTCCTGGGCGTGTCCGATGAGGTAGCCCGCCAGGTCGCCTCCGACCGGAGGCGCGAGGGCGGCAGGCTCTGGGTGGCCAACCTCAACGCCCCGGGCCAGGTGGTGGCGGCTGGCGCGCTCGATGACATCGGCTGGCTGGTCGGCAACGCCCGTGATCTGGGCATCCGGCGAGCGATCCAACTCGATGTGGCGGGGGCCTTCCATACCCCGCTCATGGAACCGGCGGTGTCGAGGCTGGCTGACGCGCTTGCCGGCGTGGGGATCCGCCCCCTCGCCTTCCCCGTATGGGCCAACGTCACCGCCCGACCGATGGCGGGGAGTCAGGTCAAGGAGATGCTGAGCCGCCAGATCACCGCACCGGTGCGGTTCGGCGAGACCCTCCGGGGCATGGCGGACGCCGGGGTCGATACCTTCGTCCACGTCGGCCCCGGGGACGTGACGGCCGGCCTGGCCAGGCGGGCGGCCCGAGGGTGCCGGGTCCTGGTCGCGTCGTCGATAGCGGAGGTCGAGGAAGTCGCCGACCGCCTGGGCCGGTCATGATCCGTCGCCGCCGGCCGCACTCCCTACGCTCCTGTCACACCCGGTCCGCCCTCTGGCGCCCTGTCACCCGGCCATCGATGACCACCCTGGCTAGAGTTGCCTGCGCGAGGCCTTGCCGGTCTGCCCATCCATCCGAAGAAGGGGCTTCCCTGTCGTATCGATGCCTGCCGGCGAACCAGGCCGGCCGCCATGAGAAGAGGGATGGATGAGGTACGCCGAGATCACCGGTTGGGGTAAGGCCCTTCCTCCGACCGTCCTCAGCAACGCCGACCTCGAGCAGCTGGTCGATACCAGCGACGAGTGGATCACCTCTCGCAGCGGCATCAAGGAGCGGCGCATCTCCCACGTGGCCGCCAGCGACATGGCCGAGTTGGCCGCTCGCCGCGCCATCGCCGCGGCCGGCGTCGAGATGGAGAGCATCGATCTCGTCATCAATGCGACTTGTACCCCCGAGTCGATCATTCCCGCCTCCGCTTCCTACGTTCAGGCCAAGCTGGGAGCGGTCAACGCCGGCGCCATGGACCTCAACGCCAACTGTTCGGGGTTCGTATACGCCTACGTGACCGCCGATGCCCTCGTTCGGGCCGGGGTCGCCGACACTGTGGTGCTGGTCGGGGTAGAACGGCTCAGCTGGGTGCTCGACTACACGGACCGCGCCACCTGCATCCTGTTCGGTGACGGGGCGGGAGCGGTCGTCCTCCAGCCGACCGATACCGAGGCCGGAGTGTTCGGCTCCGAGTTGGGGGTGGACGGAAACATGGCCGATCTCCTGTCCGTTAACGGGGACGGCACCGTCCAGCCCGGCTCCGCCGTCACACCTCCCCGGATCGTGATGCAGGGATCGGACGTGTTCCGGCGGGCCGTGACCGCCATGGCGGATGCTTCGGAGGCGGTGGTACACGAGGCCGGATGGGATCTCGACGACATCGACCTCCTCATACCCCATCAGGCGAACCAGCGGATCATCGACGCCACGTCGCGGCGGCTCAGGCTGGATCCCGCCCGGGTCTTCCTCAACATCCATGCCTACGGGAACACCAGCGCCGCCACCATCCCGATCGCGCTGACCGAGGCCATCGCGGCCAGGCGGGTTCCTCCCCGCGCCAACCTGGTGTTCGCAGCCTTCGGTGGAGGTCTCACGTGGGCGGCCGCCGCGGTGCGGTTCGGCGAGCGGGTCACGCCCGTCAGCGAGGTCGATGACGAGCTTCCCGGTACCGAGGAGTCGGTGTGGGACTTGCTGGCGGCCAACTTCGAGTCCTTCGGGAGGCTTGAGCTCGAATGAGCAGGTTGGCCTTGGTGACCGGTGGCTCCCGGGGGATCGGGCGGGCCATCTCTCTATCCCTGGCCGGCCAGGGCTACACGGTGGCGGTCAATTACCGGAGCCGGCCCGGGCCGGCGGACGAGGTGGTGGAGAGGATCGGAGAAGCGGGGGGCTCGGCGGCCGCCTTCCGCGCGGATGTGAGCCGGGCGGACGACGTGGCCAGGCTGTTGTCGCAAGTGGAGGATAGGTTCGGCCGTCCGACCATCCTGGTCAACAACGCCGGCACCACGGACGACAACCTGCTGCTGCGTATGGAGGAGGCCGCCTGGGACCGGCTGCTGGAGATAAACCTGAAGTCCGTCTACCTATGCAGCAAGGCGGTGCTGCGGGGAATGCTGAGGGAGAGGTGGGGGCGGATCGTGTCGATCGCCTCCGTGTCCGGCCTGGTCGGCAATCCGGGTCAGACCAACTACGCCGCCTCCAAGGCGGGGGTGATCGCCTTCTCCAAGTCCCTCTCCAGGGAGGTCGGTTCCAGAGGGGTTACGGTAAACGCGGTCGCGCCGGGCTTCGTGCTTACCGAACTGACGTCCGGCCTGCCGGACTCGTTCCTGGAGCAGGTACGCTCTACGACCAGCCTCCGCAGGATCGGCCGGGCCGAGGAGATAGCTTCGGCCGTGGCGTTTCTGGTCTCGGACGGCGCTTCGTACATAACCGGCCAAGTTCTGGTCGTCGACGGCGGTCTCGTCCTCTGAGTCGGGACCCCGCAACGCAATCACATCAAGGAGACAAGCAACATGGATCGCTCGCAAGTTCAGGCCAAGATGCGGGATCTGCTCGTTGACGAGTTGGGCCTCGATGCCGACAAGATCACGGACGCGGCGACTTTCGAGGAGGACCTCGAGGTGGATTCGCTGGGAGTGGTCGAGCTACTGATGGCCCTCGAGGACGAGTTCGGCGTCAAGATTCCCGACGAGGAGGCCGAGAACATAACGGCGGTGGGCGAGGCGGTCGATCTGGTGGTCGCCAAGCTCTCCTCGTAAGAGGGTTGTTCGGGGGTCGTCCATGCGCGCGGAGGCCCGGAGGGTGGTGGTGACCGGTATGGGCGCCATCACGCCGCTCGGTCACACGGTCGAAGACACCTGGAAGGCGGCCCTGGCCGGCGAGTCCGGGATCGGTCCTATCACCCAGTTCGATCCTTCCGGCGTCCAGACCAAATTCGCCGGTGAGGTCCGGGGCTGGGATCCGGAACTCGTCATCCCCAGGAGGGAGGCCCGCCGGCTCGACCGCTCGGCACAGCTCTTCGTATGCGCCGCCCAGCAGGCCATGGACGATTCAGGCCTCGACTTCGTGGCCGATGGCTCGGACTCCCACCGGGCCGGGGTGGTGGTCGGATCCGGCCTCGGGGGGATGCTGTCCTTCGACAACCACATCAAGGTGATGATGGACCGGGGGGCTTCCCGGATCAGCCCGCTGGCGGTCACGATGATCATCCCCAACGAGGCGGCCGGGGTGGCTTCCATCCGCTTCAACATGCGCGGGCCGGTGACCTGCGTGGTGACGGCGTGCGCGGCATCGGCCAACGCCATCGGCGACGCCGCCGAGATAATCCGGCGGGGCGCCGCCGATGTCATGCTGGCGGGCGGAGCCGAGGCCACCATCTGCGAATTCGGCATCGGGTCCTTCAACAGCAGCAAGGCGCTCAGCACCCGTAACGAGGATCCGACCGGCGCCTCCCGCCCGTTCGATGCGGATCGGGACGGCTTCGTCATGTCGGAGGGCGGTGTGTGCGTGATACTCGAGGATCGTGAACGCGCACTTGCCAGGGGTGCTCGGATCCATGCCGAGGTGATCGGGTACGGGATGACGTCCGATGCCCATCACGTGACCCTGCCCCGTCCGGGCGGGGAAGGGGCGGCGCGGGCGATGGAAGCTGCCCTCGCCTCGGCCGGAATGGAGCCGGCACAACGGGACTACATCAACGCCCACGGCACCTCCACCACTGCATACGACTTCACAGAGACACAAGCGATCACGCTGGCTCTGGGAGAGAAGGCGGCCCGGGCCGTCCCGGTCTCCTCCACCAAGTCGATGACCGGGCACCTGATGGGCGGCGCCGGCGCCGTGGAGTCGATCTTCTGCATCCAGGCGATCAACCACGGGATCATCCCGCCCACCATCAACTACACCACGCCCGATCCCGACTGTGACCTCGACTACGTTCCCAACGAGCCGCGCGAGGCGGACGTTGCGTACGCCATGACCAACTCGTTCGGGTTCGGCGGGCACAACGTGGTGCTCATCTTCGGACCGGGCTAGAAACTACCGACCTCGGCGGGCGCGCAGGGCGATGAGTGTGATCGCCAGGCCCACGGTGGCCACCAGCGCCACCGCGGCCAGGGCGAGGAGCAGCCAGAGGACGAGGGGGATACGCCCCATCAAGGCGCCCACGCCGAGCGCCACCGCGCCCAGCACGAAGGTCGCGCCGGCTCCGACCACGAGCCCCACCAGAGCCATGTCCCACAGGGATCCTCGCCGGCCGCGCTCGGCACCGGGCCGGTCGACGGCTTCCGTCTCCCGGGCATCCCGGGGTGCAGAGAGGTCACCGCCGGGTGTGTCCCGGCTTTCCGACCGCCATTCCCTCAGGGATCGGTCGGCCAGAACCACCACGATCCCGACCCCGGTGGCGGCCACGAGCGCTGACACCGCTGCGACCAGCAGGACGGACAGCGTGTCGCATGAGTTGTCGAGGCATCCCACGCGGGCGACGGTCCCGCCGATGAAACCTCCGATGAGCGCGGCCAGCCCGACCGGCACCGCGAAGGTGTAGCGCAGGCGGACCATCCTCAGTCGGGCTCGTCCAGGGGCTGGCCTGATCGGCTGTAACCGGCCGCCTCCATGAGCCCCGGCGGGGTCACTTCGGGCAGGATCGATACGGACTTGCCCCGTCGTGGCTGCGGAGGTTCGGTGGCCATACGGGCGTCCGGCGTCCACGCCAGGTAGGTGAGCACCGCGGAAGCCGCTACCAGCAACGCCGCCGCCCAGGGGACCAGCCCGAGCGAGGCGAGGACGCCCAGCGGCAGGACGCCCAGCCGGACCACCCAGAGGGATCCGTTGACGGCCCGGGCGTAGGCCCATCCCGCCACCAGCCCGAACCCCACCAGGACCCAGCCGCCGACCGTGACCTCGGGCGCTCCCAACCGGCCGGTTATGCCGGGTATCCACACCAGGCCGAGCGCCAGGACCGTGGCCACCGTCGGTACCCGGTCCGGCTTCACCGGATGGAACCACTCGTCGAGCGACCGCGTCCATGCCAGCCCGGCTCCCGCCGCGCCGGTCGACAGCGCCAGACCCCAGAGGACGCTGATCGGCGTCAGGAGGGCCGTCAGCGCCCAGCCGGCTCCGACCACGGTGAGCGCGATGCGGACCCATCGTCCTGGCGACAGGAGCATGGCCACTACGAGCACCGCGGCCTCGATCACGAGCCCGATGGTCACCAGCGAGGCGGCGCCGGCTTCCCAGGGTGACGTTCCGAACAGGACCTGTGCGGCCCAGAGCAGCCCGCTCAGCAGGACGAGAACCGCGGCCAGCGACACCCTATACGGCATGGTCCCATTCTGGCGCACCGCCTCCTCGAACAGAAGCCGACCGGTACGATGACCGGCGTGGTAGCCAGATACGAGGGCGAGTGGCCCGGCGAGGCCGTCTTCTGTCCTGCTTGCGGGGCCGAGCTCGACCGGGCCGAGATGTACGGCCGGGAGCGAGGGGTGTGCCCGGACTGTGGCCGCATCGAATTCCGGGCCCCGCAGTTGGCGGCCGCGGTGCTCCTGCGGGACCATGCCGGCCGGGTGCTTCTGGTCGAGCGCGGGCCGGGCGCCACCCGGTCCGGGCGCTGGTCGATTCCGGCCGGCTACGTGGACTACGGAGAGGACGTGCGCGATGCCGCCGCGCGGGAGCTTCTTGAGGAGACCGGTCTGGTCGCGACGATAGGCCCCCCGGTGTTCGTGGCCACCAACTTCCACGATCCGGCCAAGGTGAGCGTGTGCATCTGGTTCGCCGGTACCACCACGGACGGGGAGGCGGTCGCCGGGTCGGACGCCTCTGACATCGGCTGGTTCGCGCTGGATGACCTGCCCGAGTTGGCGTTCGAGACGGACACCGCCCTGATCCGCCAACTCCGCACCGGAGACGTGGTCTAGCAATCAGGAGCTGCTCGAGAGGCTTGGCGCCATCCCGCGGATCGTGACAGGCTGATCACCTCGCAGTGGCGAGGCTTGTCCTGATGCAGCCGGCCCAGGTGCTGCCCGGTCAGCTGCAGCCGCGCTGCCTGGATCGGATCCTGATGGGACACCACCACGACCTCTTGCCCGGAGTGGCGATCGGCCAGGTGGTCGACCGCTCTCCCGATCCGAAGGGCCAGTTCCGTAACCGACTCGGGAGCGAAGTCCAGCTCAACGGGGTCGTTCAGGTAGGTGCCTAACTCCCCTGGGAAGTGGGTGTCCAGATCTGCCCAGGGCAGGCCGGCCCACCTGCTCATCAACGCCCACTCGGTCACCTCGGGCAGCACGAGCGGCTCGAGCCCGTGCGGGAGCGCAATGACCTGCGCCGTCTCGCGGGCCCGAGCCAGCGGCGACGCATAGACGGCGCCGATCGGATGCGCGGCCAGATGAGTACCTGCCCAGGTCGCCTGGCGCCGCCCCCCTTCGCTCAATCCGAATCCGGCCAGGTCGGCGTACACGACTTGGTCAGGGTTGTCTACCTCGCCGTGCCTGACCAGATGCACAACCGATACCATCCCACCCAGCGTACTGTCCGATCCGCTCCGGGCTTCCGCGCACCAGGGGATTCACGCTGTGAACACAGTGTGAACGCGGCGCGTGAGTCCTCCACGCTTTCCAACATTCTCGCGACGTCGTGGTCCCTGAACATCGTTGTAGCACGGGTCCGACTGTGGGCTACGCAGTGCTCCGGGCTTGCGTATACTGCATGGCGATGGACACGGACCGGAGCAGCTTCGATGCCATTGAATGAGCGGGAGCAGCAGATCCTCGACGAGATCGAGCGCCAGTTTCAAGCCGAAGACCCGGAGTTCACCAAACGCACTTCCTCGTTGAACCGCATTCCACAGTGGTATCTACGCGTAGCGGTTGCCGGAGTCGTGATCGGCTCGCTGGTCCTACTCGTCACCTTTTCCTTCAACACCGTGCTTGCGGTGGGGGGATTCTGCGTCCTGCTGCTGTCGACGGCGACTCTGATCCGCATCCTCAGGCTAACGACCCGGGTGCCGGGTCAGCCGATGCGGGATTTTCTGCCGAATGGCCGAAACTCTCGCTGGCCATTTGGGCGCTGAGCGCTCGTACAGGTTAGGATTCGCGGACCCCTCGCGGCGGAGGCTTCGACCAATTGAGCTTGACATCGCAGTTGCCTCTGCCAGGTTGCGGGCACGGTACGACACGGCTTAAGAGACTCCGGTAGCACTGGTGCCCCGGAGATCCCAGGGAGATAAGTTGTTGCAAGAAGGCTTCAATTCCGAGGATGCCTCGAGACTGACCGGAGCCACCCCATCCCAACTTCGATACTGGGACAAGTTGCGCCTGGTGCAGCCCTCCATCCAGGGCACGGAGGGTCGTCCGGGGAAGCGGAGGAAGTACTCGTTCCGGGACCTGGTGATGCTGCGGGTGGTGGTCACGCTCAAGGCCAACGGTCTGTCGCTCCAGCGGATCGGGCGGGCTTGGAACTACCTGCGGCGGCAGGGGGTGGATCCGAGAGACGTGAAGCTCGTGACCGACGGTGCAACCGTCTTTTCTGTTGAGACCGACAACTTGCTGGATCTCCTCCAGGAAGGTCAGCTGTCCTTCTTCATGGAGTTGGAAGAGCTGACCCGCAAGGTCGACCGGGACGAGACCCTGTTCGAGCTGAATCGAGACCAGTTCCTGCACCACGTCGGGAAGAGCCTTCAATCCGTCCAGGACCAACTCGACGAGGCTGTCGGGATCTGAGAGTCATGCCTGGCAGCTACGTGGCCGGGCGAATGGGCACCATATTCGTCAGGGTGGCGGCCCGCCATCCGTCGCTTGCGTGGGAAGCGGTCCGGTTGGCGGCGGCGACGGCCGCTCCCGGCTGGTTCAGGAAGGCTCCGTTCGTGCCCCGGCCCGAGCCCGGTTACCTCGACTGGCGCATGCTGACCGCCTACGGCCGGCCCGATGCCATCCCCACGGAGAGGGAGGTGGAGGAGTTCCTCCGGTGGCGCCGAGCCCTGCGCCACTCATAGTTGCTAGTTTCTAGTCTCTAGTTTCTAGTCTTATGTTATTAACTAACAACTAGCAACTAGAAACTAGGTTGGTTGCCCGGCTTCCATTTGATGGAGCACCCCATGGAGGGATACTGCCTCCCGGTTACGGGCCGCTCCTGGAGGACGGCGTCCAGGGCGGCTCGCAAGTCCTCCCCGGTAACCGGTACACCTGACCCCGGCCGAGATCGGTCGAACTGTCCTCGATAGACGAGGGTCCGCTCCGGGCCGAAGAGGAAGAAGTCCGGAGTGCAGGTCGCCGTGTAGCTCTTGGCCACTTCCTGGGTCTCGTCATACAGCACCGGGAACCGGTAGCCGCGCCGGCGCGCCACCCTCCCGAGCAGGTCGGGCGCGTCGTCCGGATAGTTCTCGGCGTCGTTGGCGCTGATACCGACGATGGCCACGTCGGCTTCGGCGTAGTCCCGGCCGAACTCGACCAGTCCCTGCTGGATGTGGACCACGTACGGGCAGTGGTTACAGATGAACATGACCACCAGCGCTTTGCTACCGGCAACGTCATGGAGGCTGAGCCGGTCGCCGCTCACCGTGTCCGGAAGGTCGAAGCCGGGCGCCGGGGTTCCCAGCGCGAGCATCGCGGATGTTGCTGCGGGCATGTCGGTTACCTCGATCTCAAGCGGTCGGCAAGGTTATCACGGGCGCCGACCGTCTCCGGCGCCGTCAGGCCGGCTCGGCCAGGAGGTACGGGACCCACTGCGGGTCCCTGGACTTGCTCAGGGCGGCGTACAGCCATCCCTGGTAGCTGGGTGTGACCGGGGTCCGGGTCAGCTTGAGGCCGGCCTGCTCGGGCAGCCGGCTTCCCTTCCGGACATTGCAGCGCCGGCAGCAGGCCACCACGTTCTCCCACGTGTGCTTGCCGCCCCGGGCCTTGGGCACCACGTGATCGAGGCTCTCGGCGGGCGAGCGGCAGTACTGGCACCGGTGGTGGTCCCGGGCAAAGACCGCAGTCCTGGTGAGCGGGACGCGGCGGTGGTAGGGGACCTTCACGTAGTCGCGCAGCCGGACCACGGAGGGGACCTCGAACTTGTGGTCCGCGCTCCTCCATACCAGGTTGGTGGCGGCCACGGTGTCCGCCTTGGAGCGCAGTACCAGCACTATGGCGCGCCGGGCGCTCACGATGGAGAGCGGCTCGTAAGTTGCGTTCAGAACCAGTGCTCGCTCTGCCAACCGGATACCTCTTCAGCTCGAGGTAACCATACCAAGCCGGCGGGGCTGCTCTCGGGCCCGCGGGACGTGTCCGGGAGGGCGGCTCGGAACGCCCGCCCCGGCTATCCGGTGTTGCTAACCGGACCCGGCGCAGGAGGAGCAAACGCCATCGATCTCGAAGGAATGGCCGGCGGCCGTGAATCCCTTCTCCTCGGTCGCCGCCGACACCAGCGAGTCGATTATCGACTCGGTGTGCTCGGTCAACTCGATGTCGTCGATGGTTCCGCATGACCGACATATCAGGTGGTGGTGATGCCCCATCAGCCACTCCGCCAGTTCGTAGCGGATGTTCCCGCCCCTGCCGTGGTGGGGGACCAGGATGCCGAGGCCGGACATGGTCGTCAACGTGCGGTATATGGAGGACATGGGCACCGCTTCCTCCAGGTCCCTGTGCAGATCCCGGGCCGAGCGCGGGCCGTCGGATTGCTGCAAGGCCTGGACGAGGAGACGCCGTCCCTTGGTATAGCGGACCTCGGCCGAATTGAGACGCAACATCACCTGTTGCTCGATCTGTGAGGTCGCCATGGGGTCCTCAGGGGATTAGCCGGCCGGTTCTCTCGGGTGTGCCAAGCCGGAGCGACCGTTGCCGTTCCGCGTGTCTTGACACCGGTTTCTCATCCTAGCCCGCGGGGCTTCTGCCCTTCCCGGGCACCTTCTCCACGCCGGCCGGGCGTGCATGACCCACCGATTTCCGGCTGGTGTCATTTTATGTAAGAATAGTGTCGTCAAGTGGGAGGAAGTGGTAGACTTCGGCTCCCAGGTCCCCTGATCGACAGCGGACGGTACTACGAGCGGAGCGATGAAGGAACGGCGCCAGGAGTTTCTAGGCGAGTTGTCGCGGAAGGTCGACGGCAAGGGTCGCGTGGTGCTCCCGGCCGAATACCGCGATCTGCTTGACGGCGACTTCTACGTGACCAGGGGTCGAGACCGCTGCCTGTACGTGTTTCCGTGGGAGGTGTGGCAGAAGAGAAAGAGAGCACTCGGGGAGCTCGACGAGGCCAGTGCCGCGGGTCGGGCCGAGGTCAGGGCCTTCTTCTCGGGCGCCACCCGGCCCGAGCTGGATTCGGCCGGTCGGGTACAGCTCTCGATGCGGTTGCGCGAGTATGCCGGGCTCTCGCAGGATGTGATCTTCGTAGGCGCGGGCGAGTACGCCGAGATATGGGCCGCGGAGGCGTGGGCCCGCTACCAGCCATCGGCAATGGCGGCCTATTCCGGAGGACAGGAGGAATCACCACAGATCGACGACTGACACGAGACAACCCCCACCGGCACGATGACCTGCTCATTGCCAGCCCTCCGGACACCCATTGGATTGTCCCTACTCCGCCCGCAGTCCCTTAGGTAAGAAAGCATCGGAGGGCTGGCAATGGGTCAGGAACCAGGAAAGAAGCCGGTGAGCGGTAGGCCGTTCCATGTACCCGTGATGCTGGAGGAGGTTGTGAGCTTGTTCTCGCCCATAAAGGATGGGGTGATCGTCGATGCGACCCTCGGCGGAGGAGGTCACACGGCTGCTCTTCTCGCCAGGCTCGACGACTCGGTCAGCATTCTCGGCATCGATCGCGATCCTGCCGCCGTCGACCGCATGTTCGAGCACGGCCGGCTCAGGCTCGTAGTGGGCAACTTCGGACAACTGGACCGGATCCTGGCGAGCGAGGGTCTGGACGAGATAGCCGGAGTCCTGCTCGATCTCGGTGTCTCGAGCCATCAACTCGACGAGGGCAGGCGTGGCTTCTCGTACCGCCATGAGGGTCCGCTCGACATGCGAATGGGTCCGGATGCCGCTCGCACAGCCCATGAGATCGTCAACGAGGCCTCTCCGGCCGAGCTCGGGAGGATCATCCGCTCGCTGGGAGAGGAGCGTTTCGCCAGGCGTATCGCCGGAGCGATCGTCGAGCATCGGCCCATCGAGACGACCGCCCGGCTGGCGGAGGTGGTCCGGCGGGCCATCCCCGCGGCTACCCGGCGATCGGGCGGGCATCCGGCGCGCCGGACCTTCCAGGCGGTGCGGATGGCCGTGAACGAGGAGTTGGGCGCACTGTCAGCAGGGCTGGACTCCGGTATCGAAGCACTCCGCCCGGGGGGTCGATGCGTGGCGATTGCCTATCACTCGCTCGAGGACCGGATCGTCAAGCGCCGGTTCCGGCGGGGGGAGGGCCGGGAACCCGGCCCGGTGCTTCCTGTCCCCCCGCCGGTCGAGTTGACGGCTCTAGCGCGCCGAGCCATCAAGCCCGGCAAGGCGGAGGTGCTCCGCAATCCGAGGGCGCGGAGCGCCCGTCTCCGCGCTGTGGAGAAGGTGGCGTGACCGCACGCCGGCATCCGGTCGCCGCACCCGCTCCGGCGGGTCTCCGGGTCCTGTCCGGGGGAGGAGCGACGTGGTGGCGCCCGCTCACCTGGGTGATCTACACGGTGGTGGCGGTGGCGGCGTTCCTGGCGTTCATCTTCCTGCGGACCGCGGTCGACGAGGTCATGTACGACATCAGCAGTACGCAGGCGCAGATACAGGTGGAGCTGGAGCGTAAGGCGCACCTGGAGGAGGAGAAGAGAGCGCTCCAGTCTCCGTGGGAGATCGTGCCGATCGCAGAGAGAATGCTCGGAATGGTGCTGCCCGAAGACGTGATCCCGGTGTCCGCGGCAGAGACCGCTCCGATCGAAGACAGCGGAGCCTCGACCCGGATCGGCGAAGGCTGAGCCGATGGCGACCAACAAGCCGCGGAGGCTCGTCAAGCAGTCGACCGACGTGCGCTTGTTGTCGATAGCTCTCATCTTCGTCGGTTGCTGGGTGTTCATCGGCTACCAGCTGTACCAGGTTCAAGTCGTGGACGCGGCCGTGTACCGGGAGGCTGCCGACCGGCAACTCATCCGGGTCGAGGAGACCGCGGCGGTACGGGGAACCATCTTCGACCGGCAGAATCG
The DNA here is from genome assembly GCA_009838635.1 of Acidimicrobiia bacterium. Classification (GTDB taxonomy): domain Bacteria; phylum Actinomycetota; class Acidimicrobiia; order Spongiisociales; family Spongiisociaceae; genus Spongiisocius. The sequence continues at coordinate 3,646 of VXRE01000004.1, read as the reverse complement.
GGAGCTGGCCATCACCTCCCAGTCCCGCTCCATCTATGCGGACCCGCGCCAGATCGACGACCCGGCGGGCACGGCCTCCGTATTGAGCGCACTTCTCGGCATCGACATCCACACGCTCCGGGACAAGCTGTACTCGGACACCACCTTCCAGTTCCTTGCCCGCCAGGTCGACACCGACACCGCAGCCCAGGTGGAGGATCTCGAGCTCCCGGGGATCCACCTCCTGCCCGAGCCCAAGCGGGTATACCCCTACGGACCGCTCGCTGCCCATGTGGTGGGGTTCGTCAACATCGACTCGGAGGGCATCGAGGGTGTCGAAGCCGAGTACGACGACCTGCTGACGGGCATTCCCGGACGGGTGCTCGCCGAACGGGCGGCGAGAGGGCAGCTGATCCCGCAGGGCCGTACCGAGATAGAGCCCGCCGTGGCGGGCGCCGACCTGGTTCTGGCGATCGACCGGGAGATCCAGTTCATGGCCTACCGGGAGTGCGTGGAGACGTTGGCGGTTGCCCAGGCCGAGCGGTGTATCGCAGTGGCCATGGACCCCGCCACCTTCGAGGTGCTGGCCATGGCGGTGGCGCCGGCGTTCGACCCCACCACCAGGACCCAGGACGACATCGAGTCGGGCCGGCTCGTCAACATGGCCATCCGTTCCGTCTACGAGCCCGGCTCCACCCAGAAGGCGGTGACGGTGGCGGCCGCCCTCAATGAGGGAGTGGTGGCCTGGGACACCCAGTACCTGGTACAGGACGAGTTCGAGGTGGTCGAGGGCACCTGTGACGGCGATGGGGAGCAGGAGTTCGGCTGCTACCGGGATTTCAGTCCCCATGAACCGATGGTGATGACGGTCAGGGACTGCGTCCGCCTGTCCTCGAACGTATGCATGGTGAAGATCGGCCGTGATCTCGGCGTGGACAACCTGAGGTCGTACCTGGATGCGTTCGGGTACGGACAGGTCACCGGCATCGACTACCCGGGCGAGGCCGGTGGAGCCGTCAACCTCCCGCACGGCTGCCCGACCTGCCCGGCCTCCGCCTCCATCGGCTATTCGCTCTCGGTCACCGCCCTGCAGATGGCCTCGGTCTACAGCACCATCGCCAACGGGGGCGTACGCCTGGGACCCCGCCTGATGATCGGTTGGGCGGATGGAGACGGCCTGCAGGAGACCGAGCCGGCACCCGGGACCAGGGTGATATCCGAGGACACGGCCCGCACGGTGCGCCTCCTGCTCAAGTCCGTGGTGGACAGCGGCACCGGTACCAATGCGGCCGTGCCCGGGTACACGGTGGCCGGGAAAACCGGTACTACCCGGAGGTTCGACTTCGACGTCGGGGCGTATACCACCGACTACGTCTCCAGCTTCGTGGGGATGGCGCCGGTCGACGACCCCCGCCTGGTGATAGTGGTCGTGGTCGACTCGCCTCAAGTGGGCTCGACCGTTGCCGAACGGACCGGCGGCGCGGTGGCCGCTCCGGCCTTCTCCCGGATCATGGAGGCGTCTCTCCACCAGATGGGAGTGCGACCGGATGCCTGATGACCGGCTCACGCTTGCCGACCTGGCAGCCCGCATCGGCGGTGACCTGAGGGGCGACCGATCGATCCTGATCGATGACGTGACCCACGACAGCCGCAGGGCCGGCCCCGGGTTCCTGTTCGTGGCAGTCCCCGGCCGGGTCGTGGACGGGCACCGATTCGTGGAGGATGCAGCCCGGCGGGGAGCGACCGCCGCCCTGGTGCAGGATTGGATACCGCCGGTCGCGATTCCCCAGATCCGCGTCCCCGACACCCGCCGGGTGCTCGGCGTGGCCGCCTCCATGGTGCATGGTGAGCCCTCCCGCGGCCTGGAGGTCATCGGCGTCACCGGCACCAACGGCAAGACCACGGTTACGGTGATGCTGGAGGCGATCGCCCGCGCCGCGGGTCGATCGTTCGGGAGGATAGGAACGCTGGGGTTTACGGTGGAGGGGGTCGACGAGGTCCTCTCGCACACAACACCGGAGGGCGGCGACTTGCAACGTCTCTTTCGAAGAATGGTGAACAGCGGGGTCTCCACGGTGGCGATGGAGGTGTCCTCGCATGCCCTGGCCCTCAGCCGGGTCGAGGGGACCACCTTCAGGGTGGCCGCGTTCACCAACCTGTCCCAGGACCATCTCGACTTCCACGGAGACATGGAGGACTACTACCGGGCCAAGGCCCGCCTGTTCGACGGGCGCGCCGCCGTTCACGTCATCGACGTGACCACGGCCGCCGGGCAGCGTCTGGCCGGCTCGGCTACCCGGCCCGTGGTCACGGTCGGCCGCGGGCCCGGCCACGACGTGTCGATCAACTCTCCTGACCCGGACCTGTCCCGAGCCCGCTTCCGCTGCGGGATCGGAGGTCGGGACGTGGCGCTGAAGGTGCGTCCCGGAGGTCTTCACAACATCCACAACGCCGCCCTGGCGGCGGCGTGCGCCCACCAGGTGGGTATCGGCTTCGGCCCTATCAGAGCAGGTCTGGCCGCCATGGCCGGCGTTAGGGGCCGGCTCGATCCGGTGGACATGGGTCAGCCCTTCCAGGTGCTGGTCGACTATGCCCACAGCCCCGAGGCGGTCGAGTCCGTGGTACGCACCGCCCGCGCCCACAGCAGCGGTTCGGTGATCGTGGTGGTCGGTGGCGCCGGAGATCGGGACGCCACGAAGCGCCCCCTGCTGGGAGCGGCTGCGGCCCGGGCCGACCTGGCCGTGATCACCTCCGACAATCCTCGTAGCGAGGATCCTGCCTCGCTGGTCGAGCAGGTGGTGGCGGGAACCCGGGACGGCCGGGCCCGCGTGCTGGCGGAGGTGGACCGGCACGTGGCCATCCGGCTGGCGATCGACCATGCCTCTCCCGGCGACGTGGTGCTGATCCTGGGCAAGGGCCACGAGACGTACCAGGACTTCGGTACGCGGGTGGTTCCGTTCGATGACCGGGAAGTGGCCGCTTCCTGGCTAGCGGTCCGGCCGGGATAGCGGTCATGCCTGCGGACGGTCTCACGGGCGGCTTCCGATGATCGCCATGCTCACCGCCGGCACGGTGGCCTTCGGGGTGGCCATCTTCGGCACCGCCTACGTGATCCGCCTGTTCCGGGCGTTGAACATCGGCCAGTTCATCCAGCAGGAGCTGGAAGGCCACATGCACAAGTCGGGCACGCCCACGATGGGCGGCATCGTCATCATTGCCGCCATCCTGTGCGGCTATGCGGTGTCGCAGTTCCGGGTCCGGTTCGACGACCGGGGAGTCGATCTGGTCAATACCGGCTTCGAGACCTCCGGACTGCTCGTGATCGGCGCCATCGTCGGCATGGGCGTGGTCGGCTTCATCGACGACTACCAGAAGCTCTCCAGGTTCCGCAACAAGGGTCTGGGCATCACGGCCAAGCTGATCGGGCAACTGGCGGTGGCCGGCCTCTTCACGTGGGGTGCGGTGGCAAGCGGGGCTTCCACGGCCCTCGCCTTCACCCGGCCCACGGCTCTCGATCTGGGAGCGGCGGCGTTTGCCATCTGGGTGCTCCTGCTGCTCACCGGCTTCGCCAACGCGGTCAACTTCACCGACGGCCTGGACGGGCTGGCATCCGGATCGGTGGCGCTGGTAGCGGCTTCGTACATGATCATCGCCTTCTGGATATTCC
>VXRE01000168.1:523-4248 GCA_009838635.1 Acidimicrobiia bacterium | reverse complement strand
TCGGTGTAGGGGTGGCGGGGCGAGGCGAATATCTCGGCGGCGGGACCCGACTCCACCACCTTGCCCAGGTACATGACGGCCAAGTCGTGGGCGATGTAGCGGACCACCGACAGGTCGTGGGAGATGAACAGGTAGGAGATGTCCATCTCCTCCTGGAGCGACTGGAGCAGGAGGAGGATCTGGGACTGGACCGACATGTCCAGCGATGAGGTGGGCTCGTCCAGCACCACCAGGGCGGGCTCGGTGACCATGGCCCGGGCGATGCCGACCCGCTGGGCCTGGCCTCCGGAGAGCTCGTGGGGGTAGCGGCGGGCGTGCTCGGGGCTGAGGCCCACCCTCTCCAGCATCTCTGCCACCCGCCCGGAGGCCTGCTTCATGGTGAGATCCTCGTGCAGCAGCAGCGGTTCGGCCACGGTACGGCCCACCGTCTGCCAGGGCGAGAGGGAGTCGTAGGGGTCCTGGAAGACGATCTGCATCCGGGCTCGAATCTCTTCGAGCGTGGCGCCCTCCATAGCGGTGATGTCGGCGTCCTCGAGGAGCACCGTCCCCTCGGTGGGCTCCAGGAGGCGGAGGATGAGGCGGGCCAGGGTGGTCTTGCCCGATCCCGACTCGCCCACCACCGCGAGGGTCCTTCCGGGGGCGATGGAGAGGGTGACGTCGTCGACCGCCTTGAGGTCGGCGTGGCGGAAGCCTCTGGTCCTGATCCGGAAGATCTTGGTGAGGTCCCTGAGGGCCAGGGTGTCTCCGGCGCCCGTCATCGCGGGACCTCCCCGGCGTTGACCGGATGGTGGCAGAAGGCGATCTGCCCGCCTCGGTCGATGCGGGGCGGCTCCGCGTCGAAGCAGCCGGGTCCGGCCCGGAAGCAGCGGGGGGCGAAGGCGCAGGCGGCCAGGCGGTCGCCCGGGTTGGGGACCCGACCGGGGATCTCCCGGGGAGTGCCGCCCGAATCGAGGGAGGTGGCGATGGACACCAGCCGGTTGGCGTAGGGATGCAGGGCCTCGCGGTAGATCTCGGTGGTGGTGCCCAGGTTCACCACCCGCCCCGCGTACATGACCGCCACCCGGTCACACACGTCCGCCACCACCCCCAGATCGTGGGTGATCAGCATGCCGGCCGCGTTGCGCTCGGTGATCAGCTCGCCCAGCAACCGGAGTATCTCGGCCTGGATGGTGACGTCGAGGCCGGTGGTGGGCTCGTCGGCGATGATCAGGTCGGGCTCGCCGGCCAGGGCGATGGCGATGCAGACCCGCTGGCACATCCCGCCCGAGAGCTCGTGGGGGAACGACCGGTACACCCGCTCGGGGTCGGTGATGCGCACCGAGCGCAACAGGCCGAGGGCCTCGTCCTTCGCCTCCCGCCTGCCCATGTCCCGGAGGCGCCGTAGCGTGGCGGACAGCTGGTTGCCGACCCGGAACACCGGGTTGAGGCTGCCGCGGGGCCGCTGGGGAACGAAGCCGATCCGGTGGCCGCGGGCCTCCTGGCGGGCCTTCGGAGGGATGAAGTCCTGCCCGGCGAAGGTGCAGGACGCGAAGTCGACCGTGGCCGCGGCGGGGAGCAGGTCGAGTACGGAGCGGGCGGTCATGGACTTGCCGGCCCCGGTCTCGCCTACCACGCCCAGTATCTCCCCAGGCCTGACCTCCATGTCCACCCCGCGGAGGATGGGCAGGCCGCCGATCCCCACCTCGAGGCCCCGGACTTCGAGGAGGGCGCTCATCGTGACTTCCTCCGGGTGGGCTCCACGAGGTCGGCCACCGACTCGCCGATCAGGCTCAGGGAGAAGACGGTTATGGCGATGGCGACTCCGGGGAACACCGGGATCCACCAGCTGCCTCCCCTCCTCATCTCGGGTATGCCCTCCGCGATCATCGCCCCCCACTCGGGCTCGGGGAGCGGCACGCCCAGGCCGATGAAGCCGAGAGCGGCGGCCAACAGGATCGCCCAGCCGCAGCTGACCGCCGCCTGGGTGACCACCGTGCCGACCGTCCCGGGGGCGATGTAGCGCACCAGGATCTTGGACCGGGAGTTGCCCACCGCCCGGCCCGCCTCCACGTAGGCGTGCTCCCGGAGGGAGCGGACCTCGGCCCGCACCAGGCGGACGAAGGTGGGTACGCCCACGATCCCGATCACCAGGATCAGGTTGCGGACTCCCTGACCCAGGGCGGCCAGCACACCGATCGCCAGTACGAGGGCCGGGAAGGCCTGGATCACGTCCAGAAAGCGCATCGTCACCGAGTCGCCCCACCCGCCCACGTAACCGACCAGCAACCCGATCGGGTGACCTATGGCGATGGAGAGGACCACGGCGGAGACCGCGATCAGCAGGTCGTGACGAGCGGCGTAGACCACTCGGGAGAAGACGTCGAAACCGAGCCTGGCCGTTCCGAACCAGTGATCCGCCGACGGTGGTAGGAATTGGTTGCCCATGTCGATGGCCAGCGGATCGTTGCGGGCGATGACCGGGGCGAAGACGGCTACCGCCACCATGAACCCGAACATGACCAGCCCGATGACCAGCCGCGCGTCGTACCTGCGGGTGGTCATTTCAGCCTCACCCGCGGGTCGATCACCGACTGCACCAGATCGACGATCAGGAATGCGACCGTGTAGGTGACGGCGGACAGCAGGACGTAGGCCTGGATGGCCGGGTAGTCCGTGTTGATCAGGGAGTTGTAACCGTACTGACCCACCCCGGGCCAGGAGAACACCCGCTCCACCAGCACCGCCCCGCCGATCATGTACCCGGCGATCAGTCCGGTCATGGTCACCGCGCCCGGCAGCGCGTTGCGGAGAACGTACTTCAGGTAGAGCGGCGCCCCCCGCAGGCCTGCGGCGCGGCCGAAGGCTATGTAGTCGGAGTTGAGCACCGACAGGGTGGCGTTGCGGGTAAGCCTCAGGATGGGGGCGACGGCCGGGAACCCGATCGCCACCATGGGCAGGAGCAGGTGCTTGACCGCCGACCAGAACGTCGCCCAGTCACCGGCCACCAGGGTATCGACCAGGTACAGGCCGGTGGGACCGTCGGGAAGCGTCGCGCCGATCGGCAGGCGTCCCACCGGTCCGGGTAGCCATTGGAGGACTATGAAGAAGACCAGAAGGAGGATCATGGCCAGCCAGAAGTCGGGGACCGCTACCCCCAGGGTCGAGATGAAGCGGCAGAACTTGTCCAGCAGCTTGCCCTTTCGCACCGCCGCCCACACCCCGAGGGGCAGGGCCACGACTAGGGCGAACAGCATTCCGGCGGCTACCAGCTCGAGGGTCGCCGGCAGCCTGGCGCCCACATCCTCGGCGACCGAGAACCCGGTGCGGATGGAATCGCCGAGGTCTCCACGCAACAACCCGCCCTTTCCGGATCCCCCCGCGCACGTATCGCCGATCATGTAGATGCAGTACTGCTGGGGTAGGGAGCGGTCCAGTCCCAGACGTTCCCGGATGGCCTCCACCTGTGCATCGGAGGCGTTGATGCCGGCGTACTGGCGGGCCGGATCCCCGGGAAGGGCATGGGACACGATGAAGGCGAGCAGGGTGACCCCGATCAGGATCGGTATCAGGGCGGCCACCCTCCGGATCAAGTAAGAGAGCATCTACTCCTAGCCGTGCCTTTCCTGCCAATACAGCACCTGTGGTCCCCTAAAAGGGGAAGCCGGCCGGCGCGCGGGACCCGCCCGCCGGGGGGGGGGGGGTGATGGGGGGTGGAAGAGGGGGAGTATAAAAAGAACGCACACCCC
>VXRE01000168.1:0-513 GCA_009838635.1 Acidimicrobiia bacterium | reverse complement strand
TAATATCGAAAAAAAAAAACGCCGTCATTTTCATCCCATAACAGAACTGGGGGCCCCAAAACTGGGTATGCGGCGGGCCGAACGACCCGGCCCGGCGGCTTGTCCGTTGCTCTTCGGGTTACTACCGGGTGATCAGGCCGACTTGGTCACGTAGTAGTAACGGTTGATCTGATCGGGTCTCCAGATGAATCCCTGGACGTCCTGGCTGGACGCCACGATGTGATGCGGCTCGGCCAGCCACACCGCGGGGGCGTCGGCCAGCATCAGCGCCTGCACGTCGTGGTAGAGCTGGGTCCTCGCCGGATCGGCCGGGCTCAGGAACTTGGCGGCGATCAGCTTCTCCGTGACCTCCGGGTTCTCGTAGTTGCTCCGCATGGCGAAGGCGTTGGGCTCCCAGAACAGCTCCATGTGGTATTGGGGCTCGTTCACCCACGAACCGGACCCGAAGTAGAACAGGAAGAACTCCATCGGGTTGATCCGTACGTCGCCGTCCTGGGCGAACACGTTGTCGCG
>VXRE01000171.1 GCA_009838635.1 Acidimicrobiia bacterium | reverse complement strand
CCCCACCCGGATCGCCTCCGACTGCGCCCACCCCGACCGGGTGCTGATCGGCCATCCCTTCAACCCCGTCTACCTGCTCCCGCTCTGCGAGGTCGTGGGCGGCGCCGAGACCTCCGCCGGCGCCGTGGAGCGGGCCGCCGCGGTCTACGACTTCCTGGACATGTACCCCCTGGTAGTGCGCCACGAGGTCCCCGGCTACCTGTCGGACCGCCTCCAGGAGGCCCTCTGGAGGGAGACACTCCACCTCGTCAGCGACGGCATCGCCACCACGGCCGAACTGGACGACGCCATCATCTACGGGCCCGGCCTGCGCTGGGCCGGCATGGGCACCAACCTCACCTTCCACCTCGCCGGCGGGAGAGGGGGCATGCGGCATATGCTGGAACAGTTCGGTCCCGCCCTCGCGCTCCCCTGGAGCAAGCTGGAGGCGCCGGAGCTCACCAGGTCCCTCGTCGACGCCATGGTGGAGGGAACCCGGCGGCAGGCCGACGGACGGAGCGTCGACGAACTGGAACGGCTGCGGGACGACTACCTGATCGCCACCATGAGGGCGCTGCGTTCGGTGGGTCAGGGCGCCGGTGAGATCCTGGCCAGGCGGGAGGCTCGTCGCTATGGCGAGACCTCGCTGATCTGGTCGGAAGGCGCCGCGGTCCGAGCGCCGCTGGAGCTGTACCGTTGCGACGTGGAACCCGACTGGGTCGACTACAACCGGCACATGACCGAGGCCGCCTACCTCACAGCCTTCGGCTGGGCGACCGACGCGCTGTTCCGATACATCGGCGACGATGAGGACTACCGTGCCGCGGGCCACTCCTTCTACACCGTGGAGACCCACGTCAACTACCTGCGGGAAGTGGCGGGCGACGACTCCCTGCGGTTCGCGACCCTGGTCGTCGGCCTCGACGACAAGCGGCTCCACATCTATCACGAGATGTTCGACGATGCGACCGGGGACCTGGTGGCCACGACCGAGCAGATGCTGTTGCATATGAACACCGCGGCCGGCCGGCCCGCCCCGATCGGCGGGCGGCCCGCCCGGGCTCTACAAGCGATCCGCCACGCCCACGCCGCCCTGGACAAGCCCGGGTACCTGGGCCGGGTGATGAAGACCAGGGAAACGAGCTGATGGACTTCGAACTCACCGGCGAGCAACGCCTCATAATCGATGTCGCCCGCGACTTCACCGAGAAGGAATTGTTCCCCTACGAGGAGGAGGTGGAGCGCTCCGGCCGGGTGCGTCCGGAACTGGTCGACCGGATCAGGTCGCGTGCCATCGCCGCCGGCATCTACGCCGCCAACATGCCCGAGGAGTACGGCGGGGCCGGGTTGGACCCGCTCACGCTGGCACTGGTCGAGCGGGAGCTGGGGGCGGCCTCCTACGCCCTCCAGTACATCGTGGCCCGACCCTCCAACATCCTGCAGGCCTGCCGGGACGAACAGATCGACCGGTACCTCCTCCCCACGGTTCGGGGAGACCGGGTGGAATGCCTGGCGATGAGCGAGCCCGACGCCGGCTCCGATCTACGAGGCATGCGCTGCTCGGCGGTCCGCGACGGCGACGGCTACCTCATCAACGGCACCAAGCACTTCATCAGCCACGCCGACCTCGCCGACTATGTCATCCTGTTCGCCGCCACCGGCGAGGAACCCGGCCCCCGAGGCCCCAGGAAGATGATCACCGCCTTCCTGGTCGATATGGGCACTCCCGGATTCGAGGTGCGGCCCGGATACCGAGCGGTCTCCAACCGGGGATACCACAACTTCGTCCTCCAGTTCGACGACTGCCGCGTTCCCGCGTCCGCCGTCCTCGGAGAGGAGCACCAGGGATTCCAGGTAGCCAACGAGTGGCTCGGGTCTACCCGCCTCCAAGTCGCCGCGGTGTGCCTGGGAAGGGCACGGCGCGCCATCGACATGGCTACCCGATGGGCGGCCGAGCGCACCCAGTTCGGTCGCCAGATCGGCAAGTTCCAGGGGGTGTCCTTCAAGCTGGCAGACATGCAAACCCGCTACGAGGCGGCGGAGCTGCTTACCCTCAGGGCGGCGTGGAAGGACGGGCAAGGGGCCATGACGGACACCGATGCCGCCATGGCCAAGGTCTACGCCAGCGAGATGTGCCAGTTCGTCACCGATGAGGCCATCCAGATCTTCGGGGGCATGGGCCTGATGGACGAGCTACCGCTGGAACGGCTGTGGCGGGACACCCGGGTGGACCGCATCTGGGACGGCACCTCCGAGATCCAGCGCCACATCATCTCCCGGGCCATGCTCCGACCCCTCGGCGGGTAGCCCGGCATGCCGGTTCGGGACTTGGACCGCCTCCTGCGTCCCCGGACGGTGGTGGTGGTCGGGGGCGACCCGGCCGAGCGAGCCATCCGCCAGTCGGACCGGCTCGGCTTCGAGGGAGAGATCTGGCCGGTCCACCCCAGCCGGTCCACCATGGCCGGGCGCCACGTCTACCCGTCACTAGACGACCTGCCGGGAGCACCCGACTCCGCCTTCGTGGCAGTGAACCGCCGGCTCACGGTCGAGGTTGTCAGGCAACTGGCGGGAATGGGTTGCGGCGGGGCCGTTCTCTACGCCTCTGGATTCGCCGAGGCCGGCGAGGAGGGGGCCGAGATACAGGAACGGCTGCTGAGCGGGCACCGGATGCCTCTGATCGGACCCAACTGCTACGGAATCATCAACGCGGTGACGGGTGCCGCCCTGTGGCCCGACGTCCAGGGATGCCGGCCGGTGCGGAGCGGGCCGGCCCTGATCAGCCAGTCGGGGAACATCTCCCTCAACCTGACCATGAACCGGCGCGGGATCGACTTCAGCTACGTGATCTCGCTGGGTAACCAGTCCTCGGTGACCACCGAGGACTGCCTGGAGCACTTCGCGGTCCGGTCCGAGGTGACCGCGGTCGGCATCCACGCCGAGTCCATCGTCGATCCGGTCGCCTTCGGCCGAGCGGCGCTTGCTTGCCGGGACACCCGTACACCGGTGGTGGTGCTCAAGACCGGAAGGTCGGAGGAAGCCGAGCGCATCACCTCTTCGCACACCGCGGCGCTGGCCGCCCCGGCAGCCGCCTACGACGCCCTGTACGAGCGCTACGGGGTGGTCGTGGCGGAGTCCATACCGGACTTCATGACCACGCTGGGATTACTGGACACGATCGGCCCGATCCCCGGTAACCGGCTGGTCTCCCTCTCGTGTTCCGGAGGCGAGGCAGCGCTGGTGGCCGACCGGTCGGTCCGCTATCCGGTGACCTTCCCGGCTTTCGACCCCGAGCACCGGGAACGGATCGCGGCCACCCTGCCGCAGCTGGTATCCATCACCAACCCGCTCGACTACCACACGTTCATCTGGGGTGACGAACCGGCCCTTGAGCGATGCTTCGCCGAGGTGGTAACAGGTCCCTTCGACGCCGCCATGCTGGTCATCGACTGGCCTTCGGAGGGCAACGACGACACGGACTGGTGGCCAACCCTGCGGGCCTTCGTCACCGCCGCCGACCAATCAGGCCGGGTCGGCGTGATCGTGTCGGGACTCCCGGAAAGCCTTCCCGGCCTGGTACGGGCCTTCGCAACGGAGCGGGGTCTCGGCGTGGCCCGTTCGATCGACGAGGCTCTTGGCGGACTGGCGGCCGCAGCGTCATGGGGCCAATGGCTCAGCGGCCCGCCGCCGTCCCTCCACCTCCCCGCCGGGACCTGGACCGGTCCCGCCGTGACCCTGGACGAGCCGACCGCCAAGGCGATCCTCTCGAGCGCGGGGATACCGGTACCCGACGGCGTCGTCGTGAACGGCCGATCAGAGGACGGCCCTGCCCGGTTGCCACGTCAACTGTGTTTCCCGCTGGTGGCGAAGGCCGTCGGCCCGGCCCACAAGTCGCGAGCCGGCGGGGTGATCACCGGGATAGCTGACCCGGAGCAACTAGGGACAGCGATCGAGCGCCTGGGACGTGATGGCCGTCAGGTGCTGGTCGAGGAGCAGGTGACGGGTGCCGTTGCCGAGCTGCTGCTGTCGGTCAGCCGGCAGCCGCCGATCGGTCTGGTCGTGACACTCGGAGCAGGCGGGACCCTGGTGGAGTGGTTGGCCGACACCACCGGCCTGCTGGCGCCCGTCACCCGTCCCGAGTTGCGACGAGCGCTCCACCGGCTCCGCATCGGGCACATGCTGGAGCACCAAGTGCCCGGACTCGTCGCCGACCCCGAACCGATCCGGGAGATCATCCACCGGATGACCGCCCTTCTGGCCCGCCGGCCCGACCTCACCGAGGTGGAGATCAACCCCCTCATCCTCACCGAGGAAGCACTCTGGGCGGTCGACGCGCTGATCTCCACCAAC
>VXRE01000147.1 GCA_009838635.1 Acidimicrobiia bacterium | reverse complement strand
CTCCCACCCTTCCGCACCGCCCTCCGGTCGTTGGGAGAGGTGCGCACGGTGGTCCCGGCCGGACAGCGAAGCTGGATCGGGAAGGCCTTGACCCGTTTCGAGCCCATCGAGGTGGCCGAAGTGGAACAGGCCGGCGCCACCGTCGTGACCGTGTCGGGCACTCCCGCCGATGCCGTGCAGGTGGCGGCCGGCTACTTCGGATCGCCGCCGGACCTGGTGGTCTCCGGCATCAACATCGGCTACAACCACGGCGCCGGCTACATCATCAGCTCCGGGACGGTCGGCGCCGCCTTCGAAGGATGGGAACTCGGGATCCGGTCCGCGGCCTTCTCCGCCGGGGTGCGGGGACGCTGGCATACCTGGTATCCGATCATGCGATCCGCTGCGTCCGCACCGGACTGGGAGCGCCTGGCCGCGGTCTGCGCCGACATCCTCGGCGACCTGCTCGACGCGGACCTCTCCGCAGACGTGGTCACGGTCAACCTCCCGTGGGAGGCCGACCTCGCCACCCCGCGCCGGGTGGTGCCGCCCGCCCGGGTCACCTATGGACAGATGCATCATCGCCTCCCGGACGGGACCTACACCCACAACTACCAGGAGGACTTCGGAGACGTGCCGATGGACGGCACCGACATCGGCGTCAACCATGCTGGTGAGATCGCCATCACCCCCCTGATGGCCCCGGCCTCGCCCCCGGTTGCCGAGGAGGCCCGGAACCGCCTCGAACGTCCGGCGGGCGCGGCGACCTAGCGAGAGAGGCCCGGAGATGAGCTATATCGTTGATCGGATGAGCCGGTCCAAGCTACCGACGGTGGTGGCGCTCGCAGCGCTGCTCATCGCCACCTGGATGGATTGGCAATGGGTCTGGGGAGTCTTCTTCCTGTACTGGGCTGTTCTCGGCATCATGACCGGACAGGCCTTCGTCGTGCGGACCGTCGATCAAGATGAGAGCCCTCTCCTGTTCTGGCTGATCAGCGTGACGTGGCTGGTGGTCGCCGCGCTGTCCGTCTTCTACGACCTCTTTCCCGAGACCGCCCGCCTCTGGTTGGGATAGAGGGGTGGCCGACCGGAGAGGAATGCCCATCCTGCCCGTGGAGGCCTACACCTCGAGGGAGTGGTTCGACCGCGAGCAGGAGCGCATCTTCTCCCGCACCTGGGCTTGCGCCGGTCTCGCCGAGGACGTGGCCGAGCCGGGCCAGCACGTGTCGGTGCAGGCCGGCCTCAACAACATCTTCGTCGTGATGGGTAGGGACCGCCGGTTGCGGGCCTTCCACAACATCTGCCGCCACCGGGGGACGCAACTGCTGAGGGCGGTGGGCAAGACCCAGCGCGCCATCGTCTGCCCCTACCACGACTGGACCTATGACCTCGAGGGGCGTCTCATCTCCGTGCCGGACCGGGAACGCCAGTTCCCGGGAGTCGACCTGGACTGCGTCAGCCTCAAGAAGGCCTCGGTGGACCTGTGGAGAGGGATGCTATGGGTCCATCCGGACGAGAATGCGGGTTCGATAATGGACTGGTTCGGCGAGGTGGAGCCGCACCTGGGGCCGCACGAGGTGGACGAGCTGGCGGAGTACCCGAAGGGCCGTACCGAGCACACCATCAAGGCCAACTGGAAGATCGTGGTCGAGAACTACATCGACGGTTACCACCTGGCGCACCTCCATTCCGGGACGCTGGGGATGTACGACCACTCGCGCATCGAGTCGGGCTTCGTCGGCCCGCACTTCGCGTTCTGGGAACCCTTGGCGCCGGACTACGCCGAGAACGTAGAGAAGAACTCCCCCTATCCGCTGGTCATTCCAGCCGAGCACGCGGGCGCGTGGGTGCCGATGCTCTTTCCCGGCATCGGGCTGGCGGAGACCGAGAGCACCTGGTCCCTGTTCCATGTGAACCCGATCTCGCCCGACCGCACCCGGGTGGTCATCCGCACCAGGGTGGCTACGGCTTCGTCCTGGGCCTTCGCGCGCCAGGCGGCCCGCTCGCGACGGTTCTGGACCCGGCGCGTCTCTGGCAAGTTCGAAGGGCACGGAGACGACCCCATGGCCTCGGGCGACTTCATGGCCGAGGACATCTACGCCTGCGAGCAGCAGCAGCGGTCCCTGAGGAGCCCCTACTTCGAGCATGGCCCTTCATCCGTAGGCGAGGCCGGGGTACGCGAGCACCAGGAGCTGGTGCGGCGCTGGGTCGAGGGATAGGTGGACGGAACATTCCACCGGCTCCGGGTAGCGGCGACCCGGGCCGAGACCGAGCGGGCCACCAGCCTGGTCTTCGAGGTTCCTGAAGGGCTGCGGGAGACCTTTCGCTGGAAGGCCGGTCAGCACGTGACGCTGCGCTTCCACCTCGGTGGTGAAGAGGTCCGCAGGCCCTACTCGGTCTCCGACAAGCCGGAGGGCGGACGTCTGCGCGTCACCGTCAAGCGGTACCGAGGCGGCCTGGTCTCGAATCACGTGAACGACCGCGTGGCCGCCGGCGACGTGGTGGAAGTGATGCCTCCCTTCGGCGGCTTCCACCTGGATCCCGATCCCAGGGCCCGGCGCACCTATTACTTCTTCGGCGCGGGCAGCGGCATCACGCCGTTGTTCGCCATGATCGGCTCCGTTCTGGCGTCCGAGCCCTACTCCGCGGCCCGGCTGGCCTACGGCAATGTCGACGCCGGATCGGTCATCTTCCTTGAGGACTTGGCCCGGATGGAGGAGGGCTCGGACGGTCGTCTCCGGGTCCGGCACGTGCTGTCATCCGCCTCACGGGCGTCGTCCCCCGCGCCTTGGAGGCGAGGACGGATCGACGCCGAGTGCGTGGCCGACTTCATCAACGAGCATCCCCCCTACGCCCAGGACACTCGGTACTACGTCTGCGGTCCCGGAGGGATGAACACCGCCGTCCGGCGTGCCCTGCTGGACATCGACGTGCCGGACACGCGCATCCGCATGGAAGGCTACGGCCCGGTCGAGCCGCCAGACGACTCGGTGGCGGGCGTGGCGGCGGAGGCCACGGTACGGCTGGGAGGAGCGACGCTCACCGTTCCGGTGGCGGCCGGGCAGACGGTGCTGGCCGCGACGCGGGCCGCCGACGAGACTCCGCCCTATTCGTGCGAATCAGGAGTCTGCGGCGCTTGCCGGGCGAGGCTACGCCGGGGGAGAATCCACCTGCGGGCCCGCATGGCCCTGACCGACGCCGACATCTCCCGAGGGGCGATTCTCACGTGCCAGGCCATACCCATCACCCCCCGGGTCACGGTGGAGTACGACTGAGGCCCGGCCGCCGGGCCCGGAACCGGTGTCAGCCGCCCCGGCGGGCGATCGCTTCGTACAGCGCGGCCGAGAGGGCGCGCGGGCGGGGGTCGGTGCCCGCATTCATGTAGGTCTGGTTCATGGCATATCCGAATCCCACTTCGGCGGCAGGGTCGGCATAGCCGACGGCTCCTCCTATGCCCTGCATCCCGAACGCCTCGTCGTTGGGTCCCAGCGACATGCCGCCACCGATGGAGCGGCCGTAGCCGAGGGCGACGCGGGATGCGCCGCCGAAGATGGCGTCAATGCCCCGGGCCTGTTCGGCCGAGTGGGCGACGACCGACGCCCCGGATACGACCCGCACCCCGTCGAGCACGCCTCCCCCGGCCAGCATGGCGTACATGCGGGCCACGCTCCGGGCGTCGCCGATCCCGTTGATGGCCGGCGCCTCCGCCGTCCACAGGACGGGGTCGTTGGCCAGATCGACCGAGCTTCGCCGCTCAGGACCGAAGAAGAGCGCGGCGCCGGCGGGGCTCTCGGGGGACCAGATGGCCTTCAGAAGGTCAGCTGCCGGGTCGGGATCGTGCAGGAGCCTGGCCACCCGCCGGTGCTGCTCGGCGGGAAGCCCGATCCAGAGGTCCAAGCCGAGCGGGCGGGCCACCTCGTCCGCGAAGAACGTCCCGAGAGTGCGGCCGTCGATCCGTCGCACGAGCTCGCCCACCAGCCAGCCGTAGCTGATCGAGTGGTAGCCGAGGGTGGTTCCCGGCTCCCAGGCCAGGGGTGCCGCGGCGAGCCGGGCCGCGATCTCATCGGTGCGATGCCATCCCGCCGCGTCGTCACCGCTTACGAGATCCCAATACCGGGGGAAGGACGGAAGCCCGAGCGTGTGGCTGAGGACGTGGCGGACCAGCGCCCGGTCCTTGCCCTGCGAGGCGAACTCGGGCCAGTACATAGCCACGGGGGCGTTCACGTCCATCAGGCCGCGGTCGGCCAGGATCTGGGCCACGAGGGCCGTCGCCCCCTTCGTCACCGAGAACAGGAAGACGAGCGTGTCCTGTGCCCAAGGGCGATCGGGCGTCGCCATCCCCGCCCACAGGTTGACCACGCAGTCGCCCCCCACGTATGCGCATATCACGGACCCCAGCACGCGCCGGATGTACAATATAGGCACGGAACAGACGGGGACACGATC
>VXRE01000014.1 GCA_009838635.1 Acidimicrobiia bacterium | reverse complement strand
CCGTCGGCTCTGCGGTAGGCCTGCCGGCCGGTCGACAACACCGCGGCGTCGAGCATCCGGGAGCCGATCTGGTCGCGCAGCCATAGCAGGTGACGAACATCTCTGTCGTTGATGACCGACTTGAGCTTCACCTCCAGCGCCACAGTGGCACCGTCGGCGCGCTCGACGATGAGATCGACCTCGCGTTCGCCGCCCTGGGTTCGCAAGTGATGCACTCGTGCCTCACAGGCCTGGGCGTACACCCGCACCGAGAGGGTCATCAGCGACTCGAACAACGCGCCGAGCAGCGTCCCGTCGCCTCCCCACCCCTCAGTTCCGGCAATCAACGCCTCGGTGCCGACCCCTAGCAGCCGAGCCGCCAGCGCCGGGTCTGCCAGTTGGTGCACGGGTGCCGACGCCACCCTGCGCAGCCGGTTCAGGGTCGGCAGCCACGCCGGCACCTCCTCGATCAGCCACAGACCCTCGAGAGCTGATCGGTATGGAATCGTGGTCGTGCGGGCCGGCCTGCGGGCCTCGCCTGCCGATGCGGCATCGCGGATCTTCTCGAACGAGGTCGCAGTCGACACCGCAGCCGCGTAGGCGGTGATCCATCTGCGCAACGACCCGCCATCTCGGAAGGTGTGACCGAACTGATGGACGTCGTGGTTGAGGATATTGTCGACATAACCGTCGAGCAGGCCCCTCCGGATCCGATCGGGGTGCGGCCTGATCCCCGGGAAGCCTGATCGGATGATCTCGTCGGCGTACTGCTCCACACCGACTTCTGCTGCGCCGTCGAGTCGCGGGCGGTCGCCCGTGAGCAGATCGCTGAGGCTGACCGTGGGAGTGGCCAGCCCACGTTCGGCCAGCGACAGAGGCCTCATCCGCATGCTGATGATGCGACCTGCTCCTGTATGGGTGGGCGCCTCCGTCGGCGTCGCCGACCCGGTGAGCAGGAAGCGGCCCGGCTGGGGGTCGGCGTCCACCGCTCGTCGCACCAGATCCCATGAGGCAGGCAGCCGTTGCCATTCGTCGATCAGCACTGGCGGTTCGCCGTCGGTCACCCGGCTCGGATCACTCCCGATCACCGCCAGCTGCCCTGGATCGTCGAGCCGATGAACCGTGCGCGCCCGCCGCATCGCGGTAGCGGTCTTTCCCACGCCGCGGGCCCCTTCGATCGATACCGCCGGTGCCTCGGCAAGCGCATCGAGTTCGGTGTCGACTATCCGACGGAGGTATTCCACGGCCTAACACTACAATAACGACGCATGATTTGCTACAGTTACGACGACATTATCGCTACAGTTGCGTCGCCGATCCTCCCTCCTGGCAACCCAGGCATCGGTCGTTTGTTCAGCCGTCAGGGGCCCAGGACGCAGAACTCGTTGCCCTCGGGGTCGGTCATCAACACCCACCTTCCCACCGGCTCGTCAAAGCGCGCTATCTCGGTGGCGCCTCTCTCCACCAGGGCCGCGATCTTGGCCTCCCGGTCGCGGTTCTGCTCCTCGGTGGGCAGGGACCGGTCCACTACGTCTATGTCCAGGTGCCACCGGTTCTTGACGGCCTTTCCCTCCGGCACCTTCTGGAACAGGATGCGGGAGCCGACGCCGTTGGGGTCGATGACCGCCGCGTATCGCTCCCTGTCGTCTGTGGACAGGTTCATGACGTCCGCAAAGGCTTCCCAGGTCTCGAAGCCCGGGGGCGGGGGCTGGAGAACATATCCCAGCGCGAAGGCCCAGAACTCGGCCAGCCGGTTGGGGTCGGCCGCGTCGACGGTGACGTTCTTAATGGGGGTGGTGTGAGGATGGGAGATCGGGTTCATGTCTTCGGGCTCCCGGCGCTTGACAGGGCTTGAGCGGCTCTCGGGAAAGCGGGGAGAGCATCGAGGACTCGAACCGACCGGAGGGAGTCTATGGAGCCGCTCCGCCGCTGGCCCTAGCCGCCGTAGCGGTGGGCGAGAGAGGACTCGAACCTCCACGAGCGCAATGCCCACTGGGTCCTGAACCCAGCGCGTCTACCAATTCCGCCACTCGCCCTGCGTGCCGGACAGTTTACCCCGGAGATGCGGGTATCCCGGCGGGGAGTAGCGGGAGCGAGCCCATCGGGAAACACACCGTTACCTCCGGCACCTTCATAGGCTGGGTCCCGGATCCGGCTCGGAGGCGACGCTGAAGCGCTACACCAACCTGGCCCTGGCCGCTCTCCTGATAGGAGCGATCGCCTCGGGGCTCTTCGCCCAGGGATTCGGCACGGAGTGGTCCCGGGTGGCGACGATCGCCCACGGCGTGCTCGGGTTGTCCTTCCTGCTGCTGGTGCCATGGAAGACGGGCGTGGCTCGATCCGGGTTCCGGAGGCGCCGCAAGGGAGCGGTCTGGTCGGTCGCCCTGGTGGTGACGGTGGTGATCACCATCGGTTCCGGCCTGCTCCAGGTGACGGGCACGACCTCGCGGATCGGCCCGCTCGCCACCATGCAGGTCCACATAGGAGCGGCCGTCCTGTCGGTGCTGCTGGTGGGTTGGCATTACGTCCGTCATCCCGTCCGGCCCCGCACCACGGACCTGAGCCGGCGCAACCTGCTGAGAACCGGCGGCCTGGCCGCAGGTGCCGGGATAGCGCTGGCCGGATGGGAGAGCGCCTTGGGCGTTCTCGATCTCCCCGGGTCCGGGCGGAGGTTCACCGGCTCGCACGAGCGGGGGAGCGGGGACCCGGCCCGGATGCCCGTGACGCAATGGTTCACCGACAAGGTCCAGCGGCTCGACCGGCTGCAGACCGATGTGGCGGGCCGGGTGCTGGGACCGGACGACCTGGGTTCCTTAGCGATGGAGACGGTGGAGGCTACGCTCGACTGCACCGGCGGATGGCACTCGACCCAGCAATGGACGGGCGTCCGGCTGGATCGGCTACTCGGAGAGGTGGACGGGGTGAGCATCCGCGTGCGTTCGGTCACCGGATACGAGCGCCGCTTTCCGGCCAGGGATGCGGAGAACCTCTGGCTGGCCTTTGAGGTGGGCGGCCAACCGCTGAGCGCCGGCCACGGCTACCCGGCCCGGATCGTGGCGCCGGACCGGCGAGGCTTCTGGTGGGTCAAGTGGGTGGACTCCGTCACGGTCTCCGACGTTCCTGCCTGGTTCCAACCCCCGTTCCCGCTCACCTGACCCCATGACGAAGTCCGGATCGTGACCAGCCGGTACCGGCCGCCGAACAGCTTCGGTCGGCGGCGGAGGAGGGTCTGGTGGTGGCTGGCGCTGCTGCTCCTGATCCTCATCGGGGGAGCGGTCCTGGTCAACAGCCGGGGCGTGGTCGTCCGCCAGGAGACGGCCTTCTTCGACACCGCCCGGATCGCCACCCAGGAGGTGGAGCAGATAGCGGCCGGCTTCCGGCGCTTGGTGAGCACCGAGCTGCGGACCATCAACCGGGACGACTTCGACGTGCTGATGGACCGGCTGTCCGCGGAGATGGCGGACCAGGCGGAGATGTTCCAGTCGGTGGAGGCGCCCGAGTCGGCCTTTGCGGCCCGGGAGATGCTCGATCTGGCGTTCGCTTCGTGGGCGGCGGGCCTGGTGGACTTCCGGGTGGCTGTCACCGCGGTCACCGATGACCCGACCGGTTCAGTGCCGGTGGATCAGCTGGGCGGCGCCATCGCCCGGATCCGGGTGGGCGATCTGGTGTACGCCAGGTTCCTGGCTCGGGCGACCGGCATGCTCGAGGAGCTGGCCATAGTCAACGAGATTCCGGCCGTCTCCTTCATCGTCGACCAGAGGCCGCTGCTGAACGGGGAGAGGCTGGCGAGGACGATCCGGAGCAGCACCGACATGGGGGTGCGTCGGGACGTGACCATCCTTCAGGTGGTGTTCGAGCCGCTACCGGCGGGCGGGCTGGGCGAAGACGGAGAGATCCTGTTCCCGGCCACCGAGCGCCTGCAGTTCAGCACGGTGATCGGCAACCGGGGCAACGTGGACCAGAAGGGCCTGATCGTCAACGCCAGCATCCGCTCGGAGGCGGGCGAGTCGCTGACCACCGTCGACAGCCATGGGCTGGACCTCGCGCCCGGCGAGGTCGGGTCGGTGCTGTTCGGGACGGAGTTGGTGGAGCCCGGCGCCGAGTACCTGCTGACCTTCAAACTGACCGTGGTGGAGGACGACCTGAACCCCGAGGACAACGTGTGGGAGTCGCTCATCCGGATCAACCCGCCCGGATAGGTCCTGCGGTTCGGCAAGGTCCGTCGCCGCGGCCTCGCCGTGACGCGCCCACACCTAACCGGATGGGGCGGGAGCGGGGATATCATCACGGGATGATCGACATCACGCTGCTGCGCGAGCAACCGGACGCCCTCAAGGCGTCTCTGGCCCGCCGCGGCCTGGATCTGGACGTCGATCTGATGGCGCAGATCGACCGGGCCCGGCGCAGCACCCGAGCGAAGGCCGAGTCGATGCGGGCCGAGCAGAAGAGCCTCAGCCGCAGCATTCCCCGTCTGGAGGGCGAGGCGAGGCAGGACGCCATCGCCAAGGCCGGTGAGCTGGCCGCGAAATACCGCGTCGCCCTCGCCGAGGCCGATGAACTGGACCGCCAGTTCCAGGCGCTCTGGATCAGGGTTCCCAACCCCGCCCATCCTTCGGCCGCGGACGGGTTCGTAGAGGAGGACGCGGTCGAGATCAAGCGGTGGGGGAGGGTTCGGGACTTCGACTTCCCGGTCAAGGACCACCGCGATCTAGGCGCCGGGTTGGGGATGATCGACATCGAGCGGGCCGCCAAGGTGTCCGGCAGCCGCTTCGGGTACCTGACCGGGCCGGCGGTGATACTCGAGTTCGCGCTGGTGCGGATGGCGCTCGAGCTGCTGGGCGGCAAGGGGTTCACACCGGTGGTCCCGCCGGTGCTGGTGCGCGAGGAGGCGCTGTTCGGCACCGGATTCTTCCCGGATGACGACCAGCAGGTGTACGAGGTGGGCGTGGATGCCGGCGACGGACTGCGCTCCGACAACCTCTACCTGGTCGGCACGTCCGAGGTGTCCCTGGCCGCCTATCACGCCGGCGAGGTGCTCGACCAGGACGCCCTGCCGCTCCGTTACGCCGGCTTCTCCAGCTGCTTCCGCCGGGAGGCGGGAGCGCACGGCAAGGACACGGCGGGCATCTTCCGGGTACACCAGTTCGACAAGGTGGAGATGTTCTCGTTCTGCCATCCGGAGCGCTCCTGGGACGAGCACGAGATGTTGCTGGGCATCGAGGAGGAGATCGTTCAGAGCCTCGAGATCCCCTACCGGGTGGTGAACGTGGCGGCTGGAGACCTGGGTTCATCGGCCGCCAAGAAGTACGACATCGAGGCCTGGATCCCCTCCCAGGGCCGCTACCGGGAGATCACGTCCTGCTCGAACACGACCGACTTCCAGAGCCGGCGGATGCGGATCCGGTACAGGACGGACCGGGGGAACCGGTTGGTGCATACGCTGAACGGGACGGCGGTGGCCGTGGGCCGGCTGCTGATCGCCCTGATGGAGAACCACCAGCAGGCCGACGGGTCTGTGGTGGTGCCGGACGCCCTACGTGCCTACGCCGGATTCGACCGCATCGGCTGAGCCTCCGGGCGCGCCGGTGGAGCGGCCGACGGATGCGATCTTCGCCAGGATCGCCCGGCGTTACGACCTGATCAACCGGTTGCTGGCGGTCGGGCGCGACCAGGCATGGCGCCGGTCGGTGATCGAGCGCCTGCCTCCGGGAAGGCTGCTGGATCTCGGCGCCGGTACGGGGGCGGCCGTGCCCCTGTTCGGTAGCCGGCAGGTGGTCGCGCTCGATCCCGTCTCACAGATGCTCGACCTCAACCCCACCGCGGCTCGGGTGGTGGGCAAGGGGGAGGACCTGCCGTTCCGCGACGGCTCCTTCGACGCGGTGTTCTCGGCGTTCGTCTTCCGGAACCTGGACTCGGTTGAGACCACGCTGGAAGAGATCGCGCGGGTGCTCCGTCCGGGCGGATCGGCGGGGGTGGTGGGGCTCACCCGGCCCAAAGGAAAGGTGGCAGCCTCCCTCCATCGGGCCGGCTCGGCCGTCGTGGTCCCGATGGCGGGTGCCCTGATCAACGCCGTCGACGAGTACCGGTACCTCCACCGGTCGCTCGACAAGCTCCCCCCTCCCGAGCAAATGTTCGCCGACCGCCCACTCCGCGTCGACCACATGTGGCGGATGGGCCCCCTCGGATTCGTCTACGGCTTAATCCTCACCAAGTAGTCCCGCATCGCCCGCATTGCGCCTGCGGGCACGACCAGCCCACTATCGCCAGTTGCCGTTAACTCCGGCCGCTATGTCGAGATCCGCGGCGCGTACTCGCGGTGAGCGGCTTGCTTCGAAACCACGAGCATCGCCCCGATCTCTGCCCAACTGCGATGAGCGCGCCTGGCCGAGCGGATTGCTGCGGTCAGGTCTTCGTCCACCTCGGCGCGACGCTTGGCAAGCGCGGCGATCTCCCGCAGCGTCTCGGTGTCGGCCTGCCTGAGTTCTGATGCGTCAACACGATCAGCCCACTCCTCCAGTGCCTGTGCCTGTTCGGCCCTTGTCCTGCTTTTTCGATCCACCAACCCTTCAAGAACTTCTTACGGGTCCTCATGGCGTGGATGATCGCTGTCCATTTATCACCGGGTGAGGCGCCGGAGGTTGCGGAGGGAGTGGGATTCGAACCCACGAGGCGCGGTATGCGCCAACACGCTTTCCAGGCGTGCGCACTAGGCCAGACTATGCGATCCCTCCCAGGCCGACCGATTCTAGAGGTCGCTGTGTCGGGGACATGACGGCCAGGGCTAGACTCGCCGGACGCCGTGCTACGCGGGACGCTAGGGGTGTCCTGTAGCCCGAAACCCTCTACATGCGGGGCGGAATGCCCGTCGAAGGGTGTTGAGATGGCGAGGCTGCCGGTCGGCACGTGGTGTTGAAAGTCGGGTCCTACGCAGCGGAACCTTCGTGAACCGGGTCAGGTCCGGGAGGAAGCAGCCCTAAGCGGGTGGTTCCGGGTGCCGTGGGGGTGCCGGGCTGGAGCCGGCGACCGGTCGGGGCCTCGGGATCCGCACTCGACGGCGGGCTGCACGGCTCTGTTGTCCTACGCATGGCTTCGCCGGGGTTGGTGTATGTCTTCCTGGATCACTTGGATGGAGGCGGCTCTGGCCGAGGCCGGTCGAGCCCCCGCCCACGGTGACGTACCCGTGGGCGCGGTGCTGGTCGACCCTGATGGCCGGGCCGCGGGGGCGGACCACAACCGCCGCGAGCAACTTCAGGATCCCACCGCCCACGCCGAAGTGCTGGTGCTGTCGGCAGCCGCCCGGAGCGCCGGGAGATGGCGGTTGGACGGGCACACGCTGGTGGTCACGCTGGAGCCCTGCGCCATGTGTGCCGGGGCTGCAGTCGCGGCCCGGCTGGAGCGGATCGTCTACGGAGCCGCCGACCTCAAGGCGGGAGCGGCCTGGAGCCTCTACAACATCCCGCAGGACCGGCGGTTGAACCACCGGATGGATCTGGTGGCAGGCGTCTTGGAGGAAGAGTGCGCCTCCATGCTGGCCGGCTTCTTCGGGCGGCTACGGTCGCGATCCCCGGAAGCCGCCGACCGGTAGGCGCCGGATCCGGCCCCGGCCGGGGGTCGGTCACCAACGTCGGCAGGCGGTACAATCCGGAGCCGTCCGGAGGGGTCGCATAGTCTGGCCTAGTGCGCGGCACTCGAAATGCCGTAGGGGGTTACTCCCCCTCGTGGGTTCGAATCCCACCCCCTCCGCCGGATATCGGGTGAAATGCCTGGTACACAGGCATTTGGGGATCTAGTTGTGATCAGGAGCGTGCCACCCGGGAACGGCGGATTGCCCATCACGACACTCGCCTCCGGCCAGTCCGACTCTGCGTTGTCCGGTGTCGGATGATCGAGCATCGCAACACGGATACGGATGCAGACGTCCTTGCGGCGCCCTTCGAGCTCCCGTGTGGGATCGTGCTCAAGAACCGGCTGGCGAAGGCCGCCATGTCCGACTCGCTTGGAGACGGTGCCGGCCGACCGACTGATGAGCAGATAGAGCTCTATCGGAGATGGGCGACCGGCGGCGCAGCCCTGTCGCTGATCGGTGAGGTCCAGGTCGACTACCGCTATCCGGAGAGACCGGGCAACCTCGTACTCTGGCCGGGTGCCGACAATGCTCGGCTTCGTCGGCTCGCGCGCGTCGGATCCACCGATGGCGCCCGGATCTGGCCGCAGCTCGGCCACGCCGGCGCGCTCGCTCACGCTCCGATCTCTCGGCCGGCCGGTCCGTCGGCATTCGACATGAGGGGCCTTCGGTGCGATGAGCTGACGCGGTCCGCTGTTGACGCGCTGCCTGCCACCTACGCGAGGGCCGCTGCTCATGCGCGAGCTGTCGGTTTCAGTGGCGTCCAGATACACGCCGGCCACGGTTTCCTGTTGAGTCAGTTCCTGTCGCCGTTGTTCAACCGTCGCTCCGATCGCTACGGCGGGTCGATCGAGGCGCGATGCCGGCTTCTCCTGGCCGTCGTACGGGAGGTCCGTACGATGGTGGGACCGGAGTTCGCGATCGCTGTGAAGATCAACTCGAGCGATCAACTCGAGGGCGGGCTGGGCGAGGACGACGCCCTTGTTGCCATGTCCCTTCTGGGAGAGGCGGGAGTGGATCTGATCGACATCAGCGGTGGGACCTACTTCCCCGGCGCTCCAGCCAGCTCTGACCGACGACCTGCGGGGCCGTACTTTCTCGAGTTCGCCCGCCGGGCCCGGACCGTCACGGACACACCCTTGATGGTTACGGGTGGATTCAAGACCCGGGCTGAGGCTGCGGACGCCGTTGCGCTGGGAGCGACCGACATGGTCGGCCTCGCCAGGACGATGGTCCTCGATCCCGGTGTCGCGGCCAAGTGGATTCGCCGGGATGGTGGCGACCCGCAGTTCCCCAGCTTCGAGTCGCCCCCGGCGGGAGGGATCACCGCATGGTTCACGATGCGACTCACAGCGCTCGCGAAGGGCGACGAAGACAGACTCAAACTCTCGGTCAGCGAGGCGATCGCGGCGTACGAGGCTCGCGATGCCGACCGTGTCACAACTTGGGCAAGAGCATTCGGTGTCCGCTCGCGACCAGCAACCCTCGAGTGAAGAGGTGGTCCCTCAGCTCGACTCTTGCCAAGCGGAGATCATCACCGGAGCGGCGTGCGTCACACCAAGGCGGGCCGGCTGCCAAGCCAGGCGTGGGGACGACTTGGACGCTCCACCGCTCCCCGGGGGCGGGACCCGATGCTTCAGGCGCAGATCGGCAGGCGGGCGTTGGCGTCCCATCTGGTGTTGAACTGCCACGGGACCTCCCCGCTGACGATGCGGTCCCGGGCCTGCCACCACAGGTCCGCCCACTCGACGGGGTCGGTGAGGACCCGTTCGGGGTGCGCCTCGCTGCGGGCTATGAATCCGGGGAAGACCGCCCGGCCGGTGGGCTGGCCGATCGGCTGGTAGCGGAGGTCGAAGCTCCAGCGGATGGCATCGCCGTGATTGTCCCGCGAGGCGTGCTCGGTCAGCTTGTGGAGCAGCACCACCCCTCCAGCTCCCACCTCCAGGGGGACCACCCGATCCCGGTCGATGATCGCCTCGGGGATGTACGTGGTGGCGGAGGCGGCCGTTCCGGGGCAGTGCATGGTCAGTTCCTCCCGGTGGCTGCCGCGCTCCACGATCAGGCATCCGTTCTCGACGGTGGCGTCGGTGACGGCGACCCAGACGGTGAGCATGTCGGTGTCGTCGGCCTCGGGGTTGATAACCCCGTTGTCCTGGTGCCATGTAGTGGCGGCGATGTTGGAGTCGGTCACGGCGGTCGGAAGGTAGCGCGCAGGTGGCTTGATCCGGGTGTGCTGGACCGGGTTGGAGTAGATCTCGGGCCCGATGACCGATTCGGCGATGTCGAGCAGGCGCGGGTTGGTGAGGAGGCTGAACACGGCGGATCCGGTGTTCATGGTGTGGCTGTGGTCGAGCTCCTTGACCATCGGCAGGCAGATGTCGAGGTGCTGGTAGAGCGTGTACATGTCGTCGATGTGGCGCATCGCCTCGATGTAGCGCTCGGAGAAGCTAGTGCCTCGCGGCGGCGGGATCCGTCCCTGGGACACTAGGCCGGCGGTCACCCGGTCGAGTATCTCCCGGTATTCCTGCTCGATCGCCGCCAGGTCCGCCTCGCCGAGGACGCCCTCGACCACGAGGTATCCGTCTTGATCGAACTGCTCGAGTTGCTCGACAGTGAGGCCCGGCATCCGCCCCCTCCACGCGCAGTGTTGAACCGCCAGGCTATACGCGCCGCGGGGCGGCCGGGCGGGATTCAAGCCCGTTCCGCTAGCCGAACCTGGTCGGACCGGCTCGTTCGGGGGATATCCGGATGAGGACGCGGCGCTCCTCGCGCATGGCGGCGCGGTATTCGTCCCAGTCGGGGTGCTCGCCCGAGAGCAGCCGGTAGTAGTCGATCAGGGCATCCATCGCCTCGGGCAGGCTGGCGATCTCGGCCATCCCGTCGATCTGTACCCACTCACCGTAGAAGCCGTCGGTGAACATGCACACCGACGCCCTCGGATCCCGTCTCAGGTTCTTCACCTTGTAGGCGGTCTCCCTGCTCGACACGACGACGTAGCCGTCGGAGTCGACTCCCGCCACGATCGGTGACATCTGCGGTTCGCCACCCGAGCGGTGGGTGAACAGGATGCCGCGGTGGTTCGCCGTGACGAATTCAAGTGCCTGGTCGATGTTCATGGGCCCCGACACTACCTTTGCCTGGAGGTTGTGATCGATGCCTGCATGCCAACGAGGCATGCGTCCGAAGGCGGGCCGGGGAACCTACGATATGGCACGGAGGGATGGCCGAGCGGACGAAGGCGTCGGTCTTGAAAACCGATGGGCCCGGTGACGGGTCTCGTGGGTTCGAATCCCACTCCCTCCGCTCAGATAGGCGTGTGCCCGGGTAGACAGCAGTTACGGATCGCTATGACCTCCGGAGGGCGGGCGCCCTCACCACCCGGGTAACGGCCTCATCCGCTGCTTCGTCGAAATACTTGTTCGTATACACGCTGTGTATGGGTACGTGGAAGCGTCTGGTCTCCATGTGGAAATGTATGCCCAGGATCAGGTCCAGGACGCTGCCGGTGCAGACTCCGTCGGTCCGCTCACACCACGACCCCACCCGGGACTCGATGTCGGCCGGTACGTATGGTGTGTGAGGGCCGATCCTGAGGAACGTCAACCCGTCGAGGTTCAGGAGCCCGTTGCTGGTCGAGCAGCGGACGGTTCCACGCCTCCAGGGTGACATCGTCTCCGCGATTCCCCGCCGGCAGCTCTCGATCGACTCTGTGCTTTCCCCCTCAGGGAGGTGGAGAGTCGGGTCGCTGAACAGGGCGACGTGGGCGATACGGTCCCTTGTTGCTCTGCCGAGCAGGAACAGGCTCCGTCTGATGACCTGGGCACCCTGGGAGAATCCGCCGACCAGGAGTACCTCGTCGGGGCACTCGGTCGCCCGGTCCTCGAGGTACGCAGTCAGCTCGCCGACGCCCTCGATGACGGAATTGCGGTATTCCAATGCCCCGAGACCGTCGATCTCCAGCAGGTCGCTTCCGGAAGGCGGGTGGCTTGCGTCCTGGCGGGAGATCCGCCAGATCAAGGACACGATGAGCCTGATGAGGTTGGTGCGGTACAGGTCGAGGACCGCTGAGATCCCGACGGCCCGGTACCGGTAACCCCCGTGGGCTCGGGTTCCGAGCTCGTACTTGTTGATCGAATAGCCCGGCAGCCGGGTCTCTACCTGATCGAAGAAGGCCTGGGCCATACCCCCGTGACCGGCGTTGGTCGCCAGTTCCTGATCGGAGCCGCGGGCGAACACCACCGTGAGGTCGGAGCATGGCGGCACCGGCACATCGTCGGCTCTTGCGGGTGATATACCCACCCCGGAACCCGAAGCAGCTATCAGGACAACCAGTACGCCCGCCAGCAACCTGCGCGCCGGTCCCGGCGCTTCCCCCAGAGGCGACGAAGCGTTACGGGTAGCCGACCAGAGAGGGTTTTCCACGCCAGGTCACTCTAGGTCGGACCGGGGTCTAACGACTGCCAGGTTGCGGCTGGCGCCCGGCCCGCAAGGTGTGTTCCGTACCGCCGGTGCTACCGGTACGACTCGGATCCGTGGGTGCGGCCGGGTGGTTCGCGTCCCAGGAGGTCCAGCATGCCGGCGCCGGCCTCCTTGAACCAGTCGAAGAGGATCCGCACGTCGGTCCCGACGCAGAAGTGCTTGACGCCCATGTCGAGGTACCGCTCGGCGCCTTCCCGGTCCCTCAACTCGGCTCTCGGAGCGATTCCCATCCGGAGCGCGGTGGAGATCACGTGTTCCTCCGCCTCCCTGACCCGCGGGTGGCTCAGCTGTCCCGCCAGGCCGATGCTCATCGCGTAGTCCGCCGGGCCGAACTGGACCATGTCCACCCCGTCCACCGAGAGGAGTTCCTCCAGGTTCTCCACCGCCGGGTCCTTCTCGATCATCAGCGCGATCACGGCCTGGTCGAGGGCTTCCACGAAGGCCGGGGTGCCTGCCTCGAGCACCAGCCCGACATCGCGGCGGAGACCGACGCCGTGGCGTCCGCCGGAGTCCGGGGCTTCGGCCCGGACCGCGCTGACGCACTCCTCGACGTCTTCCACGGTGCGGGGATCGGAGAACAGCACGTTCTGGATGCCGGAGCCGATCGCCCGGACCGCCAAATACGTCCGCGGCTCCTGCTCGATCTTCATCATGGCCGACATGTGGTCGAACAACTCGACCGCCCGGCCCAGGTTCTCAAGGGCGTAGAGGTCGTACGGCCCGTACTCGGCCACGAACTCCACGTAGTCGAACATCCCCGACAGGCCCACCAGCTCTACGACCGAAGGCCAGGAACTGATGAGATGGGTCCCAAGGGTGGCCTGATCGGCATCCAGCAGTTCCCGCAGCCGGTTACGTCGCAACTCGGTCATCTCCCCGCATGATCGGACTTGTCGGGGCGCAGCCCGACTGGACGGACGGCGGATGAGGCCGGCAGACGAGCCGGCCCGACCGCACGTGTGGCGGAGAGGGAGGGATTTGAACCCTCGAGGGGGGTTTGCCCCCTACTCGCTTAGCAGGCGAGCGCCTTCGACCGCTCGGCCACCTCTCCGTGCGACCCGGGCCCTCGTGATCAGGGCCTGAGTCAGCCTGACCGCCCATGATACCTGCGGCTCGAGCCTGACGGCCTTGGCGGTCGGGCGGCTTCCGGTACAGGATCAACCGCGACTATCGTTAGAGGGCAGCAACCGGTGTCGTCTTCCACCCCGACGCCGAGTTTCCGGCAGACAACCCGTGCGGCCGTAGCTCAAATGGACAGAGCGTCTGACTACGGATCAGAAGGTTGGGGGTTCGAGTCCTCCCGGCCGCGCTTCCCGGCCTCCCGACCGTCGCGCTTCCGAGCAGAGCCCCGTCCTCCCCCTCGTTGACGCTAGCGGGGAGATCGCATATACTGACGACCGTGCACGAGCACGTCCGTATCCCCGTGTCCTGACGGGCTACCCGGTGTGACCCCATGCCGGCTTTAAGCCTCGGTCCGGCATGGAGCAGACACAAGTAAGGGTTCGGTGAGCCGAGAGCCGCCCGGCGGCTAATGACGGCGAGCGCGAGCCGGTAGTAAGGGACGCTTCCCCACTCGGTCGCCCCCTGAACTGAAGAGCGAGCGACCGCGCGGTCACTCGCCTCTCCGTAGGAGCGTAATTTGCCCACCATCCAGCAGTTGGTGCGCCAGGGCCGGAAGCCCAAGGCGCGCAAGGAGAAGACTCCGGGCCTGGCCGGGTCGCCGCAGCGGCGCGGTGTCTGTACTCGCGTCTACACCATCACACCCAAGAAGCCCAATTCCGCGATGCGCAAGGTATGCCGGGTCCGCCTGACCTCGGGGATCGAGGTCACCGCCTACATCCCGGGGGAGGGACACAACCTCCAGGAGCACTCGATCGTCCTGGTGCGCGGGGGGAGGGTCAAGGACCTGCCGGGAGTTCGCTACAAGGTCATCCGGGGCACGCTCGACGCGGCCGGGGTCGATGACCGCCGCCAGGCCCGGTCCCGCTACGGAACCAAGAAAGGCCGCTGAACATGCGACGAGCACCGGCCGAGAAGCGGACCATCGAGCCCGATCCGGTATTCAGGGACGTCCTGGTGAGCCAGATCATCAACCAGGTCCTGCTCAAGGGCAAGAAGGAGAAGGCGCGCAAGATCGTCTACCAGGCCATGGAGATCGTCTCGCGGCGGAGCGGGCAGGACTCGCTGATGGTGCTCAAGCGGGCGGTGGACAACCTCCGGCCCCAAGTCGAGGTCCGATCCCGACGGGTGGGCGGGAGTTCCTACCAGGTGCCGGTCGATGTCCGGCCCCGCCGGGCCTCCACGCTGGCCGTGCGCTGGTTGGTCGGGTTTGCCAGGCGGCGGAGAGAGCACACCATGGCCCAGAGGCTCGCCAACGAGATCCTCGACGCCTCCAAGCACACCGGCTTGGCGATCAAGCGCAAGGAAGACCTCCACAAGATGGCGGAATCCAACAAGGCCTTCGCCCACTACCGCTGGTAGGGGCGAGAGGCGGAGTAAGGGACAGAGAACGATCGGTTGCGAGAGAAGAAGTCGTGAGCAGTCCGGACGCTTTGATACATCTTCGCCAGTACCCGCTGAGCCGTACGCGGAACATCGGGATCATGGCGCATATCGACGCGGGCAAGACCACCCTCACCGAGCGCATCCTGTACTACACCGGTCGCACCTACAAGCTGGGTGAAGTCCACGAAGGTGCCGCGGTCATGGACTGGATGGAGCAGGAGCAGGAGCGCGGCATCACGATCACGTCCGCTGCCACCACCTGCGAGTGGCATGAGCACTGGATCAACATCATCGACACGCCGGGCCACGTCGACTTCACGGTCGAGGTGGAGCGATCCCTGCGGGTGCTGGACGGTGCGGTAGCCGTATTCGACGGGGTGGCCGGCGTGGAGCCGCAGACCGAGACGGTATGGCGCCAGGCGGACCGGTACCACGTGCCCCGGATCTGTTTCATCAACAAGATGGACAGGGTCGGGGCCGATTTCTTTCTGGCGGTCGACTCGATCGAGGAGCGGCTGGGCGCCGTCCCGCTCGTCATGCAGATCCCGATCGGCGAGGAGGGCGACTTCACCGGGGTGGTCGACCTCGTCGAGATGGAAGCCCACATGTGGTCCGGCGACGACGGTCGCACCTGGACCACCGGGACGATCCCGGTCGAGTACGAGGCTTCGGCCGAGGAGTACCGCGGCCGGATGCTGGAGCAGGTGGCCGATATAGACGAGAAGCTGCTGGAGAAGTACCTCGAGGATGTGGTCATCTCGCCCGGTGAGATAACCACCGCAGTCCGCACCGGGACCCTTCAACACCTCTTCACGCCCGTGTTCTGCGGGTCGGCCTTCCGCAACAAGGGAGTCCAGCTCCTGCTGGACGCGGTGGTGGACTACCTTCCGAGTCCGACCGATATGCCTGCCGTGCAGGGCTTTCTCCCCGGCTCCGAGATGCGCTCCTCGCGCGCCCCGGAGGACGCCGAGCCCTTTGCGGCCCTGGCCTTCAAGATCGTCAGCGACCCTCACGTCGGCAAGCTCACCTACTTCCGGGTGTACTCGGGGCACGCCACCAAGGGAGGCGCGGTCCTCAACAGCACCAAGGGACGCAAGGAGCGCCTTGGCCGGCTGCTGCGGATGCATGCCAACCATCGTGAGGATCGCGAGGACGTCTTCACCGGGGACATCGTGGCGGCGGTGGGCCTGAAGCACACCGCCACGGGTGACACCCTCACTGCGGCCGGGCACCCGCTCCTGCGGGAGGCGATGTCGTTCCCGGCGCCGGTGATCTCGGTGGCCATCGAGCCGCGGTCGAAGGTCGATCAGGAGAAGCTGACCGACTCCCTGGGTCGTCTTGCCGAGGAGGATCCCACCTTCCTCGTGCGGACCGATCAGGAG
Organism: Acidimicrobiia bacterium; assembly: GCA_009838635.1. GTDB lineage: Bacteria > Actinomycetota > Acidimicrobiia > Spongiisociales > Spongiisociaceae > Spongiisocius. The sequence continues at coordinate 26,992 of VXRE01000014.1, read as the reverse complement.
ACCGGACAGCGGATCATCTCGGGGATGGGCGAGCTCCACCTGGACATCCTGGTGGACCGGCTGGTGCGGGAGTTCGGAGTGGACGCCAACGTGGGCCGTCCTCAGGTGGCCTACCGCGAGACGATCAAGGGTCCTGTGACCGGCGTCGAGTTGCGCTACATCAAGCAAACCGGCGGGCGGGGACAGTATGCGGTGGTGAAGATCGACCTGGAGCCGACCGGGCCCGGTGGCGGCTACGAGTTCATCGACGAGATCAAGGGCGGCCGGGTCCCCCGTGAGTTCATTCCGTCGGTGAACGCCGGCATCGAGGGCGCCCTGGAACAGGGCGTTCTGGCCGGCTATCCACTGGTGGACGTGCGCGCCCGGCTGGTGGATGGGCAGTCGCACGATACGGACTCCTCCGAGATGGCCTTCCGCATCGCGGGCTCGATGGCTTTCCAGAAGGCTGCCCGGAGGGCGGGGATCAAGCTGCTCGAGCCTTTGATGGAGGTCGAGATAGTCACCCCCGAGGAGTACCTGGGTGAGGTGATGGGCGATCTGTCGTCACGTCGGGGCCGTATCGAGGAGACCGGGCAGCGTGGCCGGTCACGTGTGGTCATGGCCCGGGTTCCCCTGTCGGAGATGTTCGGTTACGTGACCGACCTACGGTCCAAGACGCAGGGTCGTGCCACGTCAACCATGCAGTTCCACTCTTATGGAGACGTACCCGATAACATCGCCCGCCGAATTGTCGGCGCGGCGCGTGGAGAACTAGTAGGAGGTTAGTGAGTATGGGTAAGGAGCGTTTTGTGCGGGATAAGCCGCATGTGAATGTTGGGACTATGGGTCATATTGATCATGGGAAGACGACTTTGACTGCGGCGATTACTCGGGTGTTGGCTGAGCGGGTTGAGGGTAATGTGTTTACGGTGTTTGATGATATTGATAAGGCGCCTGAGGAGCGTGAGCGTGGTATTACTATTGCTATTGCTCATGTGGAGTATGAGTCGGAGGCGCGGCATTACGCGCATGTGGACATGCCGGGTCATGCTGATTACATAAAGAACATGATCACCGGCGCGGCGCAGGTGGATGGGGCTGTTTTGGTGGTGTCTGCGGCGGATGGTCCTATGCCCCAGACGCGGGAGCATGTTCTGTTGGCTCGCCAGGTGGGGGTTCCTTGTGTGGTGGTGGCTTTGAACAAGGTCGATTTGGTGGATGATCCGGAGTTGTTGGAGTTGGTGGAGTTGGAGGTTCGGGAGTTGTTGGACGATTACGGGTTCCCCGGCGATGACGTGCCGGTGGTCCAGGTGTCTGCGTTGGCGGCCCTAGAAGGAGACGAGGAGGCGGCTTCGGGTGTGTTGGAGTTGGTGGGGGCGGTAGACGATTATGTGCCGGTTCCTGACCGTCCGGTGGATCGCCCGTTTTTGATGCCTATAGAGGATGTGTTCTCCATCACCGGCAGAGGCACCGTAGTGACGGGCAAGGTCGAGGCCGGCATCGTCAAAGTTGGTGACCCTGTCGAGGTGGTAGGTATCCGGGAGACGCGGCGGACGGTGGCTACCGGCGTGGAGATGTTCCGCAAGCTGTTGGATGAGGGCATGGCCGGCGACAACGTCGGTGTCCTACTCCGTGGGGTTGGCAAGACCGAGGTGGAGCGGGGCCAGGTGTTGGCGGAGCCGGGGTCGATCACCCCCCACACCGGGTTCGAAGCCCAGGTGTATGTGCTGACTAAGGACGAGGGAGGGCGGCATAACCCGTTCTTCTCCGGTTACCAGCCCCAGTTCTATTTCCGTACCACCGACGTCACCGGAACCGTGACGTTGCCCCAGGGGGTGGAGATGGTCATGCCCGGAGATAACACCACCATGACCGTCCAATTGGGATCGGCGATCGCGATGGACGAAGGACTCCGCTTCGCCATCAGAGAAGGCGGACGCACCGTCGGAGCAGGCACCGTCACCAAAATCATCGAATAACCGGAACGCAAAGAGAAATACTGGCCGAGACATCGGAATGGGAACCGGCAGGAAGACAGCATGAAAGAACAGAGAATCCGCATCAAGCTGAAGGCTTACGACCACCAGGTGGTCGATGAGTCGGCGCGCAAGATAGCGGAGACAGTCATCCGCACCCATGCCATCGTTCATGGGCCGGTCCCGCTCCCGACCAAAGTCCACCGGTACTGCGTGATCCGGTCGCCGCACGTGTACAAGGACTCGCGCGAACACTTCGAGATCCGGACCCACAAGCGCCTGATCGACATCCTGCGGCCGACCCACAACACGATCGAGTCCCTCATGAGGCTGGACCTCCCGGCCGGAGTGGAAGTCGAGATCGAGACATGAGCCTGTCGGCGATCCTCGGAGAGAAGGTCGGCATGACCCGGATCTTCGACGATCACGCCCGCGCCATCCCCGTGACGGTGATCAAGGCCGGACCCTGCCACGTCACCCAGATCTGCACCGAGGAGAACGACGGCTACTCGGCGGTGCAGATCTCGTACGGCGAGATCCCGGCCCGGAAGGTCAACAAGCCGCAGGCCGGCCACTTCGCCAATGCCGGCGTCGCCCCGGCCCGCCACCTGGTGGAGGTGCGGGTCGATGACGGCTCGGAGTTCCAGCTGGGCCAGGTGCTGCGGGTCGAGGACGTGTTCGAGCCCGGAACCAAGGCCGACGTGACCGGAGTCTCCAAGGGGAAGGGCTTCCAGGGCGTGATGAAGCGCCACAACTTCCACGGACAGGGCGCCAGCCACGGTGTCCACAAGGTGCACCGCTCACCGGGCGCCATCGGCGCCTGCGCCACCCCGGCCCGGGTGATGAAGGGCACCAAGCTACCCGGACGGATGGGTGGCCGCCAGACCACCGTGCTCAACCTGGCTGTGGTCGGCGTGGACCCCGAGCGCAACCTGCTGGTGCTGCAGGGCGCGGTCCCAGGTCCCAGAGGCGGGCTGGTCTTCGTCCGCGAAGCGGTCAAGAACGGTTGATGGGCGATGGCTGATCTGGTTGCTCCCAGGTACGACTCCGCCGGTGTCCAGCAGGGCGAGGTGTTGCTCGACCCGGCAGTCTTCGGCATCACGCCCAACCGTGACGTGATGCATCAGGTAGTGGTGGCCCATCTGGCGGCCCGGCGTTCCGGCACGGCTCGCACCAAGACCAGGGCCGAAGTGCGAGGCGGCGGGCGCAAGCCATGGCGCCAGAAGGGCCTGGGGCGGGCCCGCCACGGGTCGATCCGCTCTCCCATCTGGGTGGGCGGCGGCAAGGCGCACGGCCCTCGCGACCGCAACTACGTTCAGCGGGCCCCCAAGAAGATGAAGGCGCTGGCCCTTCGGAGCGCCTTGTCGGCCCGGGCGTCGGAAGGTGCCATCAAGATCATCGGCGAGTTCGATTGGGACGTGCCCAGGACCAGCCTGGCAGCCTCCCTGCTCAGTGAGATCGGGGCCACCGGTAAGGCATTGGTGGTGGTCGACCGCTCGGAGGAGGTCGCGCTCCGGTCGTTCCGGAACCTGCCCCAGGTCATCCTCGGGAGGCCCGGGATGCTGAACACGTACGACGTCCTGTGGGCCGGCACCGTCATCTTCTCCGGACTGGCCCTCGGGCAGTCTTCCACCGGTCCGGCCGGATCCCAATCGGGTCGCTTCGAGATCTCGGACGAGGACTTCGTCATGGAGAACGGCGCGGCGCCGGCCGGGCTGGGACAGGACGCACGATGAAGGACCCGCGTGACGTGATCATCCAGCCCGTGGTCTCGGAGAAGTCATACGACCTCATCGAGCGTGCCAACACGTACACCTTCGTGGTGGATCGCCGGGCCCGCAAGGAGGAGATCCGCCGGGCGGTCGAGGTCCTGTTCGGCGTCCGGGTGTTGAGCGTCAACACGCTGAACCGCAAGGGCAAGCAGAAGCGGACCAGGTTCACGGTCGGTAGGCGTGCCGACACCAAGCGCGCCATGGTCACGCTGCCCATCGGGCAGACCGTGGACATCTTCGGAATTTGAGGCAGGTGAGTTCGAGATGGCAGTAAAGAAGAGAAAACCCACCTCACCGGGACGCCGGTTCCAGACGGTGTCGGACTTCGCGTCGATCACCAAGTCAAAGCCCGAGAAGTCCCTGCTGGCCAAGAAGAAGCGCTCCTCGGGGCGCAACAACCATGGCCGGATCACGTCGCGCCATCGGGGTGGCGGTCACAAGCGTAGGTACCGCATCGTGGACTTCCGCCGGACCAAGGACGGGGTGCCTGCTCGGGTGGCGGCGGTGGAGTACGACCCCAACCGCAATGCCCGGCTGGCCCTGCTGCACTATGTGGACGGCGAGAAGCGTTACATCCTGCACCCGGTGGGAGTATCGGTGGGGGACATGCTGGAGTCGGGTCCCAAGGCCGAGATCCGGCCCGGAAACGCCCTTCCGCTGCGGAACATTCCGGCGGGAACGGTGGTTCATGCCATCGAGCTGAAGCCGGGGGGCGGGGCCAGGATGGCCAGGGCGGCAGGGACGGGCGTCCAGCTGATGTCCAAGGAGGGGAACAGGGCGCTGCTCCGGTTGCCCTCGGGCGAGGTTCGCTACGTCCTCCTCGACTGCCGGGCCACCATCGGTCAGGTCGGCAATACCGAGGCGGAGCTCACCAAGCTCGGCAAGGCGGGCAGGAACCGCTGGAAGGGCGTGCGTCCCCAGACCCGCGGCGTGGCGATGAACCCGGTTGATCACCCGCTGGGAGGTGGCGAAGGGCGCTCGTCAGGAGGCCGCCATCCGGTGTCCCCGTGGGGTAAGCCGGAGGGCCGGACCCGGAATCGCAACAAGGCGAGCAACCGGGATATCGTGCGCCGCCGCAACAAGAAAGGCCGGAGGTAGCAGATGGCTCGGAGCCGTAAGAAGGGCCCGTTCGTGGACGAGCACCTCCTGAGGAAGGTAGAGGTCGCCAACAGCGCCGGCCACAAGCGGATGATCCGCACCTGGAGCCGCCGGAGCACCATCATCCCCGAGATGGTGGGCCTGACCATCGCTGTCCATGATGGCCGCCGCCACGTTCCCATCTACATCACCGAGCAGATGGTCGATCACAAGCTGGGCGAGTTCGCTCCTACCAGGACCTTCAGGGGACACGCCGGCACCAAGCGGGAAAAGGCCACGAGGCGGTAGGTCGAAGATGAGAGCAGTCGCCCGCGCCCGCCATATCCGCCAGTCCCCCTACAAGGTGCGGGTGGTGCTGAACCAGGTCCGGGGCATGTCGGTCGCCGATGCCGAGGTGACCCTCCGGTTCTCCAACCGGAGAGCCGCGGAGCCGATCCTCAAGTGCATCCGCTCGGCGGTCGCCAACATGAACTCGAAGTTCGAGCTCGGCGAGGACCTCGACACGCTGGCCGGCGAGGTCCGCGTGGTCGAGGCCTATGCCGACGAGGGCGTGACCATCAAGCGCTTCCGGCCTCGGGCCCGGGGTCGCGCCACCAGGATCCGCAAGCGCACCTGCCACATCACAATCGTGGTTTCCGACGGCCGCGAGGAGGTCGACTGATGGGCCAGAAGACGCATCCCTATGGTTTCCGCCTCGGAATCGTCACCGACTGGAAGTCACGTTGGTACTCGGACAAGGACTACACCTTCCTGGCCAACGAGGACCACCGGATACGCGACTACCTGAAGCGCGAACTCAAGCGGGGGGCGGTGTCGCGGGTCGACATCGAACGCACCCGCGAGCGCCTCCAGGTGGACGTCCACACGGCCCGTCCCGGCGCCGTGATCGGCCGCAAGGGCGCCGAGGCGGAGCGGATCCGGTCCGGTATGGAGAAGATGACCGGGCGCCGGGTGAAGCTCAACGTCATCGAGGTCAAGGACCCCGAGACCGACGCCCAGTTGCTGGCCCGCGGCGTGGCTGACCAGCTGGAGAACCGGGTGGCCTTCCGGCGCGCCATGCGACGGACGGTGCAGACCGCCCTCAAAGCAGGTGCGGAAGGAGTGAGGGTGGAGTGCGCCGGCCGCCTGGGCGGCGCCGACATGAGCCGCCGCGAGTGGTACCGGGAGGGCCGGGTGCCCCTGCACACCCTCCGGGCTGACATCGACTACGGCCAGGCCACGGCCGCCACCAGCGTGGGGAGCATCGGGGTCAAGGTCTGGGTCTACAAGGGCGACGTGGTCACCTCGCTCAAGACCACCCGCGAGCAGATGGCGCGCGAGGCCGCGCTGGCGGCCGGACGGCCGTCGGGCCGGATGACGCCGGCCAAGAGCCGGGCCGAGCAGCGAGCCGGTGGACGCGCCGCGCCGCGGGTGATCGAAGCCGGAGGCGGCAAGAGGATCATCGAGGCCGGCGGTGGCCGCAAGGTCAGCAAGGCCGAGGCCAAGTCGGCCTACGACAGCGTCCGGGCCGAGACCGGTGCGCCGTCCGGGCAGGCCGGTGACGAGGGCGGGTCCGCCGCCAAGCCCGAGGACGATTCCGGCGCCGATGAGGCCGGGAAGTAGTAGATCATGTTGATGCCCAAGCGAACCAAGTACCGCAAGGTCCATAGGGGGCGGATGAAGGGTTACGCCAAGGGCGGCACCGCGGTGTCGTTCGGCGACTACGGCATCCAGGCGCTGGAGCCGGGCCAGATAACCGCCCGCCAGATCGAGTCCGCCCGTGTCGCCATCACCCGTACGGTTCGGCGGGGAGGGAAGGTCTGGATCAACATCTTCCCCGACAAGCCGATCACGGCCAAGCCCGCCGAGACCCGGATGGGGTCGGGGAAGGGGAATCCCGAGTTCTGGGTGGCCGTCGTCAAGCCGGGGCGGGTGATGATGGAACTGTCGGGCGTGGACGAGCAAATGGCGCGCGAGGCGATGCGCAGGGCCGGCCACAAGCTGCCCATCAAGACCCGGTTCGTATCCAGGGAACCGTTGGGATAGGAACTGACGATGGAGGTAGCGGAATGAAGGCTTTGGAGCTGAGGGAACTCACCCCGGCCGAGCTGGACGAGAAGCTGGACGAGACCAAGGAGGAGCTGTTCAACCTCCGGTTCCAGCTGGCGGTCAGCCAGTCGGAGGACACGGCCTCTCTGGGCCGCCTGAGGCAGTTGATCGCGCGTATCAAGACCGTGATGCACGAGAACGAGGCGATCGATCATGCCTGACCGGCCGCGGCGCAAGACGCGTGTGGGCGTGGTGGTGTCCGATGCCCGGGCCCGCACCATCACGGTGGAGCTCGAGCGGCGGACGCGCCATCCGCGCTACGGCAAGATCGTGCGCAGCGTTACCAAGGTTCATGCGCACGACGAGGAGAACACCGCCCGCAACGGCGACCGGGTGATGATCATGGAGACCCGACCCCTGTCGAAGACCAAGCGGTGGCGGCTGGTCGAGGTGTTAGGACGGGCGAGATGATCCAGCAGGAGTCCCGGCTCAAGGTGGCCGACAACAGCGGCGCCCGCGAGGTGCTGTGCATCCGCGTGCTGGGAGGGTCGCGCCGCCGGTATGCCCGGATCGGCGACATCATCGTGGCCACTGTCAAGCACGCCGCGCCCGGAGCGGCGCTCAAGAAGGGCGAGGTGGTCAGGGCGGTGGTGGTACGGACTGCCAAGGAGCAGCGCCGCCGGGACGGCACCTACATCCGCTTCGACGACAACGCATGCGTGGTCATCAACGACAACCGGCTCCCTCGGGGTACCCGGATATTCGGGCCGGTGGCCCGCGAGTTGCGGGACCGGAAGTTCATGCGGATCGTCTCCCTGGCTCCGGAGGTGATCTGATGGCGATCCGGGAAGGCGACCGGGTCGTGGTGGTCTCCGGCAAGGACGTGGGCCGCGAGTCGAGAGTGGCGCGGGTCCTGCCCCGCCGGGGCCGGGTGATCGTGGAAGGCGTCAACACCGCCAAGCGGCACCAGAAGGCCCGGGGCCGGGAGCTGCAAGCGGGCATCGTCGACAAGGACATGCCCATCGACGTTTCCAACGTGATGCTGGTGTGCGACGACTGCGGACCGGTCAGGACCGGAGTCGGCAGGAGCGACACGGGCCGCAAGTTCCGCCGCTGCGTCAAGTGCGACGGGGAGGTGTAGGCAGTCATGGCCGCCGAGACGAAGACCGCTCCGGTGGGTGACGTGCCCCGCCTGAAGCGGCAGTACGTGGAGACGGTTCGGTCCCGGATCATGGAGGATATGGGCCTCGCCAATCCGATGTTGATCCCCGACCTGGACAAGATCGTGGTGAACATGGGCATCGGCGAGGCGGTGGGCGACCGCAAGCAGACCGGCGCGGCCATGGAGGACCTGGCCACCATCACCGGCCAGAAGCCCCGGCTGAATAGGGCTCGCCGGTCCATCGCCGGGTTCAAGCTGCGGACCGGGATGCCGGTGGGCTGTTCGGTGACGATCCGCGGGCATCGGGCCTGGGAGTTTCTCGATCGGCTGATTACCATCGCCATCCCGCGCATCCGGGACTTCCGAGGCCTGAGCCCGTCGTCGTTCGACGGGCGTGGCAACTACAGCTTCGGGGTGAGCGAGCAGCTCATCTTTCCCGAGATCGACTACGACAAGGTGACGGCGGTCCGCGGTATGGACATAACCATCTGCACGACCTCCGCCGACGACGGGGGCGCCAGGGCATTGCTGGAGGCCTTCGGCTTCCCCTTCCGGCGTCGGGCTGCCGCAACCAACTGAGATGTGAGGAAACGATATGGCCAAGAAGTCGATGATCGCCAAGAACAAGCGCCGGGCCGAGATGGTCGAGCGCTACCGGGAGCGCCGGGCCGAGCTCTTGAGCGTCATCAAGGACCCCGACGCCACGTATGACGCCAAGCGGGACGCCTACGCGAGCCTGGCGAAGATGCCTCGCGACGCCAGCCCGACCCGGTACCGCAACCGTTGCGGCATCACCGGACGGCCCCGCGGCTACCTGCGCAAGTTCGGGATGTCGCGGATCGCGGTCCGGGAGCTCGCGCACCGTGGCGAGCTGCCGGGCGTTCAGAAGTCCTCCTGGTAAAGGAGCGAGACCGCAATGATGACCGACCCCATCGCCGACATGCTGACCCGGATCCGCAACGCCAACATCGCCTTGCATGCCAGGGTGAGCATGCCCTCCTCGAAGCTGAAGGAGCAGGTCGCCAAGGTGCTGGCGTCGGAGGGTTATGTGGAGGGCTACGACGTGAGTCCGGCGGCCCAGGGGAACACCCTGACCATCCGCTTGAAGTTCGCCGGTAAGGCCAATCAGGAGCGCATCATCCAGGGGTTGCGTCGTGTCTCCCGGCCGGGCCGGCGCGTGTACAAGGGCGCCGACGACCTGCCGCGCTCCCAGGGAGGCCTGGGAACAGTGATCGTTTCCACCTCCCAGGGCCTCCTACCGGATCGGGAGGCCCGCCGGCGGCGTCTGGGCGGTGAGCTCATGTGTGAGGTCTGGTAGTCATGAGTCGCGTCGGCAAGGTTCCGATTCCGGTGCCCGGCGGGGTGGAGATCACCGTCTCCGGCCAGGAGGTGACGGTCAAGGGTCCGAAGGGCTCGCTGCGCCGCACCTTCGAGGACCGGGTGGGGGTCGAGGTGATCGATGGCCGGTGCGTGGTCACCAGGATCAACGACGAACGCCGCAGCCGGGCACTGCACGGGCTGACCCGGGCCCTGGTGAACAACATGGTGATCGGGGTCACCGAGGGGTACCGCAAGACTCTCAAGATCGTCGGGGTCGGTTACCGGGCGCTGAGCCGGGGTGAGGGCTTGGAGCTGCAGGTCGGCTACAGCCACAGCGTGGCGGTTCCGGCCACGGACGGAATCTCGTTCACCGTGCCGGACGCCACCACCATCGTGGTGGAGGGCATCGACAAGGAGAAGGTAGGCCAGGTAGCGGCCGAGATCCGCCGCGTCCGCCCGCCGGAGCCCTACAAGGGCAAGGGCATCCGCTACCAGGACGAGTACGTACTCAGGAAGAGCGGCAAGGCCGGAGTGACAGTGCGATGAGCGGGATACGATCACGGGCTCGGATCCGCCGCCACCGGCGGGTACGGAAGCGGTTGGCCGGCACCGCGACGCGGCCCCGTCTGGCGGTGTTCCGGAGCAACCGGTACATCTACGCGCAGGTCATCGATGACGGCCCCGGCCGGACGCTGGCGGCGGCTTCCTCGCAGGAGCCGGGGCTCCGGTCGAAGCCTTTGACCACCGGGACCGCCACCGAGGTGGGGCGTCTGATCGCTTCCCGGGCTGCCGGCGTCGGCGTCACCAAGGTGGTTTTCGATCGGGGCGGGCATCCGTTCCATGGACGTGTGAAGGCTCTGGCCGACGCGGCGAGGGAGGCTGGACTTGACTTCTAGGAGAAGACGACGCGACGGGGGCTTGGACTCCACCCCCCAATTCGATGAGCGGGTCATAGAGATCAACCGGGTCTCCAAGGTGAGCAAGGGGGGACGCCGGTTCTCCTTCACCGCCCTCGTGGCGTTGGGCGACGGGGCCGGCCGGGTCGGGATCGGCTACGGGAAGGCCAAGGAGGTGCCCACCGCCATCCAGAAGGCCATCGAGTCGGCTCGCAAGTCGATGTTCACCGTTCCCATGGCAGGCACCACCCTGATCCACCGGGTCATCGGCCAGCAGGGCGCCTCGAAGGTACTCCTCAAGCCGGCGGCGCCGGGCACGGGAGTGATCGCCGGCGGCGCCGTCCGCCAGATCCTCGAGGCGGCCGGGATCCGCGACGCGCTGGCCAAGTCCCTCGGAGCGCCCACCCACCTCAACGTCGCCAAGGCCACGATCGACGGCTTGAAGGGGCAGCGGCGTCCCGAGGACGTGGCGAAGGCAAGGGGTAAGACCCCCGAGGAGATCACGCCTCCGGGACTGCTGGCCGCCTACCGCTCCACCGAGATGATGCGGGCGTCGGGCGGAGGAGGAAGCGGATCATGAGCGGCGAGATGCTCCGGATCACGCTGCGCCGGAGCCTGATCGGCGAGAAGCACAAGGCCCGGGCTACCGTCCGGAGCCTGGGCCTGAAGAAGTTGAACGCCTCGGTGGAGCGTCCGGACAGTCCGGAGCTGCGGGGTATGTTGCATCGGGTGCGCCATCTGGTGGAAGTCCGGGAGGCGCGACCGCAGGGAACGAAGTAAGAACGAGGGCTCGCCGACGGGTCGGGTCGGGCATGGGGTTCGCAGGCTGAGGCAGGCCGGGGCGAACCGCAGTCCGGGGCCCGGAGGGCGAGCCGGTTATCCGGAAGGGTGGCGTCCGTGGCTACCAAGACAAACCAATTGAAACTCCACCACCTCAGGCCGGCGGAAGGGTCGAAGCGGAAGAAGATCCGGGTCGGACGCGGCGAGGCGGGACGGCGCGGCAAGACGGCCGGCAGGGGAACGAAGGGCCTCAAGGCCCGCCGTAGCCTGCGTCCCGGCTTCGAGGGCGGCCAGACCCCCTTGCAGGCCCGGCTTCCGAAGTTGCGGGGCTTCAAGCCGCACAACCGGCAGGCGTTCACGGTGGTCAACGTGGATGACCTGGACGGCTTCCGGGACGGTGCGACCATCTCGCCGGACCACCTGCGCGAGCAGGGGCTGGCGCGCAAGCGGGGCAGGATCAAGGTGCTGGGCCGGGGCGAGATCCGCAAGGCTCTGACCGTCGAGGCCCATGCCTTCAGCAGTTCAGCCCGCGCCAAGATAGAAGCTGCCGGTGGATCGTGCGTGATCGCCAGTTGACGACGTCCGAGGTGGTGCGCCGGGGCTACGGATCGGGATCGGCCCGCCAGGCTGACCGCGCCCGCGATGGATTCGGAGGGAGCATCGGCCGATGCTGAACGTCTACCGGTACATGTTCAAGATCCCGGATCTCCGGGGCAAGATCCTGTTCACGCTGGGCATCTTCGCGCTGTACCGGTTGGGGGCCACCATTCCCGTACCGGGTATCGAACTGGACCGGCTGGACGCGCTGGCCGGGCAGCGACCCGGCGGCGCCTTCGGCTTGTTGAACCTCTTCTCGGGCAACGCGCTGGAGAACCTGTCCGTCTTCAGCCTGGGCATCCTTCCGTACATCACGGCCAGCATCATCATGCAGCTCCTGTCCGTGGTCATACCCCGTCTGCAGAAGCTGCAGGACGAGGGCGAGTCGGGCAGGGCCGTCATCACCAAGTGGACCCGGTACCTGACCGTGATCCTGGCGCTGCTCCAGTCGACCGGTATCACCTACCTCTTCAGCCGGGGGAGCAGCTTCACGGGCGGGATCGTGCTGATCGACGACTACACGCCCACCCGGGTGGTGCTGATGGTCGTGACCATGACGGCGGGCACGGCCTTCGTGATGTGGCTGGGCGAGTTGATCACCCAGCGCGGGGTCGGCAACGGGATGTCGCTGCTGATCTTCATCAGCATCGTGGCCGCCCTGCCCAGCCAGTTCACCCTGATCTGGCAGTACACGATTCCCACCGGCCGGGCGCCCATATTCGTGTTGATCATCGGCCTGTTCATCCTGATGGTGGTGGGCATCCTCTTCGTGGAGCAGGGCCAGCGGCGGATCCCCATCCAGTTCGCCAAGCGGATCCGGGGCCGCCGGGTGATGGGCGGCCAGAGCACCTACATACCGCTGAAGATCAACATGGCCGGGGTGATCCCGGTGATCTTCGCCACCTCGATCCTGTTCTTCCCGGTGCTTATCTCCACCTCCATCCCCAGCACTGAGGGGTTCTTCTCGGCGGTGAGGGACTTCATCAACGTCCACCTGGCGCCGTCCGGCTACGCGAGCGGCGCCACCAGCTGGTTCTACATCGGGGTGCTGTTCTTCCTGATCGTGTTCTTCACCTACTTCTACACAGCCATCCAGTTCGACCCGGCGCGCCAGTCGGAGATGATCCAGCGTCAGGGTGGTTTCATCCCCGGCCAGCGGCCCGGCCAGCAGACCTCTCGCTACCTGGGGCGGATTCTCAACCGGATCACCCTGCCCGGCTCGGTCTTCCTCGGGCTCATCGCCATCCTGCCGGCGATCGCTTCGGCCATATGGGCGATCCCGGTCGGGTTCTCGGGCGTGTCGATCCTCATCGTGGTCGGTGTGGCCCTGGAGACGATGAAGCAGATCGAGAGCCAGCTCACCATGCGAAACTACGAGGGATTCTTGACGTGAGAATCCTCTTCCTGGGAGCCCCCGGCGTCGGCAAGGGCACCCAGGCGGAGCGGGTCGGTGAGGCCTTGGGCATCCCGCATATCTCCACGGGCGAGATGTTCCGCCGCCACGTGGGGTCGAGGACGTCGCTGGGCCTGCGGGTCGAGGAGATACTGTCCCGCGGCGACCTGGTCCCGGACGTTCTCACGGTGGAGATGATGCTGGAACGCCTCCGTGATCCGGACACGGTGAACGGCTACATCCTGGACGGGTTCCCCCGCAACCTCGCCCAGGTCCACGCGCTCGACGGGGCCATCGGGGACTATGCGCTCGACGCGGTAGTGGTCCTGGAGGCCTCGGACGAGGTGCTGACGGAACGGATACTGGCCCGTGGCAGGACGGATGACACAGGGGCGTCCGTGAGCAACCGGTTGGAGGTGTACGAGCGGGAGACGGCGCCCTTGATCCACGTGTACCGGGAGCGGGGCCTCGTTCTGCGGGTGAACGGGATCGGCGAGATCGAGGAGATCACCGCCAAGATCCTGACGGCCCTGGCCGCGCTCTAGGCCGGGTTTGCGGGTTGCCGGAAGTGTTTTCCCTGTCAGGGATCGCGGCGAGGAGCATGCTGAAAGAGACGGGGGTGGTTGGCCCGCTACTCCTCTACCTGGGGTTTCGTTGGGGACTATCCGGCCAAACGGACCTTCTTCAGCACACTCCTAGCACCCGGTGCGGCACATGATCACCATCAAGAACAAGCGCCAGTTCGCGAAGATGGCCGAGGCGGGAAGGTGCGTGGCCGCCGTTCACGAGGCCGTGTTCGAGGCCGCCGAGGTGGGCGTGACCCTGAGTCACCTGGACCAGGTCGCGGCCGACGTGATACGCGGTTGGGGATGTGAGCCCTCCTTCCTCGGCTACCAGGGGTTTCCGGCGCACATCTGCGCATCGCCCAACGAAGTGATCGTGCATGGAATCCCGGGGGACGATCGCCTCGCCGAGGGGGACATCCTCTCGATCGACGCCGGTGCGATCTACGAGGGGTACCACGCCGATGCCGCCCTCACCATCCCGATCGGCGAGGTGGACGAGGAGTCCGCCCGGCTGATCGAGGTCACGCGCCGCGCCCTCTGGGCGGGTATCGATCAGGTCCACCCCGGCAAGAAGGTGGGCGACATAGGCCATGCGGTGGAGACGGCGGCGGTCCCGTACGGATACGGTGTGGTCTCCCAGTACGTGGGGCACGGCATCGGGCGCTCCATGCACGAGGGCCCGCAGATACCGAACCTCGGGCCTCCCGGAAAGGGTTACCGGTTGAAGACGGGCATGGCCGTCTGCGTGGAGCCCATGTTCAACCTGGGGACGCCGGACACAGTGACCGCCGACGACGGGTGGACCGTGCTCACGGCCGACGGCCGGCGGTCCGCACACTTCGAGCACACGGTGGCGCTGACCGCCGACGGGCCCGTCGTTCTCACCGTCAATGACTTGCTCACAGCCCGTCCGGTCGGGTAGAATCGCCTGTCGGTCATGCGTCGCCGACCGGTCTGGCGCGGACATCCAACTTTGGCGGGTGAACGGTTACGCATGCGGTCCAGCTCCTTGTCTGAGCCGGCGCCGGACGATCACAGTGAATCGACGGGGTTGACCCCAAAGGGCGAACGGTGAAGGTACGGCCCTCTACTAAGAAGATGTGCGACAACTGTCGCCTGATAAAGCGCCGCCGGCGGGTGTGGGTGGTGTGCTCCAACCCGCGCCACAAGCAGCGGCAGGGTTAAGGAGGTAATGGTCTCTTGGCACGCATAGCCGGAGTCGACCTGCCGCGGCAGAAGCGACTCGAGATCGGCCTGACCTACATATACGGCATCGGCATCAACACCGCTCGGGACATGTGCCACCGGCTGCGGATCGATCCCGACACCAAGGTGCACGAGCTCAACGACGACGAGGTGAGCCGGATCCGCACCTACATCCAGTCCAACCTCCGCGTAGAGGGCGATCTGCGCCGGGTGGTCGCCCAGAACATCAAGCGCAAGATGGAAATCGGTTGCTACCAGGGCCTTCGGCATCGGCGGGGCCTCCCCGTGCGCGGCCAGCGGACCCATACCAACGGGCGGACCCGCAAGGGTCGGCGCATGGCGGTCGCCGGCAAGAAGAAGGTGAAGAAGTGACTTCGGGCAGGGCTGGTCGTGAAGTGAGTTGCGGAGGTCGCGTTGGCTAGAAGGCAAGGGAAGCGGGTAAGGCGGCGCGAGCGCAAGAACATAGCGTTCGGCCAGGCGCACATCAGGGCCAGCTTCAACAACACCATCATCAACATCACCGACGTGAACGGCAACACGATCGTTTGGACGTCCGGTGGGTCGGTCGGGTTCAAGGGCTCCCGCAAGTCGACGCCGTACGCGGCCCAGGTGGCTGCCGAGGAAGCATCCCGGCGGGCCGGGGAGCACGGCATCAGGAAGCTGGAAGTGATCGTCAGCGGGAACGGATCGGGGCGGGATACCGCGGTCCGCACGCTCACGAACATGGGCCTCGAAGTGTCGAGCGTCCGGGATGTCACGCCGTTGCCTCACAACGGATGCCGTCCCAAGAAGCGCCGGAGGGGTTGAGTCGTGGCGCGTTACCTCGGTCCCCGCACTCGCAAGAGCCGCCGTCTCGGCCAGCTGCTCGACGACAACAAGTCGAAGTACTTCGACCGGCGCCCCTACCCGCCGGGCGAGCACGGCCGGCGCCGGGGCAGGCGGAGCAACGACTCCGACTACCTGCATCAGCTCCGGGAAAAGCAGAAGATGCGCCAGATCTACGGCATCCTCGAGCGGCAGTTCCGCCGCTACTACCAGGAGGCGGCCCGGCTGAAGGGGATCACCGGGGACAACCTCCTCCAGATCCTGGAGTGCCGCCTCGACAACGTGGTGTACCGGTCTGGCCTGGCCAGGACACGTCCCCAGGCCCGCCAGCTCGTCAACCACGGCCATTTCCAGGTCAACGGCCACAAGGTGGACATTCCCTCCTACCGGGTGCGGGCCGGAGACATGGTGACGGTGAAGCCCAAGTCCAGGGAGATAATCGTGATCCGCCATGCCGCGGATACGGCCGGCGACCGCCGGGTTCCGGAGTGGCTGGAGGTCAGCCTCGACGAGCGGCGCGTCCAGGTGATCGACGTCCCGAGCCGAACCCAGATCGACACGGCGGTGCGGGAGCAGCTGGTTGTCGAGCTGTACTCCAGGTGAGGCTCGTCCGGTAGCCGTGCCCTTCGCCATCTCATTGCCTGCCCGATACGCATTCTCTGACTAGAAGTGACCCTCGAGACTTAGGGGAAGAAACCTTGCAAGCGTTGGTTGTTCAGCGTCCACAGATCGAGATGATGCCGCTCAACGAGACCCGTGCCCGGTTCGTGATCGAGCCTTTGGAGCCGGGTTTCGGCTACACGCTCGGCAACACCCTCAGGCGGACGCTGCTTTCTCGGATACCCGGTGCCGCGGTGTCCTCGATAAGGATGGACGACATCTACCACGAGTTCACCACCGTCAAGGGCGTCAAGGAGGATGTGGTCGACATCATCCTCAACATCAAGCGCCTGGTGGTGCGGATGACCGACTCCGAGCCTCTCACGCTCCGGCTGTCGGCCACGGGTCCGGGTGCGGTGACGGCGGCCGATCTCGAAGCCCCGACCGGGGTGGAGATCGTCAGCCAGGACCTGCACCTCGCCACCCTCGAGGAGGGCGTCCACTTCGAGGCGGAGATGGTCGTGGAGCAGGGAGTGGGTTATCGCACCGCGGTCTCGGACCGGAACGATGCCATCGGCATGATCCCGATCGATGCCATTTTCTCCCCGGTGCGCAACGTCTCGTACCGGGTCGACAACACGCAGGTCGGCCAGATGACCAACTTCGATCGGCTGGAGATCGATATCGAGACCGACGGCTCGCTGGAGCCGAGCGAGGCGCTCTCGTCCGCCGGCAAGACGCTGCGCGAGCTCCTCAGCCTGTTCGCCGATGTGGGCGAGGGTATCGGTCTGGAGCTGGGTGACGTGGCCGTGGTCGAGACCGTCTCGCAGGACCTCGACCTGCCTGTCGAGGCGCTCGACCTGTCGGAACGCCCCCGCAACTGCCTGAGGCGCGCCCAGATCAACACGGTCGGTGAGCTCACCAAGCAGACCCGCGAAGACCTTCTCGACATGACCAACTTCGGGCAGAAGAGCCTCGAGGAAGTGATCGCCAAGCTCGACGAGCTGGGGCTCGGTATCGCTCCCTCACGGGACAGGAACAGCTAGCCGATGCCCAGACCGAGGAAGGGCAAGCGCCTGGGCGGTGACCCAGCCCACCAGAAGGCCATGCTGGCGAACCTCGCCCAGTCCCTGATCTGGGACGAGCAGATCACCACCACCCTGACCAGGGCCAAGGTGCTCCGACCCTATGTCGAGAAGATCATCACCAAGGCCCGCCGCGGCGATCTCCATTCCCGCCGCCTGGTGCTCAAGGACCTGTCGGACCTGGAGGTGGTGACCAAGCTGTTCGACGAGGTGGCCCCGAGGTACCAGGGACGGCCCGGCGGCTACACCCGCATCGTCAAGATCGGCCCGCGCCGCGGCGACAACGCCGAGATGGCGGTCATAGAACTCGTCTAGCGCCCGAGCGCTACAAGAACGCGAAAATCGCGCCGCCAAACCGGCGCTCGCACCGGGCCCTCCCCCGCCACCACCTTTCCTGGTTCGGAGCGTGGTCGGCCATGCCCGGCCGGCTGCCGGGTTGTTCTGCCCCGCTCCATGAGCCCTCGTATGTTCCCGTCTGCCGGCCGAACCGATCGGCAGGTGCCTTCGGCCGGTGTAGGTGCTTGGCGATGGACAAGATATAGAAAGCCTGTGACACATTTCAACCCCCTTGTCTGAGAGTCGGGGGCCGGCTGTTAGCTTGGCCGCATGCCTACCGCGCAAGCAGGGGGATCTCGCACCCGGGTGCTATCCCTGAGCCGGCCGCTGGATCTGCGCGGAACGCTGGTGGTCAAGGGGTTGAAGGGTCCGGCGCTGCGGGCCGGGGCGGATGGCCTGTGGAGGGCCACCCGTACCGCTTCGGGGCCGGCCACGGTGCGGCTGCGGATCGAGGACCGGAAGCTGGTTGCTGATGCGTGGGGCGAGGGGGCCGAACTCGCCTTGGAGCAGGCACCGGCGTGGGTCGGGGAACAAGATGACCCCGCCGCGCTTGTCCCCGCCCATCCCGCGGTGGAGCGAGCGGCGAGGCGGGGGCGATGGATGCGCCTACCGGCCGTGGGCGGGCTGGTCGAAGTCCTGATCCCGACCATCCTGGCCCAGAAGGTGACAGGGATCGAGGCGGGCCGCAGCTACCGGCGGATGGCCGGACGCTACGGCGAGCCGGCGCCGGGCCCGACCACGTTGCTGCTACCTCCGGACCCGGGCCGCCTGGCCGGGCTCCGGTACTACGACTTCCATCCGCTCGGGGTGGAGCGCCGCCGGGCCGAGACCATCCTCCGGGTATGCCGGGACGCCGACCGTATCACCGCCATCAGTGAGGGCAGCCTGGCCGGCGTGTACGAGTACCTCCACCGGATCCCGGGCATCGGTCCCTGGACCAGCGCCTCGGCGCTGGGCGTGGTGCGGGGCGATCCGGATGCGGTCCCCGTGGGTGACTTCCATCTGCCCAACACCGTCGCGTGGGCTCTGGCGGGGGAGCCGCGCGGGACGGACGAGAGGATGCTGGAACTGCTCGCACCCTACGAGGGTCAGCGGGGACGGGTGGTGCGGTTGCTGGAACGCTACGCCGGCCGCGCCCCTGCCTACGGACCCCGGCTGCCGCCCCGGGACATCCGCCGCCACTAGGCGGGTACTCAAAACGTCCCGTTGGCCCACACCCGGAAACAGAATCCCATGTAGAGGTGTCGCGGGCCAACCAAGCCCTGCCTTTTGCCCCCTCCCTAGCCGTGGTTCTCCGCGTTCTTGCCCTGAAGCCGAACTACCGGGCGTGCTCCTCCGCCCAGCGTTCCAGGAGCAGGGACATCGCCCAGTTGCCGCCGTCGCCCCACGACTCGACGGCCGCCCGCACGTCCGCTTCGGGCAGGACCTCGCCTTTCTCGGCCCCCATCACGTAGCGGGAGACCACCTTGCGGACGCCTAGATCACCGGCGGGGACCACATCGGGCCGGGCCAGGCAGCGGGCCAGGAACCACTCCGCCGTCCACCTGCCCACGCCACGCAGCGCCACCAAACGCCGGATCACCGTCTCGTTGCCGTCCTCCTCCAATCCGGTGAGGTGGCCCGCCACCACAGCTTCCGCCACCCCCACGATGTATCCGGACTTCCGGGTGGTGAACTGCATGGCCCGTATGTCGGCCGGGTCGGCCACGGCCAGCTTCTCGGCGCCGGGGAAGCGCCACCACCGAACGCCATCCATCTCCACCTCGGTGCCGTACCGCCGGATGAGGCGGCTCATGGTGGTGTTGGCCCAGCGCATGTTGACCTGCTGGGCGCAGATCGAGGAGACGAGAACCTCGAGGCCTGCCGGGTTGAGGGGGATGCGGTAGCCGGGCATGCGGCGGAGCTGGTCGGCCACGGCCGGGACCCGGCCCGCCACCTCGTCCAGGGGTGCCCGCGGCAGGGTCTCGCCCAGCCGGAACCGGGACTCCTCCACCGCCGCCTCCAGGTCCCGGTCGGCGCCGGTCTCCACTTCGATGCTGCCGTCCTCTGTCTGGCGGATGCGGTAGGGAAGCCCGTCGGCGGTGGTCCGGTACAGGTAGCCGTTCGAGACCGCGCCGAGCAGATCCGCTCCATACCGGACGAAGCGGGCGATCGAAGCGCCTAGGTCGATCGGGTTCCGGGGCGTCCAGCGAGCGACGCTCACGGCAGGTCCAGTCCGGCTGCGGCGTCCCGGTCGACCAGCCAGGAGACCGGCGCCGCGCCCTCCATCAGACGGCGGGCCGGAAGCGGGTGGCCACCGGTGGGCTGGAGCACTTCCGCCAGGACGGCGGCCTTGGACCCGCCGGAGACCAGCACGTAGACGGCGGAGGCCCGGTGCGCCAGGGGGTAGGTGGCGGTGAGGCGCCACGGTTGCGCGGCGGCCACCTCCGTGGCGACATACCACCGATCGGTGACGTCCAGCGCATCGCTGTCGGGGAACAGGGAGAGGGTATGGCCGTCCCCTCCCATGCCGGCCAGGATCAGGTCGGGGCGGGGTCCGCGGTCGTCCCCTCCCATCGAGGCGAGCAGGTCCGCCTCGTAGAGGGCGGCGGCTTCCGGGGCGGACCGGTCCGCGGCCCAGGGCACCCGGAGAAACCGGGCCCCGGCGCCGTCCAGCAGCACCCGCCCGATCATGGCGCCGTTGCTGTCTTCGTGGTCCGGCGGCACGTAGCGCTCGTCCCCTACCCACGCGCAGACACCCGACCATGGGATGTCCATCGTGGCCAGCCGGCGATAGGTGGCCACCGGGGTCGATCCGCCCGCCATGGCCACCGACACCAGCTGTCCACCCGCCGCCCTGGCCTTGGTAACTTTCCGCCTGATGAGCGAGGCGATCATGGCAGCTGCTCCGGCGGCAAGCGCGGCCCCGTCCTCGAACACCCGCACATCCGCCGGTCCGATCCTCACGCGATGTTGTGTTATCTGTTGTTGTGTTCCGTCCATGACCGGAACCCTAACGGGGGGTTGCGACACGCAGGAGATCCCGAGTTGACGCGGCAGGTCACCATCGAAGTGGGCGAAGGCTCGGTGACCGGGCGCTGGTGGGTTCCCGAGGGATCGCAGCGCATCGCGGTGCTGCTCGCCCACGGCGCCGGGGCCGGGCAGGACCATCCGGGGATCACGACCATCGCGGAAGAGCTGGTCAGCCACGGTCATCCGGTGCTGACGTTCGACTATCCCTATATGGAAGCCGGACGCCGGTTCCCGGACCGCCGGGAGACGCTGCTGCGATGCCACCGCGCCGCGGCGGCCTGGCTGGGGGAGCGGTGCGATCGGTTCGTGATGGCGGGCCGCTCGATGGGCGGGCGCATGGCCTCCTACCTGGCGGTCGAGGGTCAGCCATGCGCCGGTCTGGTGCTGTACGCGTACCCGTTGCATCCGGCGGGCAAACCCGACCGGCTGCGGGCCGACCACCTACCCCGGGTGCCGGTTCCGATGCTGTTCTTCACCGGTTGCAAGGACAGGCTGGCCCTCCCCCATCTGGTGGAGGAGCATCTGATGGGGCTGGAGCGGTCGGTTGTGGAGATCATCCCGGATGCCGATCACAGCTTCCGGGTGCCGAAGCGGACCGGCACCACCCAGCGGGAGGTACTGCAGGCAATGGCGGAACGCACCGCCCGGTGGATCGAGGGCCTGGCGTGACGGAGGGCAAGCCCCGAGCTAGATAATTGGCTTCTTAGGTTGGGTAGCAGTCCGGGCTGCCGCAGGTTTCCCCACCTGCGGTCGCGCGAGGGTCTTCGCCCGGGCGCGTTGGGTAACTCGAAGTCAACGGGCTGGAACGATCTACTCTGCGATAATCTATCGCAGCCAACTAGTAACTAGCAACTAATAACTAGAAACTAATCAGCTAGCGGCCTTCCTCCAACCGGGCGATCTTGGCCAACCGGCGGCGGTGGCGCTCCTCCCCCGAGAAGGTGGCGCCCAGGAAAGCCTCGACCAACTCCTCCGCCACGTTCGATCCGACCACCCGGCCGCCCAGGCACAGGACGTTGGCGTCGTCGTGCTCGACCCCCTGGTGGGCTGAGTAGTGATCGTGGGCGAGCGCAGCCCGTACTCCGGTGACCTTGTTGGCGGCGATGGCGGCGCCGACCCCCGACCCGCAAACGATGATGCCGCGGTCGGCTTCCCCGCGCTGCACTGTCTCGGCCACCGCGATCGCCACGTCCGGGTAGTCGACGGCGGCGGTGGAGTGGGTGCCCAGATCGATCACGTCGTGGTCGCTCCCGAGGATCGAAGCAAGGTGCTCCTTAAGCGGGTAGCCGGCATGGTCAGCGCCGATCGCGACTCTCAACTCACTCCCTAGAACGGCAGGTCCGGAGGATACCGGCTCTCCGTCCTTCCAGCGGTTCCAACGGCGTGAGGAGAAGGTTGCCGACTTTCGGTAGGGGCTGTCCGAAAAGCCTTTGAGTTAGCCAGGATTCGAAACCAGGAGCGCGTATAACTTGATCACTTTGGTATGCTGACTATATGCGTAAGCGACGTGTCACGGTCACGGTGGACGAGGACCTACTCGAAGAGGCCAATGCGGCTGTGGGTGACGGCCGGGCCCGATCGGTGAGTGAGTGGGTGGCGGGTGCTATGGCACAGCGGCGGGTCAGGGAGCGGCGCCTGACGGTGCTTACCGAGTTGATCCGCGACTACGAGGCGACCCACGGAGTTATCACCGAGGACGAGATGGCCGCACAGGCGCAGCGGGATAGGGATGCCGCCGCGGTAGCACGGATGGCGGTTCGCCAAGCCGGATGAGCATCATCCTGGACGCGGGGGCGTTTATGGCGCTTGAGCGTGGCGATCGTGCGATGTGGCGCCGCCTCAAAGCAGCCCTGCTGTCGGGAAGTCCGCCGATGACCCACGGTGGTGTTATTGCCCAGGTATGGCGCGGCGGAACCGGTCACCAGACTCGCCTCGCCCGAGCTCTACAGGCTGTCGAGACCGTTCCCCTCGACGAAGAGTTGGGCCGCCGTGCCGGTCTACTGCTCGCTCGTTCCGGAGAGAGCGACGCAATCGACGCAGCACTGGCAGCCATGGCCGCTCACGGTGATCGGATCATCACTTCCGATCCCCGTGACCTCGCCGCACTCGTCGCCGTCAGCAACCGCCGGGTCGACGTCGTTCCGGTTTCGTAAGCGGCCTGTGCCCGGTCAGAGTTCCTTCGGGAAGAAGTCCCGACCCGGCATCCTTGCGAACTCGCAGATTGGTAGGTTGATCGGATTCCAGCACAGGCCGCGGTGAGCCTTAGGTTCGGGGGGTTCCAGAGCGCGCTGTGAGCCTTAGGCTCAGGGTGTGGTTGGTGGTGCGGTCGTGACGCCGGGAATCGCCATGGGCGCTCACTCCCTAGAATCAGGGGCAATGGCAGAGTTCCAACTCCGGCCTCTGGACACGGGCGGGGTGCTAAGAGAGTCCTTTGGCGCCTACCGCCACCGCTTCGGCACGCTGATCGCCACCGCCGCAGTGCTCGACCTTCCCTACGCCGTGCTCTACTACCTGCTGGCGGACGATCCTCCTCCGCTTTCTGCCCTACCGACCAACGAGGAACTCTCGGCGTTCGTCGGTGCGCTTGGACCCTGGCTGGTAATACGCCTGCTGATCACGAGCGTCCTGTTCGCGGCGGTCATCCGGACGGTCGGCGAGACCTATGCGGGGGTCGAGTCGTCGTGGCGCGACACCACCGCCGCCGCCATCAGCCGGATGGTGTCCCTGGCCGTGGTGACCGTCCTGTTCTGGTCGGGGGTCACGCTCGGTTCGGCCATGTTCGTGTTCCCTGGGTTGTTCCTCGTCGTGGCCTGGAGCGCCACGCTAAGCGCCGTCATCATCGAAGGGGCCGGACCGCTCACCGCCTTCGCCCGCTCCTGGGTGATCACCGCCGGGCGCCGGATGGCCATCTTCGGCATCCTGGCCACCACCTCGGCGCTTGTCGTGGTGGCCAACCTGATCCTCGTGGTGATCCTGGTGGAGGTGTTCGGCTTCCTGCTGGGATCGTCCGGCTCGTTGCTGGCATCGGAGATCGTCTGGGTCCTCACCCAGCCCTTCATCGCCGTGGTGCTGGCGGTTCTCTATCTCGAACTGCGGGTCCGCAAGGAGGAACTGGACACCGACTGGCTCTCACTGCAGATCTCTGCGACCTCCTTCGACAGCTGAGGGCGGCCTGAATGCGGGGACTGCCGGCCTGCTGACCGGGTCAGGCGATTCGTTGCGAGCCTGCGGGCCGAAAAGGACGTTTCCCCGTACCCTCCCGGCGGGGTATCCTGACGGGTGGGCCGGTTCCACTCCGTTCCGCAAGCCCGCTTCGTTCGCAAGCCCGCAACCCTCCGCAAGGATGCATCCGACCCATGAGCGCTACCGAGACCGCGGTAACCCTCCGCCCGCCCGTACGTGAAGAACGGGTCGAGGTCGACCCTGACCTGCTCGACTCCACTCTGGAGTACATCCGTCCGGCCCTCCAGTACGACGGCGGCGACCTGATCCTGGAGGGGGTGGACGAGGACGGGACCGTGAACCTGAACCTGGTCGGGGCTTGCAGTGGCTGTCCGATGTCGATGATGACGCTTACGGCGGGTATCGAGCGGATCCTTAAGGACCGGGTCCCCGGCGTCACCGCCGTCAACGCCACTTGAGCCGAGCCTGCCTTCCGGTGCCGTATCGGGGCGTGTAGCAATGCCGACCGGGGTCAGCCGAACAACCGCTGAGCCTCCAGAGGTGGGCGAATGGGTGGACCGGGTTCGTAAGGGCGACCGGCGGGCCCTGGCTCAGGCCATTACCGCGACGGAGGAGGGCCCTGCGGCGGCGGGCGATCTGCTGGATGCATTCACCGCGCTAGCCGGCGGGGCTTCGAGGATCGGCATCACCGGCGCACCGGGTGTGGGCAAGAGCACGCTTGTCTCCGCCCTGATATCCACCATCCGGACGGAGGAGCGGACGGTGGCCGTGATCGCCGTCGACCCCTCCAGCCCCCTTACATCAGGGGCGCTCCTGGGCGACCGGATCCGCCTGCAGGACCACGTCGACGATCCCGGCGTGTACGTGCGGTCGGTGGCGGGACGGGGCCACCTGGGAGGCCTGTCGGAGGCGGTTCCCCGCATCGCCACGGTGCTGGAGGGCGCCGGCTTCGACCTCCTGCTGATCGAGACGATCGGCGTGGGCCAGTCCGAGGTCGAGGTGATGCACCATGTGGACACCACCGTGGTGGTGGTGACGCCGGGGTGGGGCGACAGCGTCCAGGCCGCCAAGGCCGGAGTGCTCGAGATCGGGGACGTGTACGTGGTCAACAAGGCCGACCTGGTGGGCAGCGCGTCGGCGCGGCGGGACCTCGAGGTGATGCTCGCCATGGGTCCGGTGCGGTCCTGGAAGCCTCCGGTCCTGGAAACGGTGGCCACCGAGGGTGTCGGGGTGGGCGAGCTATGGCGAGCCGTCAAGGATCATCGGCGTCACCTCAGGGGATGAAGGGCTGCCCGGTCGCCGGATCCTCCGGCTCGCCGCGGCGGTCGGGCCGAGCCTGTCCGATCTAGCGGACCCACCCATATAACCTGTCGGAACCCACAGCGAGGAGAGTCTTGGCATACGCGTCGTACACCACCCATGATGCGGTAGGGCTTGTAGAGCTGACCCGCCCTCCGGTCAACGCGATCTCCGCCGAGGTCGTCCGCGACCTGGACCAGGCGCTCGATCGGGCGTCCGATCCGGGCGTCCGGGCTGTGGTGATCACCGGTCGCCCCCACTTCGCGGCCGGTGCCGATATCAAGAGGTTCAAGCAGGCGCACGAGGAAGGCGCGGACGCCCGGTCGCTGGAGGCGGACCGGCTGGCGGCCGTGATCCGTCGCATGGAGTTGATGACCAAGCCGATCATCGCGGCCGTGTTCGGCTACGCGCTGGGCGGAGGCCTGGAGTTGGCGATGGGCGCCGACTTCCGCTACCTGGCCGAGGACGCCAAGGTCGGCCAGCCCGAGATACTGCTCGGGATCATCCCGGGCGCGGGCGGAACCCAGCGCCTCACCCGCCTGGTGGGCTTCAACCGGGGCCGGGAGATCATCTACTCGGGCCGCCAGGTAAGCGCCGAGGAGGCGCTCGCCATCGGGCTGGCCGACAAGGTGTTTCCGTCGGAGGCCCTGCTGGAGTCGGCGCTGGAGCATGCGGCCACCCTGGCCGGCGGGCCGTCCGTGGCGCTGGGAATGGCGAAGCGGGCCATCAACGAAGGGTGGGGACGCCCGATGGATGAGGCCCTCGCGGTGGAGGCGGAGGCCTTCGACACGGCCTTCGCCAGCGATGACGCCCGGGAAGGGGTGCTGGCCTTCCTGGAGAAGCGAACGGCGGGGTTCACGGGCACGTGAACCGGGCGTTCCGGGCCGCGGGGCCGGTGGTGGCGCTGGCGGTGCTGGCGGGCCTCGTGGTACCGGCCTGCGGCGGGGAGGAGAACCCCGACGGCTACGACGGTGGGATCGACTGCGGGACTCCGGCATGGTCGTGGGAGACCGAGCACGACCGGGCCTACGAGGCGGAGCCGACCCCTTACGACGCCATGGTGGCCTTCGCGTCCGCCTATGACGACCGATCCCCCTACGTGCATGTGGACAGTGCCCGGACCGCCACCGTGGTGATAGACGGCGCCGAGGTGGTTTTCGTGCGCGTGCTGGAGCTGGCCACCGAGACCTTCGCCGCCGTGGAGGCCCACGGATGCGCCGGCTTCGAGCATCCCGCCGCGGGGTAGTAGTTGGTTGGCTGAGACAGTGGTCAACTGACCGCCGGCCACTAGCCGGGATCGGCGCCGGTCTCGATCCTTCGCTTGAGGGTGGCCAGGTTCCTGGTCCAGACACGCCTCAGCACCACCCGGCCCACCAGGGCCGCCGCCGGGCCTCCGAGCAGCCACGGGAACCGGATCCGCTCGCGCCACACCAGCGAGGTCCGTTTGGGGCTCGGCGAGGAGAGTTCGAAGCGGCCCTCGCCCCGGAAGAGGCCGGTGTGCCGGCCGGCCACCGAGAGCAGGGGCTCGATCTCGGTGATCTCGAAACGGTCGGTGGTGCGGAACGGCCCGACCCGGGTGTCGATCAGCAACACCGTGCCGGGTCCCTCCCGCTGGTCGGTCCCGAAGCGGATGGCGTGGGCGTCCTCCATCCATTCGGTGTGGGCGGCGAAGTCGGTCACCTCGGCCCAGACCCGATCCACCGTCGCCTCGATCTCCACCGGGATTCCGGTGCGGACCTCCGACAACCCGGCTATCCATCCGCACAGGCGACAGGACCGGTCCGTCAACCGCACAGCTCCCGGGCCAAGGGGGTCGGGTTGATGGCCCCCCCGCGGTCGGGGTGGAACTCCCAATGCAGGTGCGGGATGTGGGCGGGGG
>VXRE01000058.1 GCA_009838635.1 Acidimicrobiia bacterium | reverse complement strand
ATCCTATCCGCCCAGATTCGGGTTCGTGGCGCGCATGACCTCGCTGAAGCCCCAGCAGGTGGCGCGGTTCTGCCGCAGCACCGCATCGGCCATGACCGCCGGCAGCGTAGCCTTCACGTTGTCGATCATCTGCTGGATGATGGTGTCGTCGGCTGGTGTGTACCCCCCGGGGAAAAACTGCGAGAGCTGGTTCAGCCTGTAGAACTCTCCGCCGCGCCGGGCCTCGAGCCACATGACGATCGCCCTTTCGAGGATCAGCGCCTCGAAAGCTCCCTCAGTGCTCATCGCCTCCCACGCCGGCACTCCGATCTCGGCCCGCATGGCGTTGATCATGTCCAGCCCCTGCTGCCACTGGCCGCCCCGGATCAGGGCCTCCGCCTCGATGAGCCGCATCTCCGAGCCCTTGGTCAACGGTACGTCCGACGTGCCGTCGGGGTATTTCTCCACGGAGACAAGGGGGGAGATCCCATCACCACCGGCGCGGTTCGCGTCCTGCGAGGGAACCCGCGGATCCCCGGTCTCGACGTAGTAGTCCCGGAACCAGGTCAACCCGACCGTAACGTTCCGCCGCGGATGCGTCTCGTGCCAGACGGCGTTGGTCTGCCGCCCACCCTGGGCGACGTCGTTGAATTCGGCGTACCAGGCGAAGTCGGTCGGAACCTGTCGGGCGTCCGCGACGGCTCCGCTCAGGTCCCCCAGGATCAGGCGAACCGAGGCTCGTCCACCGTACCCGGCGTACGTCAGGTCGCTGGCGCCGGCGGACATGCCCACCCCGATGGCTTCGGTGAAGTGTTCCTCCGCCCTTTCGTAGTATGCGCTGCGCGGCATGGCGGGACCGTTGTCGAACACGGCCTCGCAGTGGATGTCGCCCAGCAGCCGATTCGAGAATCCGGCCCACAGCCGTGCCTCGGCCATGAGCGCGCTGCTCTCGACCGCGCCGCCGGTTTCCCTCATCCGGCGAATACCGTCCTCGGCCACCCATCGGGCGGCGTGCGCGTTGTTGGTCCAGTTGTTGTAGTCCGGTCGGTCCGCAGGAAGTATCCCCCTGGCCGCAAAGAGGTCGGCCTCGCCCGAAGTGCCGGCCCAGATTTCCCCGAACAGGACGGCGAAACGCACCGCTCCGCTGTTCGCCCCGTTCAGGCCCAGGGAGAAGTCTCCCGCCATCCCGTTCACCAGGGCCTGGAAAGCGTCCTCCCGGTTGAGGTTCTCGTCGAGGATGTTGCCCGGGTTCGTAACGTCGCATCCGGCCGTGGCCACGACGGCCGCCAACAAGGCAGACACCACGCGGCCTCTCGACCACCGCAGGGTGCCTCGTCTCCCCGGTCCTCTTGCTCCTTCCGCTCTGCCAGTATTCATTGTCAGCCCTCCTCTGGAATCATCGGTAGTCATTGTGGTCGGCCTCAGAACGACATCCGGAGCGAGAAATCGAACCGCTGAACCGGTGGCAGCAAGTAGTTCTCGTTCCGGGTCAACTGAGGTTCCCCGGCCGTGTTCCAGGTCTCGGGATCGAGGCCCCAGTAGTCGGTGATCTTGAAGAGGTTGGTTGCCGCGGCGTGCAGGGCGAGGGAGCTCAAGCCCCCGGGCACCAGGTTTGGCGGCAGGTCGTAGGTGAGCGCGAGGCTGCGGAGCCGGAAGAAGTCGGCGTTGGTGGTGAGCGAGCCGCGGTCGGGCCGCTCCTTGCACCGGGACCGCTGGAGGGCGGTGACGTCGCTGAGGTTACCTGCGGCCATCTTCTGCTGTATGTCGAAGCAGGCCGGCCAGGTGCCCCGCTGGGTGTTGGCTTCAGCGGTGCGGCTGAACATGACCTGCCCACCCTTGAACTCGCCCCGGGCCGAGATCTGGAGGTTGTTCCCGATCCTCACCGCGCTGGAGACGGTCCAGTTGAGTTCCGGGAACACCGGCCCGATGAAGACCCTGCGGCCGAAGCGCGGATCCGGATCCTGGGCGTATACGGGCTCGGCGATCTCGTCCGGGTTCGTCACCTGGAAGTCGAAGTAGGACGCCAGTGGGTAACCCTCGCGGGCCCAGATTCGGCCCCCGATCTGAACCGCGTCGTCGTCGCCCAGATCGATCACCTCGGACTTGTTCGTGGCGACGCCCAGACCCAGCTGCCACGAGAGGTTGCGGGTGCGCACCGGCTCGGTATCGAGCCCCACTTCGATCCCCTTGTTGTCGATCGTGCCGATGTTCAGGAGCTGTGATCCCTGGAAGCCCAGGGTCGGATCCAGCGCAACGGGCACCAGGGCGTCCAGGGTCCGCTGGTAGTAGTAGCTGAAGTCCAGACCCACGCGCCCGTCCCATGCGCTCATCTCGAAGCCGGCCTCGATCTCACGGGTGCGCTCCGGTCCGAGCGCGGCGTTCCCGAGGTTCTGCGGGCTCACGCCGGGCTGGCCGGTCTTGGTCTGGATCGGCGACCACACCCTCTCGGCGTCGAAGAAGCCGGGCGCCTTGCCCGATTCTCCGAAGGCCACCCGAAGCTTCGTCACCTCCAGCGCCGTGGGCCAGAAGGCCTCATCGGATATGACATAGGAGCCCGAGAGCTTGGGATAGGTCTGGAGGCCGAAGTCGCTGCCGAATGCACTGTTTCCGTCCACGCGCAGACCCGCGGTCAGGTACACCCTGTCCGCAAAGCCGAGCACTTCCTGGACGAAGAAGCCCGCGTTGACCTCCCGGAGCCGGTTTTCGACCACCTGCCGAACCGCTCCGGAGGTGAGGGTGGGCTCCTGCGGACCGGCAAACGTCGTCGAGAGGCCGTGCGTATGCCGCACCAGGTTGTCGAAGACCGCGAAGCCGGCCGAGGTGTTTGTCGCAATACCGCCCACATCGGCCCTGTACGTGGTGCGGAAGTCGATGGTCTTCGTCTCGGTCCGGAACCCGGCGAGCCCACGTTCGCCCCTCGGGACGAACCAGGAGCCGAACGGCGTGTCCGCGATGTGCTCCTGCTCGACGTAGTCGAAGCCCAGGGCGGCTCTCATCTCCAGGGCCGTCGTCGGCTGGTAGCCGAAGTCGATGCCCGAAATCCAGTGTGTCTGGTAGTCGTCGAAGTCGAGCTCCAGGACCAGTTCATCCTGATCCTCGGTGTAGTCCCTGCCGCCCCGCAGGACGTTCAGCATGAAGCCCTCCGCCTCGCCCCCGTTGGCGATCCAGTCCACCCGCCGCCGGCTGAGGTGGTTGTTGAAGCCGATGGTGATGGCGGAACTGGGGGCGAAGGAAGTGTTCGCCCGCACCGTCCATTCCCTGGACTGCTGGTCGGAGGGGAAGACGCCCTCGTCACCCAGCCAGCGGCCCGACAGGAAATAGGTCAACTCGTCGCGCCGTCCCCGGGCCGACAGGCTGTACTCCTGGAAGTAGCCGTAGTCCAGCCACTGGTCGAGGAAGATGCCCTCGGACTCGGGGCCGTGCGTGTTGAACCAGGCGTCCGAGGGCCGTCCATGCGGCCCCCATTGGACCGGCAGGTGGGAGACGCCCTGCGTGATCTTCGCGTCCCAGACGGTAACGCCCTGCTGGAGACCCGTCCCGGACTTGGTGAAGATCTGGATGACGCCTCCCGCGGCCTCCGTGCCGTAGAGCGTGGTCGCGGCCGCCCCCTTGATGACCTCGACGCGGGCGACGTCCTCCGGGTTGATGTCGTTCAGGGGTGAGCTTCTCTGACCCGGGGTGCTCGCGGTCGTGAGGCCTGGCAGGGGTCCCGACTTCGGGGGTATGTAGTGCCCGCTGTAGACCCGGATGCCGTCCACGTAGATGAGGGGCTCGTTCTCCTGGGTTATGGAGTTCACCCCGCGGATGCGGATGGTGGCCCCGGAGCCGGCATCTCCTCCGGTATAGAGGATGTCCAGGCCGGTCGCACTGGCCGCCAGGACGTCGTCCATCGTCTTGATGGCGCGCCCCCGGACATCCTCGGCGTTGATGGCCGAGATGCTGTTGCCGACCTCCCGGCGGCCGACGGCACCGGCCGTCCCGGTCACGACGATCTCGTCGAGATCGATGGCCCGCGGCGTCAGGGCGAAATCAGCCGCCGAGGCCTGGTCGACCTGGACGGTGACCTCCTGGGTCTCGGTCGGGTAACCCAGCAACATCACCTGCACCTGGTGGGTGCCGGGGGGCACGCCGAGGATCAGGTAGCGGCCCTCGCCACCGGCAAGGCTCCCGATCTGGGTGCCCACCAGGAAGACCTGGGCCCCGACCAGGCCCCGCCCGGTGGTGGCATCGGTCACCTGCCCCGTCACGGTCCCGGTCTGGGCGGCGCCGCGCGCGGGCAGCGCCAGAAGGACCAGTACCGCGGCGCACACCTTGAGCAACGTTCTCGAGGCCTGCGCAGAGAATACTCTGCGATAAACGTCTGTCCAACTCATGAGTCCCTCCTTTCCTGGGTCCTTCCGGGCGCCATGAACCGGTCACGGCGCCGGCGCGGGCCGGCTAACCTGCAGCTCCGGTCCGCGCCTCCTCCTCTGACAACCCGGGGAGTTTAAACAAAATAAGCGGCGGCAGCAAATAGAGGGGTTTTTATGGGGGGGGGGGGGTAGATTTTAAAA
>VXRE01000025.1:14564-43923 GCA_009838635.1 Acidimicrobiia bacterium | reverse complement strand
CGCCCGCGGTGTGGCCGACGCTTCCCCCGCCGGCCCCGATGGTGTGGATCGCGACGGTGGGCGCCAGTACCGGGTGGCGCTGAAGCTCCGACTCGAGCTCGACGTCGGCCCGTCCGTCCACCACCAGGCTCATGTCGAAGGACGTCCCGCCCATGTCCACGCATATCAGCCGGCTCGCTACAGCCTCCCCGGTCAGATCGTCCGCTACCGAGAGGCAGGCGATGGTGCCCCCGACCGGTCCGGAGAACAGGGTCTGGATGGGCTTGCGCCGGGCGGAACGGGCGGACATGACGCCGCCGTTGGACTGCATGACCCGCAACGATCCCCGCATGCCCCGCTCGGTAGTACGTTTCTCCAGTTCCTTGAGATAGCTATCGACGATGGGTGCAACGTAGGCGGCAATGGCCGTGGTGCTGGTTCGCTCGTACTCGCGCCACTCCGGGGCCACGTCCGCGGAGCACACCACCGACAGAGATCGGTCGGCCGAACGGAGCAGCTGGGCTACCCGGTGCTCGTGGGCAGGGTTGGCGTAGGAGTGGAGGAAGCAGACGGCCACCGCGTCGTAGTCGCGGGCCAGCCGGGGTGCCATCTCGCGGATGGCTTCCTCCTGCAAGGCCAGCACCACCGATCCATCCGGCGCCATCCTCTCGTCCACCTCGTAGATGGACCGGCGGGGCACCAGCGGGGTAGGGGGCCGGTAGCGGACGTTGTACATGTCCGGCCGGTTGGCTCGGCCCAGCTCGTAGACATCGCGGAACCCGCGGGTGGTGAGCAGGGCGACCCGGGCGCCGCGGCGCTCGAGGAAGGCGTTCAGCCCGGCGGTGGTGCCGTTGGTGATCGAGTCGAGTTGGGTCCAATCGATACCGAGCTGATCCAGTGCCGAGAGAACTCCGTCGTAGAGCTGGTTAGGGGTGGTAAGCGCTTTAGCGGTGCGGGTGTGGCCATCGTCGTCGATGACTACTGCGTCGGTAAATGTACCGCCTATGTCGACCGCTACGCGCATCGGCTCCCCGGAGATGGCCTGCTGGCTACATACGAACAACGCGCCGGCACACGGGCCGACTCGTTGAGGAGGGTTTCTTCCCTGATCAGGTTGATTTCCGCCCGCAGCTAATGGAGCAGTCGGGCATACCGAACAGGAATCCTACGATGCGGAAACGGCCGGTGCAAGCTGGGCGCAGTCAGGGGTTCCGGTCGCTGAAGAGAGTCCCGCCGACGGCCCAGTCGTCGGCGCCGATATCGTGGAACACCACCGTGACGAGGTCCTTGGGCGAGCCCTGGTGGTGGTGGACCACATTGCGGGCGATGCTGTCAGCCACCTCGTCGGCAAGCTTGCGCTTCGCCTCCTGAAGGTCACCCTCCACGAGGTCATACATGAAGTGAATGTGAGCGAGCGGCATTAAGACCTCCTCACTGGCAAAAGGGCAGCCAACCCGACTGAGGGCACGATAACCGCCGTGATGATCAGGTGGCGCCGAGAGCGGGATAGTCGACATCCATAGGCACGGACGCCGTTTCCTCCTCGGTCGAGTCCAGTGCCGTCTTGATCCGGCTGTAAGCGGTCACAACGTATACGACCCCTCCAACCGTCACGAGAACCGGAGCGGCTGTCGCAAGGGCGGGGCCGGCGCCCAGGGCAACGACCACCGTCATCCCCGCCCCACCGATCGCAGCTCCCTTGCCCTTTCGCAGCATGTCTTTCAGCACTCTTCTGCCTGCCTGTCGATACGTCATCTCATCCTTGTAGACGTAGATGAAGTTCTCGGTCATGCTGACCACGCCTTCGAGCGCCATGCCGATGCACCCGGCGACCGCAGCAGTCTGAAGCGCCTCCGTCGCCACTATCCCGGTGGCGTGAAGAGCGTTCAGGGTGTTGGCCTTGGCCAACTCGAAGGGGGTCATATTGGCGCCGCCGCGGGCCAGGTTGTCACGGGCGGCTTCCCACACGATGTTGGCGGCGTCCATGATCCTTCCCGGGGCATTGACGACGGCTTCGATGTGGCTGGCGTGCTTCCCGTCGATGAAGGCGAGCACCGCGTCCTGTCCAAGATTCCTGATGGGGAAGGGAATGCTCTCCTCATAGAAGGAACTCGCGAGATGGACCGGCCTCCAGGCACCGTGCATGCCCGCCAGCGCGAATTTCGTTTTGAGCAATGGAGAGAGGTCGTTGAACGTTGGAACCGCCGCCTGGAGGTTCTGAAGCGCTCCCCAGGCTCCCGCCGCGGCTGCCTGTGCCCACTCGTCGGTGTTGTCTCCGACAGTCCTCGCGCCGGTCTTGAGCGGCTCTAAGGAGTCCTTGCACGTCTCCCGGAACAACCGCCCGTGTTCTAGAACACCGGCAGCGCCCATGCCGATGGCGTTCCCGATTTCGGTGGTCGTGGTCCGGGCTTTGTCGGTGGCTCCTGCGACCCCGGTTGCGGTGGTTCGGGCGATGTCGGCGGTCTTGTCGGCGGCAGTGGCGGTGGCCTTGCCGATCTCGCTTGCCGCTGTTCCGGCGAAGTCTCTGATCGTGGCTTGAGCGGAGGCCGTAATCGCTTGTGCCAATTCAACGGGTTTGGCATGAAACCGCACGTCGGCCTTCCTGACATCTCGATCCGTCGCGCTGGTGTAGCGATAGGCGGCGCGGCTGGCCCTGTGCGCGATCGATGCAACCCTTGGCGGTGTTTTGGCGACCATCGAACCTGCGGACCTCGACTGCTGCGTTCCCTTGCGGTCGCCGGAGCGTTGGACGTTCGGTTGTTCGGACATGCGTTGGCGGTCCTTCCTAAGGGCTTATATCAGTGTAACAAAAACGTGTGCCTTGTATCCTGGCCAGCTTTGAGGCCTTCATCGGTACACATCGCAAGCACTATTGCAATCTGTACCGCTCGCGTTCGGCCGGAGCCGCCCTTGTCGCTTCGTGGCACCCGCTTCCGGCGGTAGCATCAGGCCATGACGGATGCAGCCGTAGCTGGCAAGGACGCCCGGCAGGTCGACGGGGATGCGGTGGCCGCGACCCTAGGCACCGCGCTCCGGAGACTTCGCAAGGCACAGGGGCTCACGCTGCAGCAACTGGCCGCCCGCTGCGGTTTGTCCCAACCGTTTCTCAGCCAACTGGAGAACGGGAAGGCCATGCCCAGCCTCATGGCTCTTCACTATGTCGCCCAGGCTCTGGACACCACCGCTCACAGCCTTATCCAGCCTCGGGAGCGGTTGGACGTCAGCCTGGTCCGCCATGGCGAAGGCGAGACCTACCAGCTCGTGGAAGGCGCATCGGTGAGGTTCCTGACCCGGGGAGGATCCCACCTCATGGAGCCGAACGAGGTGGAGTTCGACCCCGGCGTCGGCACGGTCAACACCGGTCATGAGGGCGAGGAGGTCATCTACGTCCTGGAGGGCCGCCTGCGGGTGGAACTGGATGGCTCCGCGCCCGTCGTGTTGGCCCGAGGCGATGTGTACACCTACCCGGCCACGATCCCGCACACCATCACGGCAGCCGGTCAGGCCGGCTGCCGGTTCCTGGTGGTCTCGTCCCCACCCTCGTTCTGAGTTAGGGACACCGGCCTTCAGCCGATCATGAATGCGGACGCGTGGACGACAGTACCTTCGTGGATGAGTGCCTGACCCACCGTCCTCCGGTCTCGGACGTGCAGCTCCGTGCCTAGGCCGACTCCTCGGTTCGCTACGGCCGCCGCCGTGGCGAAGCGCCTGATCCTGCGTAGGGCCATGGTTGCCGAGGGATGTCCGTTGGCGGTCGGCCGTTCCAGCAGGTGGGAGCGCACCAATCCTTCCCAGTGGGGGAGGAGCAGGTCGTGGTTGCCGAACACCTCGATCGCCACCACGCGCCTACCGTGGGCGACCACCACGCCGCACTGGCCCGGCAGCGGACCCCGCCCGGCGAGCCGCCGGATCGTGTGGGCACGTTGCCGGTCGCGGCGGAGGAACTGCTCGGCGTCCCGGACGGCCCGAGTACCGGAGTCGACCCCGAGATGGGCCAGTTCCTGGTCGATTACGTTCCAGACAGCAGCCTGGTCGCTCCGCCGCGATCCTTCCCGGCGGACCGAATCGGCAACCGACGCGTTCTTCGCTCGGCGGGTCCGTCTGGGCGCGAAGGCCCTTCCGTGGGCGAACTCGCGACGGGCACCCCATCTGCCCTGTTCGAGGCACGACACCGGTATGTCCAGATGGGTGGACGGGGCCACCAGGACGCTTGTGTTGAGCACCCGATCCTGGAGTCCGCCGATGAGCTGTTCTCCTTCCGGGATCAGGATGGGGCGGTTGGTCGGGTTCGCCACCTCGAGGGAGGGCACTCTCGAGGCTTGTAACTCCTCGATCACCAGACCGGAGTTCGGACCCGTAGCGATCTCCGGCAGGTCGTTCCCCAGCAGGTAGACAGGGAACAGCGAGATTCCCAGGCGGGTGATGGGTCGGCCGACCGCCGCCCGCTCCAGGTTCGGGATGCCTCGGCGCTGCTTCGGCACCCCTCTCGGTGCGACTCCGGGTCGCATGACGGCCTCCGCCTCGCGGGTTCCGCCGTAGAAGGTTCCTGAGTGCCTCCTTCGTTCGACCCTGGTCCTTCCTCGGTACTCGCTGGTGGCCCGCGAGATCGACTGGAACGCCGCGGAAGTGCCCGCCGCGCTGGCCTCGAAGTTGGAGATGCTCTCCTGGGAGACCCCGATGCGTCCCGCTTCCAGGTAGCTGTCCTGGTTGGCGCCCATGAACACGAACTCCCAACCGTCTTCCTGCCGGCGGCTGATCAACTCCGCCACGCTTGCCCGGGTGTGGCGGCGAGAGGCGTTCTCCAGCCCGTCGCTGAAGATCACCACCAACTGGTCCTCCGCCGGTTGAGCGTCGCGGGCTCGGGACTCGATGCGCTGGTCGGCGTACTCGACGAGTTTGCCGATGGCGTCCAGCAGGGGAGTCATCCCTCGCGGGCGGTAGATGTCGGTAGTGAGTTCCGGTACGTCAGCAACTCGCGCCGCATCGTGGATGATTTCGAACGGGCCTTGGCTATCGAATTGCACGAGAGTGAGGTGCGCGTTGTCGGGTTCCCGGGCCTGTTCGGCGACGAAGGTGTTGAAGCCTCCGATGACGTCTTGGGCCAGACCGCTCATCGATCCCGAGCGGTCCAGGAGAAACCAGAGCTTGGTCGGCTCGGTAACAGTTGCGTCAGTCATGTATCTCTCCTTAGGTCTGGGGTACCCACGCGTTCTGCATCTAGGTAAGACGCCGAGACCCACCGATTTATTCCAACTTGACAATAACCCTAGCCCAGGGTTCTTGTCCTGTCAACACAAACTTGATATCATTCTACGGATGGGGTATGACACAAAGCCTCCCGACGGCTCCGACCCCCGGGCGTACCCACCGGTCGCTGTCACCGTGGACGTGGTCACGTTCACCATCGTCGACAACGAACTCCAGATCCTCCTGATCCGTCGTGGGCAGGATCCGCATAGAGGACGTTGGGCGCTACCGGGCGGTTTCGTGCGCCCCAACGAGAGTCTGGAGGAGGCGGCCCTGCGTGAACTCCACGAGGAGACAGGGATTACCGCCGAGCCGCGCCATCTCGAGCAACTTGGCACGTACGGGAGACCCAACCGCGATCCTCGGATGCGGGTGGTCACCGTCGCCTACTGGGCCATCCTCGCCAACCTCCCCGAACCGCGGGGAGGTGGAGACGCGGCCGAGGCCAGCCTCTTCTCCGTGGTGATGGTCGAAGCCGATGCCCTCAAGTTGGCCTTCGACCACAGCAAGATCATCAAGGAGGCGGTGGAGAGGGTGCGCTCCAAGCTCGAATACACCACCCTCGCCGCGCAATTCTGTCCACCCGAATTCACCATCAGCCAGCTGCGACGGGTCTACGAAGTGGTGTGGAACGCCCGCATCGACCCGGCCAACTTCCACCGCAAGGTCACCACCAGTCCCGACTTTCTCCGCTCCACCGGCGACGTCACAAATCCGAGAGCACGAGGAGGGCGTCCAGCCAAGATCTATAGCCCAGGCAAGGCAATGTACATTTCCTCACCGCTCATGAGATCCCCCAGTCCAACCGATAGCGAAGACGAACCTCCGGAGGAGCCTCCCAACCGTTCAGACAGGGGATGAGCGGACGGACGACCGTCGCATCTCGTTAGCGCACAAGCCGCAAATCACGGGACTTCACCCATAGATTTCCCGGTAGCATTACCGTGGATTTCACGGTAGGATGGTATAGAGATTCACGGTAGAGGTGGCGCATCATGGAGTTGGTCAATCGCCGCTTGGAGGAAGTCGCCGTTAGCCGCATGGCCGAGTCGCCAGTGGTGTTGCTCCAGGGTCCGCGCTCGGTCGGCAAGTCCACGCTCCTCCGGATACTGGCGGAGCGGTACGGCGGTCGTGTGGTGGACCTCGACGATCCGGCGGTGCGTGCGGCGGTCGTAGACGATCCCGGGCTTTTCGTTTCGGGCAGGGGACCGGTGTTCATCGACGAGTACCAGCATGTCCCCGTCCTGCTCGACTCCATAAAGGCTGAGTTGAACCGTGACGGCTCGCCCGGCCGGTTCATGCTCGCCGGCTCCACGCGGTTCGACTCCCTACCTCTCGCCTCGCAGTCCCTTACCGGTCGCTTGCACCGTCTGGAGATACTTCCGCTGTCACAGGGGGAACTCGGCGGATCGGAGGAGAATCTGGTCGCAGCCCTATTGGATGATCCTGGCGCGACCGTTACCCCGGACGCGTCGACGACTAGCCGGGACAGGTATACGGAACTAGTAGCGCGGGGCGGTTTCCCGTTGGCGTTGGAGCGCACCGAGGCAGCGCGGGCCCGGTGGTTCGACGATTACCTGGCGCTGTGCCTGGAGCGTGACCTGATGGAGGAGGGACGTGTGCGGCAGCCGGCCGCGCTTGCCCCGCTGCTTACACGCCTGGCGTCGCAGACGGCGCAGGTTCTCAACATGTCGAGCGCGGGACGAGCGGTGGGCTTGCCCACCAGCACCGCTTCCGACTACGTGAGATTGTTCGAGGCCGCTTTCCTGGTGCGGCTATTGCCTTCCTGGGGTAGGACCCTGCGCTCGGCGACCGGGTCGCGTCCCAAACTCCACATGGTGGACTCGGGTCTGGCCGCGAGGTTGCTGCGCCTCCCTCCTGACAAGTTGTCCTCCCTGGACCCGGCAGCCCTACAACAGTTCGGGCATCTGCTGGAGACATTCGTAGTCGGGGAGGTACTCAAACAGGCATCCTGGATGGAACACCGGCCTCACGTCGGCTACTGGCGAACACACCACGGCGCCGAGGTAGACATCGTCGTCGAGGACAGTAGGGACGGCTCGGTGGTCGGTATCGAGGTGAAGTCCGGCTCCAGGATCCCCTCCAAGGACCGGCGCGGCCTGCGCATCTTGCGGGATGCTCTTGGAGATCGGCTCACGGCCGGAGTGGTGTTTTACACCGGCCCCCACAGCATCCGCTACAAGGGCCCGGACGCGGGCATCATCGCCCTACCGATTGATAGGCTATGGACCGGTGCCTTGGGCTGAGTCCTAGCTGCGGGTGTCCGACTGGCGCTTTACCCGACTCGTCCGGCCCACCCATCGCGATAGTTCGACTTAGCGGAGAGTGGTTCCCAAGCACACGAAGAGGGGAGATTCATGGCTTCAGTCACGTGCTTGATCGGCAACGGACTGTCGATAGCCTATAACCCGGAGTTGAGCGTGGACAATCTCACGCGATCGCTTCTGGAGGATTTTCCGAGCTCTCAGGGAATGCGGCCGCGCGCTCTCTGAAAATGTTCGCGGCTGAATTGGGGCGTAGCGGCGAAGAGCCGAGCTTTGAGGGCCTCCTTGGTCCGCTTGACAGCGCATCTCGCGCTATTCCCCACCTGAGTGGGATCGGTTCACTATTTCGAGGTGGTTCTCGAACGTACCGACAGTGCGTTGACACGGTGTCACAACACGTCCGGGAGGCCCATCGCCTTGGTCTGGGTGTTGTTCTCCAACGCATAGCAGCATGCGGCCGAGGTCAGAGCGGCCAGTTGGAGGAGAGTGTCCTGAAGGTACTCACCACGTTGGTTGATGCTCCACGCCTAGATGGTGACACTCTCACCATCGCAACTCTCAACTACGATGGACTCTTGCATGCTGGACTGCTTCGCCTACAAGAAGAAGGCCTATATTTCAGCGATCTCGGGGATGGTAGACCAGCGGCACAGGCGTGCCGTCGGGTGTCTGACTCGATTGACTTGGACGCATCGTGTATCAGAGAGTTTGATGATCTACCCTACGATATACATCTGATCCAACTTCATGGATCACTCGGCTGGTTATATGATCCTTACGAGGGCACCACTTGGAAGTTCCGATTACGAGACCTTCGTAGAATGTCATACTGGACCGAGTTCAAAGATGGGAGAGTTTGCATGACTCCTCAAATAGTCTTGACCGACCAGAAGGCCAAGATGATTGTCGATAGGCCCTTCTCAATCGCATACAAGATTTTTGAGGACCGCCTGCGATCTTCGGACTTTTGGTTTATCGGTGGCTACGCGTTTGGGGACGAGCCGGTCAACGCTGCCCTTAGGCGTGCATATCAAGAGGCTCACGTAAGGGGAAGGCAACCAAGGATTCTCATCGCTGATCCTGATCCTAGTACATGTAACAAGGCGTCGCAGATCTTTCCACCTATCAACGAATGGCAAGATTCATTTGAATACTGTGATGCGTTGTTTCCCTGGGTGGTCGACTCGTTCACCTTTACCGAGTTCTTTGGCTATTACCAACGTCCCTTCTAGACGAATACGGACGGCATCAATCGTGCTTACCCAGTTGTTACCCGTTGGCTAGGATCGCTGGTCAGTCCCTGCCGGTAGGGGTGGAACCGTGGTCAAGTCGGCACTGGTGCTCTGATGTTCTTCGTCACGACACTGCTATCCCGCTCGGGGAGCGGGATAGGTTAGGGATCAAGCCACGCAGCAGGCGGACAGCTTCCTCATCCAAATCGCATCTCAGAGGCTTGAGAGGCGTTGGCCTGCGCGCTGTTACCGGTATGGCTGTACTGGGGAAGAACGGTACCCTCGGTTGCTGACGGTCATCTAGCATTCGACATTGGAAGCGTCGAGGACCGGACTCCGGTTGGTCAGGTCAAAGTCGGCAGAGCCGTGCGGTTTGCGGCACTCCGATCTGCCGCGACAGTGGCGGGGACGCTGGCACTAGTCGAGTTGGCTGCGCTGCGTCGCTGCGTTCGCCCACTGATCGGAGTTGGGCGCCGGCCAGATGCGTGATACGACCTCGGCTAGCCACTCTCCCCGCGCTCGTATCGCCCGCTCGTTCCAATCGGTTTCCTGACACAATCGGGCGTTTAGGCGCAAACGTGAGTGCTTCTTCAGTTCGCAGCGCTTCTCCGCCCAGGGTGCGTTGCTCAGTGCCGGATTCAATCGGTCGCTGACTAGTGTGAGGTTCCCTATGCGGTGTATGTGGTCAAACCGTTCGTTCTCAAGAACGATCTTTTGGCCCTGATCAGAGTCCTCGATCGGCCAATGTTCTTGCCAGCTTCTCGGTAGCACATGCTCGATCTGCAGCATGTCGTACTTTATGGCCTCGCCTGGTTCTCCCTTGTGATAGTCGTCGCGCTGGAGCCGATCGTCGACCGCCCCCAATAGGAGTCGAAGCCGATACTGGGCGATTCCGCCGTATCCGTAATAGGCGGCGCTTCGGAACTGCCCGACCAACTGCTCGTCCGTTGGCCATGGGTATCCATAGGGTCCTCGGCGAAGTGCCTCCACGATTGCCAACCCCGGATGCGCGCCCGCACCTTGCGCGGCTCGGAGTACTTCGGCGAAGGCTTGGCCGTAGGCGCGGGTCTGAGCCTTGATCGCCATACGCCGAATGACGAAGGACTCTATAGCTTGGAACGCCAACTCTCTCTCACCTTGTGGCAGTTCCGCTTCGGATCGGGTCAGAAGCCACAGGAGCACGGGAGTGGCCACCGTGACGTTGAGACGGTTGATTCGTTGGAACGACAGGCGCTCACTTTCTGTCGCGCCTTCCTTGCGGCCGTGGAGCCTCTCGTAGGCATCCGCGTAGCGGTCTAGTTCGTATAGCGCGTCGACAGCGGTTGTACCACTGGAGTGCAACCAACTCCGGAACTCACCGTACAGTCGACCGACGTTGATGACTCGACCTCGCTGGGCGATCAGCCAGTCTCCCATCAGCCAGTCCTGTCTTGCCCTGCGCGCGTGACCAGCCCCGATAGCCGTTCGCCACCAATCGTCGGCATTGTCGAATCGAGCCCAGACCTCGTCGTAGAGCTTCTGCGGATCGTGGCCCTTGGTTTGAGCGCGCATGAAAAGCAGGTTCTTGACTAGATCGGTGGCCGATAATGGGGTGTTGCGAGCGTTCAGCGCCTCGAAGATGACTTGCGCGTCGTCGACAT
Source organism: Acidimicrobiia bacterium (assembly GCA_009838635.1). GTDB lineage: Bacteria > Actinomycetota > Acidimicrobiia > Spongiisociales > Spongiisociaceae > Spongiisocius. The sequence continues at coordinate 33,540 of VXRE01000025.1, read as the reverse complement.
CTTCCAGATCGATCATTACAAGCTTGACTAGCGCCAAGAGTGTGGCCACGAGGAGCGATGCGCGACGCTGAACCGAGTCCCCGTCGGCATACGGATCCTCGGGAACTCTCTCGTCCTCCAGAAAGCTGATCGCTTGAGTGAAGAAGAAGTCGCGCGCGGCAGCGAATACCGAATCCTCCTTATGTGGCGGTTCCTCCGCCACTGCCCTCCGATACCATTCGGACTCTGCTTGCCGTGGCCAGACTTTGTGGACATCGTCGCCCGACCAGATCTCTTCGTCATTCCGGGTCAGCTTGCGTAGTTGCGCCAGTTGAAGCTTGGGAGTGCCTGCGGTCCGTAGAGCATCGAGTGTGCCCATCAAGACAAGTTGCAACGTAATTAGCCGTTGCTGACCGTCCACTACTAGCCGAGTGTTGATGTCCAAGGTGCCCGTGGGGTACGGCTCGACCACGATGGCACCCAAGAAATGGGGTGCTGCCTTGGCATCGGCGACCGACGCTGGCTTGTCGGCGCGATGAGACTCCTGTCGCGTTTCTGCCAAGCGCACGGCGGTCGACTCCACATCGGCCCAGAGAGGCTCCCACTGCCGCTCACGTTCCCATACGTACGGGCGCTGATACACCGGAATCACGAAACGCCGGTCGCCCTGGAGCACCTCTCGCAGCGTGGTCGTGTCAGCTTTCATTCATAGACCTGTTGGGAGGAGCGAGCATGATGGGCCGTGGTCACAGGAGAATCCGTTCTATAGGAGGTAACAGCACCAAGGGCCTAGTGATCATATCATGAAGATCATGGACCCATTTGGTGAAGAAAGTCCATTTGGATGGCGAGGCGACACCATTGCGAGGCACCCGACCAGAGCCGAGCTCTTGGCATCGCCAAGGTATGCCTTGGGTACGTTGCTTGCCGTCGTAAGGTGCTAAGAACTTGCCGGTCCTGTGTAGCTGTTACCAACTGAGAAGTGGCAGCTACAGGAAGGGCAGGAGGACCTCCAACAGGCCGGCGGGGTTGTCGACTGGGATTACGTGGGTGCTGTTCTCGACCTGGACCAGGGTTGCGTTGCCCATGCGGTTGGCCATGTCTGCCATGACGTCGTGGTTCACGAAGCTGTCGGCGGCGTGGACCAGAAGGGCCGGAGTCGCCATTCCGTCCAGGCGGTCCCAGTGGTCGTCGGAGCGGAAGGGCCAGCGTTCGAAGAAGTAGGGGTCGTGCTTGGGCGCCAGCCGTCCGCCGTCTACAGGTCCGAAACTGGTCAACGCGGTCAGCTCCAGCATCTCCTCGGGGGCGTTCGGGAAGGCGTACCCGAGTCCCGTCCGCACCTCGCCGTGGTCGGCGTGGCTGGTGGGTCGGGGGAAGAGGTCGGTCTCGCTCTGGGCGAACGACGCCTCCACGTCCACCACCACGATCCGACCCACCCGGTCGGGGTTCTCTGCGGCGTACTGGATGGCTACCAGGGCGCCCCAGGATGAACCCATCAGGTCGACGCGGTCCTCACCGAGGGACTCGATGAGGGTTCCCAGGTCCGCAACATGGTCGGAGGTCGTGTAGTCATGGTCCGGTGACCACTGGCTCTCGCCGTAGCCGCGGAAATCGAGGGCCACCACCCGTCGCCGGTCACCGATACCGGCCGCCACTGCCCTCCAGTTCCAGGCGTTGCCGATCACGCCATGCATGCATATCAGCGCCGTTCCCTCACCTCCGTAGTCCAGGTAGTGCAGGCGATTGCCTTGGGAACCGGTCGTGTATCCATGTCGTACGTTCGGCGTTTCCATGTCTCTCCTCCTTGGATGAATGGCGGACGGGCTCGTTGCTCGCTTCGGTGAGTTTGATGATATCTATGGCATCCGTGGGCCATCGCAGCGGCGCGGCCCAGACTCCGAGCCGGATTATTACCACCACCAATATCAATTCGGCTAGTGTTGGAGCATAGACCGGCATCGAGAAGGTGGTCCGTATGGGAGTGCTAGACGGCAAGGTGGTCACTATCACCGGCGGGGCTCGCGGCATCGGCCGCGCCTACGCCCTCGGTGTCGCCGCGGAGGGAGCCAGGGTCGTGATTGCCGACCTGCTGGACGGCTCCGCCGTGGTCGAGGAACTCGCTGACTCCGGAAGTGAGGCCCTGTCCGTCACCACCGACGTGAGCGACGAGGCATCCACGGTGGCCATGGCGGAAGCGGCCATGGACAGGTTCGGGCGGATCGACGTGCTCATCAACAATGCCGCCATGTTCTCCGAGACCACCCGGGGGCCCTTCACGGACCTCACCGTGGCCGAATGGGATCGCACCTTCGAGGTCAACGTCCGCGGCGTCTGGCTGTGTACCAAGGCGGTGTACCCGCATATGGCGGCCCAGGGTTCGGGCAAGATCATCAACATCGCCTCCAATACGTGTTACAAGGGAACCCTCGGCTTCCCCCATTACGTGGCCAGCAAGTCGGCCTTGCTGGGACTCACCAGGTGCCTGGCCAACGAGTTGGGTCCCGAGGGCATCACGGTCAACACGGTTTCGCCTGATCTCATCCCCAATCCGGACCTCCGTCCCACCGACGCCACCAGCGACCCGTTCGTGGTGTCGGGCCGGGCCATCCGACGCACCCAGGAGGCTGACGACATGGTGGGAACGATCATCTACCTGAGCTCCCCGGCGTCCGATTTCGTCACCGGCCAGAGCCTGCTGGTCAACGGCGGCGCCTTCTTCCTCTGAACGTGTACCCAGGATCCGAACCGGAAGGCAGTTGAGAATGGCCAAGCCGAGCATGCAGGACCTAGCCGATCCCTTCGTACCCGAGCGCGACTCCAAGTGGTACCGGGCCATGTGGCACTTCTGGCATCCGGTCGCCTACAGCGGCGATGTGGTCGAGGGCGAGATGTTGCAGGGCCAGCTCCTCGGCGAGCGCATCCTCCTCGTTCGCCATGAGGGGACGGTCCGGGCGTTCATGGACGTCTGCCGTCATAAGGGGGCGGCGCCCTCGCTCGGCTGGATCGAGAACGGCTGCATCAATTGCCCCTACCACGGCTGGTCCTACGACATGGACGGCAACCTGGTCAACATCCCTTCCCGCCCGGAGCTCAACGGGATACTCAAGGTCAACCTGGAGCGTTACCTGTGCCGGGAGAGCGCCGGGTTGATCTGGGTGTCGCTGGTCGATGAGCCATGGGGGGATCCTCCCGGCCTGGCCGAGTGGGACGACCCCGAGATGCACTGGCAGTCACCCGCCTACTACGACTGGAAGACCAGCGCGCCACGCCGTCTCGAGAACTTCGTCGACTTCTCGCACTTCCCGTTCGTCCACGAGAACATCCTTGGAACCCGGGACAAGGCGGAGGTGGAGGACCACGAGGTCTGGCGGGAGGGGCAGATGCTCCGCTTCGACCGCTACGTGGTGGAACCCAACGACGACACGATGAAGGGGATCCTCGGGATATCCGACGACATCGTCACGGTGCTCAACCGCTACTACCTGAGCCTGCCGGGCACGATCTACCTCCTGCGTATCTTCCCCAACGGCAAGCGCTACGGGCTCTACATGGTCTCGGCACCCACCGGGCCGGCGACCTGCCGCAACTTCTGGCACATCGGCTCGGATTTCGCGCAGACCGATGAGGACTTGGCCTTCCTCATCGATTTCGAGTTGATGGTGCTGGATCAGGATCAGCCGGTAGTCGAGTCCCAGTGGCCCGAGCACCTTCCTGACCTGCTCAGCGCCGAGATGTACATCAAGGTGGCCGACGACGTCACCCTCGCCTACCGCTCATGGCTGTTCGAGTTGGCAGCCGACTTCATGAACGAGTAGCGGGAAGGGGAGAGGACGCCGGCGGAGCGCAGCCGTACGAAAGGAATGGAGGGCTCATGGGCATGCTCGACGGCCAAGTCGTGATAGTTACCGGCGGCGCCGGCGGAATAGGGAGCGCCTACTGCCGAGGTCTGGCCGCGGAGGGCGCATCTCTGGTAGTGGCGGATCTCGCCGACGGCTCGGAGATGGTCGCAGAGGTCGAGGAGATGGGCGCCCGAGCCATCTCGGTGGAGGTCGACGTTAGCGACGTAGCCTCGACCGAGGCGATGGCCGCCGCCACCGTGGACGCCTTCGGGAAGATCGACGCCTTGGTGAACAACGCTGCCTTCTACCTGACGCTCACCCAAGGCCCGATGGAGGAGATCTCGCCTGAGGAGTGGGATCGGTGCTTCGAGGTGAACGTCAAGGGGCCCTGGCTCTGCGCCCGGGCGGTGGCGCCCACCATGCGGGCGCAGGGCAGCGGGAAGATCGTCAACATCGCCTCGATGACGGTCAACGACGGTACCCCCGGATTCCTCCACTACGTGGCGTCTAAGGCGGCCATCTGGGGTCTGACCCGGTCCCTGGCCCGTGAGTTGGGCGACGATGGGATCTCCGTCAACACCCTGACGCCCGACTACATACCCCACGATGCCGACTACGCCGCCAAGCAGCCCCATGTTGACGGGCTGATCATCGGCCGCCGGGCCTTCAAGCGGTCCCAGGTGCCCGACGACATGGTCGGAACCCTCCTCTACCTGGTGAGCCCATGGTCGGACTTCGTGACCGGCCAGAACATCTGGGTCAACGGAGGCTCCGGCTTCCACTAAGACAGGCTCGCGGCCGGTGCCTCCAGGTGACCGGTCAGCGGTTCTCGTAGTCGGGGTACTTCCTTACGGTCACCGGCTGTCCGGAGGCCTTGCGGCCCCGGTACCACGTCTCGAATCGGGCCATCCACTCATCGGAGCGGGCGATGATGGCCTCCTCGTCAAGGAAGGTGAACTCCCCGTCCCGCATCAGGAACGTGCCGTCGACCATCGTGTCCGCGGCGAGCGTGCCGGCGCACTTGGTGACGATCCAGTAGAGGAGATTCCCCGCGTTGAGGGGGTAGAGGGTGGTGTTCCGTCGCAGGTCCACCGTGATGATGTCGGCGCGTTTTCCGGCCTCGAGCGTCCCGATCTTGTCCCCGAGCCGCAGCGCCTCGGCGCCCCCGATCGTGGCCATCTCGATGGGTACCCAGGGTTCGAACTGCGCCTCCTGGTCCAACGGGACTACGGAGTTGACCAGGTAGGCCGTGTAGATGTTGTCGAAGATGTTGCCTGCCGGCATGTCCGTTCCCATGCCCAGCGTGACGCCGGCCTCTCGTAGCGCGGGCACGTCCGCGACGCACCCGTGGTAGGTGGCGTTGGACTGCGGGTTGTGCGAGATCGCAACTCCAGCCTCCGCGAATACCTCCGCTTCCTGGCGGTTCACCTGGTCGCAGTGGAAGAAGAGGGTCCGTTCCTGAAGCAAGTCCTTGGCCTGGAGATAGGCGACCGTTCCTCCCCAGGCTGCGTACTGGGCGTCCGACATCTCGCGGTCCTCGGGACAATTGAGCAGGTGGGTGGCGAACCCGACGTCGTATTGCTCGGCCAGTTCCATGCAGCCGAGGAGAAGCCGTTCCGTACACGAGTAGGTGCAGTGGGGGTGGGTCGCTACCTGGATCCTTCCGTCTTCGGCGTTGTGGTAGTTCCGGATCGTCTCCTCGGTCTGGGCGAGGTACCCGTCATCGTCGAGGCCGTCACCGAGGAGGACGTTGCTGACGGTCTGGGGATGGATGATGAGCCGCATCCTCGACTTGACGCCGGCTCGATACGTGTCGTCCGGAAACGGGAAGGCGCTCGTGATGGTGGTGGTGCCGTGCTTGATGGCGTTACACATCGACAGCAGGGTCAGGTCATAGGTGCTCTCGCCTGATACCCAGGTGTAGGCGGGCCAGATGAACTTCTCCAGGCACTCGGATATCCCGGCGTATTCCAGGGATGATGGATCGATGCCGGGAAGCAGGTTGAGCGCGTAGTTCGCGAGGTGGTTGTGGGTGTCGATAAGCCCGGGCATGACGAGCTTGCCGCTGCAGTCGATGACCTCGCCCCCCTGCGCCGTGACCTCGGCACGAGGCGAGTCCGTGGGCCCGCCGACGGCCTTGATCACGGGGCCATCGATGAGTACCCAGCCGTCCTCGATCACACCCGCTGGGTTCGGTTCGGAGATCAGGAACCGGCATTTGTCGAACAGGATCACGGTGTCGCTCCTTCCGAGACAGGGCCCCGATCAACCCCGGTGCCGTCTCCATGGCTTTAGGAGACCCGTTATGCCGGCCCGTTCGATCAGTTCCGCCGACCGGGCCCGGGCCTCGGCGATCACCTCAGCCTCGTCTACCTTCGTGGAGGCGCCGTTCTCGTAGATCACTTCACCACCCACGATCGTCATCACGACGTCGGAGCCGCGGCCGGCGTAGACGAGCGTGGAGATCGTCCGGTTGAGAGGTTGGAGGTGGACCCGCTCGAGGTCTACCACCGCGATGTCGGCTAGCTTGCCTGGGGCCAGGACCCCCGCGTCGATCCCCAGGTAGCGGGCGCCCTCCCGGGTAGCCAGCTCCAGCGCATCCTCGGATCGGAGAGACGTGGGCTCGAGGGTGTGCAGTCGCTGCACGAATATGGCCTGTTTCATCTGCTCGAACATGTCCTGGCGATGGTCACAGGCTGATCCGTCGGTGCCCAGAGACACGACCGCCCCCGCCGATCTGAGGTCGTTCATGCGGATGGCGCCGTCCGCCATGTAGCAATTCGATGTGGGACAGTGGGCCACCCCGGCGCCCGCCTCGCCCAGGGCCGCCACCTCGTCGTCATCGAACCAGACGCCGTGCGCTATAGCGGCCCTCTCGTCGAGGATGCCGGCGCGCTGCATCCAGTGGACGGGCCGTTCGCCGTAGCAGGATATGTAGGCATCCGGATCCGTCGTCGGCGCCGAGCAATGAATGTGCCACCGGGTGTCGAGTTCGTGGGCCAGTGCGACCGAGTCGAGGATGAGACTCCGTTCGATGAAGTTCCCGTCCGGCGCCGGCCAGACCCCCACCTTCCGGCCGGACGTCGCCTCGATGGCGGCCCGGGTTATCTCGAGTTCCTCTTCGGGCGGTATGGCGAAGAGGTAGTCGGGAATGTCGTAGTGGCGCGTCACCTCGGCCGGTGACCCGAAGATGCCCCGCGTCACCGTACCGCGCAGGCCCACCTCCTCGATGGTTCGAGCCACGCCGACGGTCGTCTCCACGTCTGTGGGGGAGTAGTGATCGTCCACCACCGCGGTGGTGCCGGCCCGAGCGGCTTCTAGCGCGGTCAATCTGACCCCGGCCCAGGCTTCCTCCCTGCTGATCACCTGCGCGTACGGCCACATGAAGTCAGTGAGCCAGGGGTAGAGTGGCATCCCCTCGCCCAGCCCTCGCCCGAGGCTCTGGAACATGTGGGTATGGGTATCCACGAAGCCGGGCAAGACCGCCTTGCCGGAGCATTCGATCACCCTCGCGGCGCGGTATCGATCGAGATCGCTCGGTGTGCCGACAGCGAGGATCCGGTCGCCCCGGATGGCCACCGCTCCCGGTTCGAGGACCCGCCGCTCGTCATCCACCGTGATCACCGATCCGTTGGTGAGCAACAGATCGCAGACCGTGTCGTGTTCGACGTTCATTCGTGCCCCGTTCCTACGCGCCTTCGCACCGGAGTGTATTATTGCCGAGAGCGATATTGCTGAGAGTGATATCGAGACCGGAAGAAGGTGTCCCAGGGCCGGACACCCGACTCCGAGCAAGTACCCGCTCCGGACCAGGGAGGGAACGAAGAAGATGAGACTCCTAAGAACCCCGTTACTCAGCCTTGCGCTCGTCCTCGCTGTCCTCGGAGCGGCGTGCGGGGACGACGCCGCTACCACCACCACGGCGGCGCCCGCTACCACGGCGGCGCCAACGACCACCGCTGCACCTACTACGACAGCTGCTCCCGAGCCGGAGGCGCCATCGGTGATGCGGGTGGCCTTCATCGCGCCGGGCCCTATCGACGACCCGTGGTACCAGTCGATGCTGCACTCGTTGGAGCGTCTCGCCGAGAAGGCGCCCTACGGCCTGGAGATATCAACCGAGTGGTTCGAGAACATCGAGTACGGCGACAGCGAGCGGATCTTCCGCGATCTGGCCGCCAGCGGCAATTTCGAGATGATCTTGGGTAGTAGCACCTACAGCGACGCGGTCTCAGCGGTGATGGGTGACCACCCGGACGTCCTCTTCATCTATGCGGGGTCCGGCAATGATCCGCTGGGCGGCAACGCATTCTGGATCGACACCTTCATCCACGAGCCCGCCTACCTGACGGGGGTCGCGGCGGGTATGATGACCGAGACCGACAAGATCGGCGTCGTCGCCAACTTCCCGTTCCCCAACGTCAACGCCCCCATCAACGGGTATCTTGCCGGTGCGCGGTCGGTCAACCCCGATGTGGACTTCGAGGTCACGTTCATCGAGAGCTGGTGGGATCCCGCCACCGCCAAGGAGGCCGCCGCGGCCCAGATCGCGGCGGGCGCCGACGTGCTCTACGCCATCGTCTTCGGTGTCTTCGAGGCTGCGGAGGAGGCCGGCGTCTACGGGGTGGGCGACCTCGTGGACGTTCAGTTCCTTGCGCCCGACGTGGTGCTCACCAGCACGGTGGCCAAGTGGGACCAGGCCATCGAGGTGACGATCGACGCCTGGTGGGACCAGATGGCCAACGGCGTTCCGATGAACGCTCCGATGGAGCGGATCATGTTCCACATGCCGCAAGGCGGCGGCGACATCGCTCCGCTCAACGAGGCGCTGGTGCCCGCAGACGTGCGCGACAAGGTGCACGAGGCGCGGGACCAGATACTGTCCGGCGACCTGGTGGTGGACCTCAACGACGCTCCGCCCGAGTAACCGGCGTTCACAGAGGATTGCTCGACCGGGGAGGCGGTGGTAACCGTCTCCCCGGCATCGGGTGCATATCCGGCGCCGGGGTTCACTCGACGGTGATGGAGTAGACCACCACGTCTCTCGAGGGTGCTCCGCCCATGTTGCCGGTGGCCACATGGAGGTCCATTATCGAGCGCGCCACCTCCAACCCTGCCGCGTCGGTGGTCCCGAACACCACGTAGACACCCTGACTGTCGAGGAGGGCGGCGTTGGGGCCGGTGGTTATGAAGAACTGCGCGCCCCCCGAGTCGAAGCCCGCCGATCGAGCCATCACCAGCTGACCGGGCTGGTAACGGTACGGACCGACGGGCCGGCCGGTGTCCGGATCCGGTGCGAACGGCGGCTCATCCGGGATGGTGTAGCCCGGCCCCGGGTCGGACGGGCTGTTGGTGCGGGGGGAACCGCCCTGGATTATGTCGATCGAAGGGTCGGTCCGGAATAGCAGCGTGCCGTCGTAGTAGCCCCAGCGGGCAAGCGTGACGAAATTGTTGACGGTCTGGGGCGTGTCGGCCGGTGTCAACTCGAAACGCATCTCCCCTTCGCTGGTGTGGAACACCGCGGTGTAGCCCGCCGCCGGATCAATACACATCGGTGGTGGGCCGTCGAAGTCGAGCCTCGGCCCGTCGCTCCCATCCAGCGCCGGACAGCCCGCCGGAACGGGGTCGGCCGCATCGACTCCGCTGCCCTCGCCGTCCGATCCGGCCGGTTCAGGCGATGGTCCATCCGATACCGGCATGGTTGTGGTCACCGACTGATCGGTACCCTCCCCAGTGGCGTCGCCGTCACCGGGAGGCCCGTCCTCGGTGAGGGTCTCCGCCGCCGTGTCTTCGGCGGCGTCGAGCAGGGTGGTTCCGGTGGTGTCGGGGGCCGCGGATGTCTCGCCGTCCGGCGCTGCTCGAAGGATCAGGAACAGACCCACCAGCGCGACGACCACCAATGCGCCGGTCCCGATCGCGAGCTTTCTGCGCCGCCCGGCACGGCGTTGCTCGGCCGCCTTGGCCTCCTCGATCCGGCGGAGGCGATTCTCCTCCTTGCGGCGTTGGGCCCTACCCATGATGTTCCTCGACTCTGTCTTGGCCGGGAATCAGACGGCGTTCATCGTCGGCGAGTCTACCGCCGGTCGCCCGTCGCGAGCCTGCTGGGTAAGGGCGCGACGGCCCGTGCGCTTGATCCCGAAACGGGGCGCCGACGGTGGCAGGCCAACCCCATCCGGTCATTCAGCGCCTCGACGCCGCCCGGTCCGCTTCGTGCTCCTCCACCAGCTTCAGTATGCGCTTCACGTAGGACCGCACGTCATGCCGATCGGTGGTGATCTGGTAGTCCTCCATGCCGCCGTGATGGAAATGGATGTGGAGCTTTTCAGCGGCGGTGAACCCGGTCGACAGGAACGGGTCCTCATACTCCTTGGCCAACCGCCGAGCGGCGTTCTTATTGGCTCGATGGGAGTGATAGTCCCAGCCGCGCTGGATGGACGCGGCTATGACAGCCTGGACGGACGCGCCGTAGAGCTTCTCGGCGGCCTGGCGGGTGTCGCCCACCGCGAACTCGGCCTCCGCCTGAGCCAGGAACGCCAGCGCCTGAGCCACGCGCTCCGCGACGGTGGTTTCTTGTATAACAGTCATAGCGGGGGCCTCACTCTGTGCTGGCTCGTCCGGCATGGTCCCGCGAGCCGGAAGCAGCCATCGAGCGCTTTATCGTATCTGTGCGGTCAACGTATCCGCTCGGGCAGTGGCGGTCAAGACCCTTGATCGCGGCCCGCCCGATCCTTCGGGAACCATCCCGCCGAAGGCAAGAGCCGTGGACCGGGCCGCTTGACAGAGTAATATAGATGCTACCAATATTCGGCTACTCGACCAGGGGAATGGAGCAGTGGTGGCGGACGGAACCTTTGACGGGATCATCATCGGTGGCGGCTATAACGGGCTGACATTGGGCGGGTACATGGCGCGCCAGGGTCTGCGCACACTCGTTCTCGAGCGGCGGCTGGCGTACGGCGGAGCGACCATCACCGAGGAGGTGACCAAGCCCGGCTTCTACCACAACCTGCACGCCAACTTCATCTGGTCCTACGGGCCTCCCCACCAGGACTTCGAGCTACATCGCTACGGACTCAAGCTGATGCGCGGCGAGGTGGAGCGGGCCTACCTGTTCGAGGACGGCGCCGAGCTCCTCACCTATACCGACGACCCGCAGCGGACCTACCGCCAGTTCAAGGACGTCATTCCCAAGGCTGACCTGGACACGATGGAGGACATCTACCACCGCTTCCTCACCAAGGTGGAGGAGGAGTTCTACGCCCCGCCGAGACCTACTCCGGAGCGTGGTCGGGGATTGGACGGGGCCGATCGGGCGGAGTACCAGAAGATGTGCGACATGAGCGGCCGCGAATTGCTGGACCACCTCTACGAGAGCGACCGCCTCAAGACCTGGATCGCCATGAACGCCTGCGTGCGGGGGATGCCCGACTTCGCCACCGGGGTGGGGGACTTCTTCATGCGCTACGCCGCCTCGCCCCGCCTGAGCATCGTGAGGGGCGGGACTCACCAGATCGCCCAGTCGCTGGCCGCCTTCTTCCACGCCAACGGGGGTGTCATCCTCACCGGGGAGCATGTGGACAAGATCATCATCGAGGGGGGCCGGGCGGTGGGCGTCCGGACCTCCGAAGGGAAGACCTTCCGCGCCGAGAAGTTCGTGGCCTCGGCCGTGGACCCGCCGGCCACCTTCCTGCAGATGGTGGGGGAGGAGCACCTCTCTTCCGACATCGTCGAACGGTGCCGGGAGTGGGAGATCGAGTACCACACCGCGCTCTTCGGTTTCCACGCCGCGTCGGCGGTAGCGCCCGACTACTCGGAGAAGTACTCGGCGGAGGCCAACAAGGGCCTGGCCATCTTCTTCGGGGTCAACACGCTCGAGGAACTCGACCGGCACTGGGAGGAGATCGGAAAAGGTCAGATACCGTCGGCGCTGGGCGGAGACGCCTGCTGCCACACCGTGATCGATCCTTCATACGCACCCGAAGGCGGCCACACCCTGCTGTTCTGGCAGTTCGGCCCACCGGCCGACAAGTTGGAGAACGGCGCCAAGACCTACGACGACATCAAGGATGACCTGCTGGAGCGGATGCGGGCCCGGTGGGCGGAGTACGCGCCCAACCTCACCAGGGACAACATGCTGGCGACCTACGCCTACACCCCCGACGACATCCAGAACCGGATCATCAACATGGTCGGCGGAGGTTGCCGCCAGGGCGCCTACACCAACGACCAGTGGGGCATCAACCGGCCCTTCCCGGAAGCCAGCGGCTACCGCACCCCTGTCGAAGGCCTCTACATGTGCGGCTCCGCCTGCCATCCGGGCGGTTCGATCCACTTTGGTCCGGGCTACAACGCCGCCAACGTCATCGTCGAGGATCTCGGCATGGAACGCTGGTGGCCGCCATACCGGATCCTCGGAAAGCCGGTTCTGTCGCGCACGTGAAAAGAAAGTGATGATCGGCGGGCCGCTCGCTATCCTTCGATGAGTCACGCTTCGTGATCCGAGGGCCAGGGTGCCCAATGGTTCCCATCCCGAAGGAGCCTCGGGCGGAGAGAAGATCGCACTCTTGGTGAGAAGCGACCGAAGAAGAGGAGGAGAGTCCTTATGAGGAAGCTCATGGACCGCCGGGCCTTTACCCTGGTAACGATGTTGACCGCCCTGGCTCTGCTGGCCGGTGCCTGCGGCGGGGACGATGAACCGGCTGCTACCACTGCGGCGCCCACCACCACGGCTGCCCCGACTACGACAGCTGCCCCGACCACCACAGCTGCCCCGACCACCACGGCTGCGGCGCCTGCTACCACCGAAGCCGAGATGACGGAGACCACGGAAGCAGCGCCGATGGGTCCGACCGAGCTGGACGTGGCCATGATCATGCTGGGTACCAAGGAGGAGGGCTGGTACGCCACCTTCATTGACTCGGTGAACCGGGTGGCCGACGAGGCACCCCACGGCTTGACGATCACCCTGACGCAGATCGAGGAGATCCCCTACGCCGACGGCGAGCGGGTCATCCGGGACCTGGCCCAGGCGGGCGACCACGAGATCATCGTGGCGCACAGCACCTACTCGGACGCGGTCGCCGCGGTCAAGGATGACTTCCCCGACATCCTGTTCGCATTCTCCGGGTCCGGCAACGAGCCGACCGGTGGTAATGGTTACTGGATCGACGTGTTCATCCACGAGCCCGCCTACCTGGCGGGGATCATCGCCGGGGCCATGACCCAGACCAACCACATCAGCGGTGTGGCGGCCTTCCCGTTCCCCAACGTCAACGGTCCGCTCAACGCGTTCATAGACGGCGCCAGGTTCGTGGCCCAGCAGATGGGCAAGGGTGATATCACCTTCGATGTGGCCTACATCGAGAGCTGGTTCGACCCGGCCACCGCTCAGGAGGCGGCCGCCGCCCAGATCGCGGCCGGTTCCGACATGATCTATGCCGAGCGCTTCGGCCCCTTCGCTGCCATCGAGGAGGCGGATGGTGTGTTCGGCTTCGGACACTTCACCGATCAGCTCGGACTCTCCCCGGTGGTGCTGACCAGCGCGGTCGCCCGCTGGGACACCGCCTTCATGGATCTGGTTGACGCCTGGTATGCCTACACAACCGAGGGCGTTCCGTACGATGCCCCGATGGAGCGGATCGTCTACACCTCGATGGTCGATGGTGGGTCGTCGCTCGGAGAGATCAGCGACCTGGTTCCGGCTGAGGTCCAAGACGGCGTCGCCCAGGCTGAAGCGGCCATACTGGGCGGGCTCCTGAGGGTTGAACTGAAGACGGATCCGCCCGAGTAAGGCACGATCACCCGAATGTATCCGGCATCTCAGGGGAGCGAATTCGGTGACTGAGACGATCCTGGCTGTGGATCGGGTCACCAAACGCTTCCCTGGGGTGGTTGCCAACGACGCGGTCAGCGTCGATATCCGCCGCGGGGAGATCCACTGCCTGCTGGGTGAGAACGGCGCCGGCAAGACCACCCTGGCCGACATTCTCTACGGGGTGTACCGGCCCGACGAAGGATCGGTCACCTTCAGGGGCGAGACGCTCGAGCTGCATACGCCAAGAGACGCCATCGCCGCCGGCATAGGCATGGTGCACCAGCACTTCGAACTGGTTCCTCCCATGTCGGTGGTAGAGAACGTGGTCATCGGGACCTCGGCCAGCCAATGGCTCGATCTGTCGGAGGTAAGGGACCGGCTCAACGAGTTCTTCCACAACTATGACGTGGAGATAGATCCCGACGCCGAGGTGGGCCGGTTATCCGTCGGAGAGCAGCAATGGGTCGAGATATTCAAGACCCTCTACTTCGGCGTGGAAGTCCTGATCCTCGACGAACCGACCGCCGTACTCACCCCCCAGGGGGTCCAGGAGCTCTTCCGGATCCTTCGCCGGATGCGGGACGAGGGCCTGACCATCATCCTGATCACCCACAAGCTCAAAGAGGTCATGGAGTTGTCCGACCGGGTGACGGTGTTGCGCCTCGGCAAGGTGGTCGGAACCGTTAACACGGCCGATGTCGAGATGCGGGATCTGGCCCAGATGATGGTGGGGCGGGAGGTGCTGTTCCAGTTCGACAAGGAGCGGTCGCATCCCGGCGAGGCGGTCCTCGAAGTGGACGGGATCCATCTCGCCAGCGTCACCGGGCGGGGCTCTCTGAAGGGTCTCTCCCTCAGCGTCCATGCCGGGGAGGTGGTCGGCCTCGCCGGTGTCTCCGGCAATGGCCAGAACGCACTCTTCGACGCGCTGGTAGGGGTCGAGCAGCCCTCCGCCGGCGCCATCCGGATAGGCGGGGTGGACATCGCCGAGTTGTCCGCCAACCGGATCGGGCAGCTGGGGATGGCCAGCGTTCCGGCCGATCGGATAGCACAGGGGCTCCTGATGGACTTCAAGGTCAAGGAGAACCTGGTGCTGGGCCGTCACCGTTCGAACCCCTTCTCCCGAGCCGGGGTCCTCAACCGGAGCGCTATCGACGGCTTCGCCGCCGAGTCGATAGAGGGGTTCGATATCAGGACTCCCTCGGCGTCCCAACTCACCCGGACCCTCTCGGGCGGCAACCTGCAGAAGGTGATCATGGCCCGTGAGCTGTCCGGTGAGCCACGACTGCTGGTGGCCCACCAGCCCACCCGCGGGTTGGACATCTCCGCCAGCGAGTACGTCAGGCGTAGGTTGCTCGAGGAGCGAGACCGTGGCGCGGCGGTGCTGTTGATGTCCGAGGACCTGGACGAGATATTCCAACTCTCGGACCGGATCGCGGTGATCTACGACGGCCGGATCGTCTCGGAGACCACCCCCGAGCAGGCCGACCTCGAGTCCCTCGGCCTCAGCATGGCCGGAGTGGACACGGTCGAGGCGGGATCAGCTGCATGACCGACCAGGCCCCCTCCGAGACTCAGGCGCCGGAGGGCGGCGGCCGCCGGGATCCGCTGTCGATGCTGTTCCAGTCCGGCGCATGGCGGATCGAGAGGAGGCTGATAGTCCGCCCCTGGCACGAGGTCATCGCACTGATCGCCGCTCTCGTGGCGGCGGTGGCCATCATCGCCGGCCTGGTCCTGTTCATCGGAAAGAGCCCGGCCGATTCGTTCGCCGCCCTTTACAACGGGGCCTTCGGCACCCGGGCCTCCACCCTGGAAACCCTGGTACAGGCGACACCGCTGATCCTTACGGGCCTGGCGGCCGCGATCGCCTTCCGGGCCGGGGTCTGGAACATCGGCGGTGAGGGACAGTTCTTCGCCGGCGTCATGGGCACCTGGTTTGTCTACGACCTGTGGGGAGGGCTACCGGCGCCGCTGCTCTTCTTGTTGATGTTCATCTTCGCCGCCATCGCGGGCGCCGCCTGGGCCTCGGTGGCCAGCGGGCTGCTGGTCCGGTACGGGACCAACGAGATCCTCACCACGGTCATGCTCAACTTCGTGATCCTCTACATCCTCTCCTACCTGCTGGCAGGACCCTGGCAGTCGCCCGACACCTTCTACTACCAGACCGTACGGATGGCGGACACCACCTACCTGCCCCGTTTCTTCACCGGCAGCCGCCTTCACTGGGGGTTCGCCATCGCGCTGCTCGCCGCGCTGGTGGTCTACTGGCTCATCAGGCGCACCACCCTGGGATACGAGATAAGGGGGATCGGCTCCAACGTGGTCGCCTCCCGCTACAAGGGCATCAGGGTGGGTACCGTGACCCTCGCCACCATGGCCATCTCGGGAGCGCTGGCCGGCATTGCCGGCGCCGGGGAGTTGCTGGGGCTCCACCATCGTGTCCAGCTCGACATCGCCGAGGGCATCGGTTTCACGGGCATCATCATCGCCCTGGTGGCCCGGCTGCATCCGCTCGGCGTTATCGTGGCCGCCATACTGTTCGGTGCCCTCGTAAACGGGTCCACCGCCATGCAGTACGAGACCGGCATCCCCAAGGCGCTGGTGTTCGTGATCGAGGGGACCACGCTCGCACTGGTCCTGATCGCAGCAATGGTGACCCGATACCGGATCCGGAAGGCCGGCTGACATGGAAGATCTCTTCACCAGCGCTGTCCTCGTCGGGATCTTCTGGGCCACGTTGCGGATCGCCACGCCCCTGCTCCTCGCCGCCCTGGGCGAGTTGGTCTGCGAGAGCAGCGGCATCCTGAACCTGAGCCTCGAAGGAACCATGACGATGGGCGCCTTCGCGGGCTTCTATGTAGCCAACGAGACGGGCAGCATCCTGGCCGGTTTGGTGGCGGCCGGGATCGGCGGAGCGTTCCTGTCGCTCATCATGGCCCTGATGACCGTGACCGCCAAGGTGAATCAGGTGGTCGCCGGCCTGGCTCTCAACATCCTGGGTCTCGGACTGGCCTTCTTCTGGTACCGGTCCATCTACGAGGCCGAGGGGAGCATCGATATCCCCACGGTCGAGACCATGCAGGCTCCCTTTGAGTTCTTCCCGATTCCCTGGCTGACCATCCTCGCGTTCGTGATGGTCCCCGTCGTCTGGGTGTTCCTCTACCGGACCAAGTACGGGCTCGAGCTACGGAGCGTCGGGCACAATCCCGAGGCGTGCGACATGCGCGGGGTGGGAATCATCTCACGCCAGTACGTGGCGGTGGTGTTCGGGGGAGTGATGGCCGGCCTGGCCGGATCCTTCCTCTCCCTGGGATCGACCGGCTTGTTCTTCCCCGACATCATCTCGGGGCGGGGTTGGATCGCGCTCGCCATAGTCATCTTCGGGAACTGGCGGGCCACTTGGGTACTGGTCGGTTCGTTGCTGTTCGGATTCTTGGAGGCGACCCAGCTCGCTCTCCAGGCGAGCGATGTCGACCTTCCCTACCAGCTCTTGCTCGCGTTGCCCTTCGTCCTCACCATCGTGGCGCTGGTCTTCAACCGCAGCCGCTCCAACGTTCCCCTGTCGCTGACGATCCCCTATCACCGGGGCGAACGCTGACTGGAGTTGTCTGGTACCGGGCAGCCCGCAGGCGGGCATGTTAGATTACATCAATAATCCGCTCCGGCGGAGTTCCAACCGGGATTGAGTCAGGAGGTCGGGCAGGCACATGACGTTGGATAGTCCCACCCGCATCAACCCGATGATCCGTCATCGGGCCAGCCACATCGGCCGAGCGGTGCCCCGCCGGGAGGATCGATCTCCGTTAATGGGTCGCCAGCGCTACATCGCCGACCTGAAGCTACCCGGAATGCTCGAGGTCGCCTTCGTGCGGAGTCCCGAGGCCCACGCCCGGATAGTGAGCATCGACACCGCGCCCGCCCTCGCCCTCCCGGGTGTGCACGCCGTGTTCACCGGCGCCGACCTGGCGGACGTGGACCTGTTCCCGCACAAGATCCTCTACATCCAGCCGGTACGCCAGCCCGTCCTCGCCGTGGACCGGGTGCGCTACGTGGGGTCTCCCTACGCGGCAGTTGTGGCCACCGACCGCTACGTGGCGGAGGACGCCGCGACGCTGGTGGCCGCCCACACCGAGTTCGAGCCTCTCCCTACCGTGGCCGACCTGGATCAGGCGCTGGCCGATGACGCCCCCAAGTTGTATGACGACTGGCCCGACAACTACCTGGTCAACTTCCCGGCCGAGAAGCCCGAGGTGACTCAGGCCTTCGAGGAGGCCGACCACACTTTCAGCGACACCTACGTGAGCCAGCGCCAGACCGGACTTCCCCTGGAGTGCCGGGGCGTCCTTGCCGACGTGCACGACGGCTACTACACCGTGTGGTCCTCCACCCAGAGTCCTCACATAGTCCGTACCACCATCGCCGAGATGACCGGCATCCCCGAGCCGCGTCTCAGGGTGATCGCCCCCGCCATGGGGGGTGGGTTCGGCACCAAGACCCACATCTATCCGGAGGATGTGGTCATAACCTGGATAGCCGGCAAGCTCGGGAGCCCCGTCCGCTGGCTCGAGGACCGTTTCGAGAACCTGGTCTCCGCGGTGCATGCGCGGGACCAGCGCCACGACGTGGACGTCGCCTACGACGATGACGGGACCATCCGGGCAATCCGCTGCAAGGCCATCTGCGACGTCGGATCGGGCGAGATATTCATGCCCGGTACCGCTCCGGTCTTCGTCACCGGAGGGTGCCTGACCGGTGGCTACGACTTCCCGAACATGGAGGTGCACCACTTCTGCGTGGTCACCAACAAGACCCCCAGCGGCGCCTACCGGGGCTTCGGGGTTCCCGAGGGGATGTTTGTCATGGAGAGGATCATCGACCGCGTGGCCCGCCTAACCGGGACCGACCGGGTGGAGATCCGCCGCCGCATGATCCTCCAGGAGGACCAGATGCCGTACACGATGCACGGCGGGGGGAGGGTGGACTCCGGGTCGCACGCCAAGGGTTTCGAACGGGCCACCGAGATGATCGGCGAGTCGCTCGAGCGGGCGCGTGCCCGGTACGCCGACGATCCCGACGTGCGAGTGGGAGTCGGCTACACCAACTACGTGGAGCCCACCACCCCCACCTACCACCTGACGACCGGGTTCTGGGCGGGTGGTGACTCGGCGACGCTCCGGGTTGATCCCGACGGCTCCGCTCGGGTGGGACTCGGTACCACCGCGCTCGGGCAGGGCACCGAGACGAGGGCCGCCCCCCCGGCGGGGGGGGGCCGGGGGGGGGGGGGCGCGCGGCGGACCGTGGGTGGGGGTGGGACGGCCCGCGCCACCCAAACGGGGGGGGGGGGGGG
>VXRE01000025.1:0-14554 GCA_009838635.1 Acidimicrobiia bacterium | reverse complement strand
CCCCCGGCGGCGGGGGGGGTGGCCCGCGCACCCCCCGCGCCGGGGCCGGCCCCCCCCCCCCCCGCCGCCCTGCGGGCGGCGGATGCCCTGGGGTTGGACCCCGATGACGTCACGGTGGTGATGGGCGACACGGACCGAGCACCCTACGGGCTGGGGGCATGGGGCAGCCGCTCGGCCATCGTGATGAGCGGATCGATACTCATGGCAGCCGACCGGCTGCTTACCAAGGCCCGAGACATCGCCGCTCACCTGCTGGAGGCGGCCGCCGAGGATGTGGTACTGAGCGACGGCAGCTTCCATGTTTCTGGGAGCGAGGCGCCCACGGTGAGTTGGTCCCAGGTAGCTACGTCCGCCTGGGTTCGCACCCTGGACCTACCTCAGGGCATGGAGCCCGGCCTGGAGATGTCGGGGTACTTCGAGCCGCCCGAGCTCGAGCACCTCCCCGACATGTCCGGCAAGGTCAATGCGGCCGCCAGCTGGTCCAACGGCGCCCACGCCGGCGTGGTGAGCGTCCGGATCAGCACCGGGGAACTCAAGATCGAGGACTACGTGGTGGTCCACGACTGCGGGACCATGATCAACCCGATGATCATCGACGGGCAGGTCCACGGAGGGGTGGCGCAGGGGATCGCGGGGGCGATGTACGAGCACTTCCAGTACGACCCCGAGACCGCCCGGCCCCTCTTCGCCTCCTTCATGGAGTACCTGTATCCCACCTGTTCCGAAGTGCCGGCCATGACCGTCGAGCATTTCGAGACACCCTCGCCCGAGCAGCCTCTCGGCGTCAAGGGTTGTGGGGAAGGTGGGACCATCGGCCCGGCCGCGGTGGTCGCCGGCGCCGTCGATGACGCCCTGGCCGACCTCGGGGTGGAGATCAAGGCCACCCCGGTGACCCCCTCGGCGATACGGGAAGCCATACGGGAGGCAACCGCCGGAGGGGGTGAGCGATGAAGCCCGCCCCGTTCGACTACTACCGTCCCGCCACCGTGGAGGACGCCTTGGCCGCCCTCGGTACCTCGGAGACGGCCAAGGTCCTGGCGGGCGGGCAGAGCCTGATCCCCGCCATGAACTTCCGGCTCTCCCAGCCCGATCTCCTGGTGGACATCGGCGGCGTGGAGGGCTTCGACCGGCTGGAGGTCGGACCCTCCGGCGTCATGATCGGCGCATCGGTGACCCAGAGCCGGGTGATGGCCTCGGATGAGGTGGCGAATACCGTTCCCGGGCTCCGGCGGGCGCTGCATCATGTAGCCCATCTCCAGATCAGGAACCGGGGAACAATCTGCGGCAGCATCGCCCATGCCGACCCGGCCGCCGAGTTGCCGGCGCTGGCGATCGCCTGCGGCGCGACTCTGTTCCTCCAGGGACCGGCGGGGGAGAGGACCGTGGATGCCGGCGACTTCTTCCTGGGCCCGTTCTGGACGGAGCTTGGTGAGGGCGAGCTCATTACCGGGGTTCATTTCCCGAGCGAGCCGGCAGACACCGTTACGTTCCTGGATGAACTGGCATGGAGGTCGGGCGATTTCGCCATCACGGGGCTGGCGGGGGCCCTGGCCACTCGAGGCGGAAGCGTTAGCGGAGCCCGGATGGTCAGCTTCGGAGTGAGCGGAGCGCCTCGCCGGATGACCGGCGCCGAGCAAGCCGTGCTCGGCTTCTCTGCGGGGGACGACGGCTCGGCGGTTTACGGCGCCGCGTACGACGACGGCGCCGACGCGGTGGATGACGTTCACGCTACGGCGGAGTACCGGCGGGAGGCGCTGGGCGCCCTGGCGGTGCGTAGCGTCCGGGCGGCGCTGGCAACCAACGGCAACGGGACGGGGGTGTGATGATGGGTACCAATCCGGGCTCGCGGGAAGTCGACGTCTCGGCGACGGTCAACGGGACGCAGGTGACCCACCGGGTTCCTGCCCGCTTGCTGCTGTCCGACTTCATCCGTGACGTCGTGGGCCTGACCGGTACCCACGTGGGGTGCGAGCACGGCTACTGCGGGGCATGCACGGTGATCGTCGACGGCGATGCCATCCGCTCGTGCTCGACCCTGGCCGCCCAAGCCGACGGGAGCACCATCCGAACCGTGGAGGACCTGGCCACGGACGGGGACCTTACGCCGATGCAGCAGGCCTTCCACGAGAACCACGCCATGCAGTGCGGCTTCTGCACCGCGGGATTCCTGATGACCCTGGAAAGCGTCGACCCCGACGACTACCGGGAGCCGGAGCAGGTGGTGGATCTGCTCTCGGGCAACCTGTGCCGGTGCACGGGGTACCAGAACATCGTCAACGCGGTCTGCTCGGTGTGGGAAGTCGAGCGGGACTGAGCACAAGGAGGCGAGAATGACCAGCCGGCACGCCACCAGCGACTACCTCGACGTTGCCGCCGAGAACCGGCTCTACGAGGAGATGCGCGACAACTTCTGGTTCCCGGTCGCCTACTCCGATGATCTCAAGGACGAGCCCCAGGCCTTCACCCTGTTCGAGGAGCAGTTGGTGGTGGTCCGCCTCGACGGCGCGCCCCGCGTGTTCGAGGATCTGTGCCGTCACCGGGGAGCGGCGCTCTCCCTCGGCAAGGTCATCGACGGTTGCGAGTTGCGTTGCGGCTACCACGGCTGGACCTACGACGCAGAGGGCCGGGTCACCCGCGTTCCGGCCCGTGAGGAACTCTCGCCTGCCTTCCGGAACGTCCGGGTGCCTTCGTTCCCGACGGTCGAGGTGTCGGGCCTGATCTACACCACGCTCGGTGATCCCAAGTTCCCGCCGCCGGCCATTCCCGAGATCGACGACCCGAGCTACCAATTCCTGCATCTCGACATCTACGAGTGGAACTGCTCCCTACCGCGGCGCCTGGAGAACTACTTCGACTTCTCCCACTTCGCCTGGGTTCACGACGGCATCCTGGGGGACAGCAGCCAACCCCGGATCGAGGACTACGACGTGGACAAGGTCGGGGGAGAGCTCCGGTTCCTCGCCGGTCCCTTCGTCGAGTTCACCGACAACATCAAGAACAACCCCGAGTCGGGCGCTGCGGAGACCTACGATGCCTGGAAGCGCTACCGGGTGTTCCTGCCCAATGCCATGAAGCTGAACAGCAGCGCCGGGCCGGTGGAGGACTACGTGCTCTGGGTTGCGGTGGCGCCCGTCCACCGGAAGCGAACCCGCTGCTTCACCTATGTGGGACGCAACTATCCCGGTTCCGATGACGAGTTCCGGGCCTTCGCCCAGATGGTGACCGACCAGGACCGTCCCATCGTGGAGTCCCAGCGGCCCGAGGAGCTCCCGGCCGACCTGGCCGCCGAGATGCATGTGAGAGGCGCCGACCTCGGGACACTCGAGTATCGGCGCTGGCTGCTCGACATCGCCAACGGCGTCATCGAACCGGCTGGTGGTTGAGGATCCGAGGCGTCCCTCTTCCAGCGGACCGGACAGACTCCTCGGAGCACCACGGCGATGACAGTTGCCCCGACCACTACCTGTCCACTTCGAACTAAGGCGTCACCTTGCGGAGTCGTGTGAAGCCGCTGATCGTACGGAGGGTGAGCGCCCGTCCGCCGTCCGGCATTGATGTGGTCTATAATCCGGGCATCGGTAGGTTGCTGATCGGGTGAAGGAGTCGGTATGGCGACAATCGAACTCGACCATGCGGTTTGTATCGTCTCGGGTATGTGCGCGTCGGTGGCGCCCGCCTTGTTCCGGGTGGCGGACGACAGCAGCGAGATAGTCGTTCTCCAAGAGAACGTTCCCGATGATCTCCTCGACGAAGCCATGAACGCGGAGGTGTGCTGCCCGGTCGAGGCGATCCGCGTGGTGACCGGCTATAGAGACCGCTGAACACTGTCGGTGTGGTGCGCCGACCACGCCCGACCGAACGAGTGGAGGTGACGGTGGTACAGATCACTGCCGAACTCGATGAGACCCAGGGGAATACCCAGCTCGACGTGGCGGGGGAAACGAAGCTCTACGAGCAGCTTCGCAACTTCTGGCACCCGGTGGCCTTCTCCGAGGATCTCGAAGACGAGCCTCATCAGGTGACCCTGTTCGAGACCCGCCTGGCCGTCGCCCGCCTGGACGGGAAGCCCTACGTGTTCGACGACATCTGCCGCCATCGCGGCTCGGCCCTGTCGCTGGGCCGGATCGATGGTTGCTACCTGCGGTGCGCCTACCACGGCTGGGCCTACGACAAGGAGGGGACCGTGGTCGACATCCCGGCCCGGCCTGAGCTCAACGGCAAGCTGAAGGCCCAGCTCCCGGTCTACCCGGCGGTCGAGTCGGGTGGCCTGGTGTGGACCTGCATGGGTGACGAGCCCCCGGTGTTCCCGCCCGCCGTACTGCCCGAGCTCGACGATCCTTCCTTCCGGATCATGCGCTGGGAACCCTACGAGTGGGACTGCTCCGTGGGTCGTCGTCTCGAGAACTACTTCGACTTCTCGCACTTCGCCCACGTCCATCACGGCATCCTGGGGGACCGGGACAACGCGGTCATCGCCGACTACGAGGCCTACCGGGATGGCGGGGAGATCAAGATCAACGCCGGCCCCTTCCTCGAGTACACCGACAACCCCAAGAACTCGATGGTGGCGGGCGAGGGCGAGACCTACGACGCCTGGAAGCGCTACCGGGTGTTCATGCCCAACGCCATGTGGCTGGACAGCTCGGCCGGTCCCAACGAGAGCTACATCCTGTTCGTGGCCGTGGCGCCGGTGAACCGCAAGCGGACCCGGTGCTACACGTTCGTGGCCCGCAACTTCGCCTACGACATGGACGAGGAGTTCGATCGGATGCAGCGGGTCATCCTCGCCCAGGACAAGCCGGTGGTCGAGTCACAGCGTCCCGAGGAACTCCCGGTGGAGTTGACCGCGGAGATGCATGTCAAGGCGGCCGACCTGGGCACCGTGATCTACCGACGCTGGCTGATGGAGTTCGCCGACGGGAAGATCGAGCTGGCACCCACCGCGTGACCGACCGGCCTGCCGTAGTCATTGTCGGGGCCTCCCTCGGCGGCTTCCGTACTGCCCACACCCTGCGGCGTCTCCGGTTCGAGGGCCGGATCATCCTGGTGGGGGACGAGCCCCACCTTCCCTACGACCGTCCGCCCCTCTCCAAGGAGGTCCTGACGGAGGACAAGGCCCCGGACGAGACCTACTTCCGGGCGCGCGGTTTCTTCGAGGATCAGGGCATCGAGCTGAGGCTCGGCTCGCCGGCGGTGGGCCTGGACGGCGACCGCCGCACGATCACCCTCGCCACCGGTGAGCAGCTCGGATACGACGCAGCGGTGATAGCCACAGGCGCCCGTCCCCGGCGCCTCCCGGGAACGGATGGCTTGCCCGCTGTCCATGTGATGCGCACCCTGGACGATTCCGCATCGATCCGGTCGGCTCTCGACCGGGCGAGGCATGTGGTAGTGGTCGGGGCGGGCTTCATCGGCAGCGAGGTGGCGTCCAGCGCCCGTAACCGGGGGGCGGAAGTGACGGTCCTGGAGGCTGCCGGACAGCCCTTGGTGGCGGCGGTCGGCGCCGAGGTGGGGCAGCGCTGCGCGGCTCTCCACGACCTCTATGGGACGGAACTCCGGTGCGGCGCCTGCGTGGAGGGCATCGACCGGACCCCCGACGGCCTGGCGGTTCGCCTCGCCGGCGGCACGGCGGTCGGATGCGACCTGGTGGTGGTCGGAATCGGGGTGATCCCGAACATCGAGTGGCTGGAGGGTTCGGGGGTCGAGACCGATCGGGCGGTGCTGTGCGACCAGCACATGCGCACCTCGTTGCCCTGTGTCTACGCGCTGGGCGACCTGGCCTCCTGGGACAACCCCCGGTACGGCGAGCGGATGCGGGTCGAGCACTGGACCAACACGGTCCAGCAGTCCACCACCGTGGCCCGCAACATCGTGGCTGCCATGTCCGGCGCCGACCCGGTCGCCTATGACGGCATCCCGTACTTCTGGTCCGACCAGTACGGGCACCGGCTGCAGCTGGTGGGCCTCGCAACAGGAGACGAGCCGGTCATCGTTCACGACCCGCCGGACAGCCCCGCCATGATGGCCCTGTACCGCGACGGGGATCGGCTGGGAGGCGCCTTCGCCATCGACACGGTGGGTCCGCTCATGCAGATGCGGAGCCTGCTGGTCCGCAACGCCGGCTTCGATGAGGCCCTCGAACTGACAGGGGAGCTCGCCTAGGAGGGGGAGGGTCGCCGCGAGCGCACACATCCCGACACGCGTGTCGCAGGCCGGAGCACGTCACACCGGATCGCTAGCTTCGGATCATGACTACAACGCGTGGTGCCCGTTCGGGATTCTGG
The DNA here is from genome assembly GCA_009838635.1 of Acidimicrobiia bacterium. GTDB lineage: Bacteria > Actinomycetota > Acidimicrobiia > Spongiisociales > Spongiisociaceae > Spongiisocius. Next base: position 8,270 of record VXRE01000025.1, on the reverse strand, counting down.
CTGGCCTTCGAGTCCACGGGAGGCTGTCTCGTCTACGCCGAACCCCCTGTGTTCGTCCACTCGGTGGAGGAAGCACGCCGCACCATGGTAAGGACCGCCGGGGAGGTGCTGGAAGAACGTGAGCCTGCAGGTCCCGATCCTGGGCACTTCCTGTTCCCACCCGGAGGGGACCGCGGTTGGGACGACCTGGTCCGGTGTGAGTCCTACCGCTGCTACGACCCGAGCGTCCCGGAAGAGGGCATGGAGGTCTCCTACGTGCTGTACGAGCAAGGAGGCCTGGAGGGAGTCGGTGGGATCATGTGGACCTATGGCGTCTACCTGACGGTCAGGGGATCTCCCGAGGTCTGGGGTCACCCCGCCCACGTGCCCTGCGGTCTTGACCTCTTCGACGACTGACAAGGCGTCGAGAGACCCGCTTCGCTCCGGTAGTACAGTCACCGCGTGAGCATCCACATCCGCAGGAGGGTGATTTGGCGCGGGCAGGTAACCCATGAGCGACTCTGATCAGGTGCGTATCGGCGTAATCGGCGCCAGCCCGCCCGGCTTCGGGGACCGGGCCCACCTGCCGGCCATCCGGTCCGCCGAGGGCTTGGCGCTGGAAGCGGTCTGCACCACCCGTGAATCCACCGCCCGCGCTGCGGCCGAGAAGTGGGGTGCCCGCAAGTGGTACTCGAACGTAGAAGACCTGTGCGCCGACCCCGATGTCGATCTGGTCACGGTGGCGGTCCGTCCGCGGCTCCACTATCCGCTCACGATGGCGGCTCTCCGGGCCGGGAAGCCGGTGTATTGCGAGTGGCCCCTCGCTCTCGACACCGGCGAGGCCCTGGAGATGGCGGCACTGGCGGAGAGCGCCGGGCTTCCCACCGCGGTCGGTCTGCAGGGACGCTTCGCCCCTGCCGTGGCCTGGGCTCGTCGCCTCGTGGCCGAGGGAGCGGTCGGCAAGCCTCTCTCCTTCGTGGTCTCCCAGATGCTCTCCAAGTTCGAGGTCGACTCCGACCGCTCCTGGCTGGTACGTCACGAGGAGGCCAGCGGCGCACTGTTCGTGGCGTTCGCCCATGTGGTGGATTCGGTCCGGATGATCCTGGGCGATGTGGAGTCGATCTGCGCCCGGCAACTCACCCTCTCACCGGCCGGGGTCTATTCCGAGGGCGGAACCTTCGAGTGGGAGACGGCCGACACGGTGATGGCCATGGCCGAACTGTCCGATGGCGTGGTCGGTACCGCCTACGTGTCCAACACCACCGCCCCGCCCCAGGGATATTCGCTGCGGATCATCGGCGAGGAAGGCCAGATGCTCCTGGAAGCCCCTTCCTACTACCAGTTCAGCCCCGTCAGGGTGTCGGCCGGACCGCTCCAGGTCTCGGTCGGCCGTAAGGATTCCGACCACCTCGAGGAGGTCGAGATTCCCACTGAGCACTTCTCGCAGCTACCCATTACCGAAGGGCATTCTGCCTACAACGTAGCCCGAGCCCTCACCGCCTTCGCCGCGACGATCCGGGAGGGCCGCCGCTTCCGGCCCGACTTCCGGGACGGTGTCGATCTCCACCGAGTACTGGACGCCGTGATGGCCTCCGAAGAGGACGGCGGCTGGGTCGGCTGTTCCTAGTCCGGTCCGGGAAGAACGCGAAAACCGCGGCGATCGGGCTCCGCCCGCCGGGCCCTCCCCCACCGCCACCACCTTGGTTGTCGAGCGCGTCCCTCCACACCCCGGGGTGGGGCGCCTCGACGAGTTTTCACTTCCAAGCAGGCCGGTCGACGTCCGAACCGGAACGCTGGTACTTACGGTTATCCAATATCGTAGAGCGAGGGTGTGACACAAACACGTCGTATGCAACGGCTCAGCGCTCTGGATGACGAGGGAAGTGCTACGGATCGGCGGAGCGGGTACTCCGATCCGCGCGCCGTCCAGCGGAGGGGTGGTTCCGAAGCAATATACTGACCAGCGCACGCATGCCGGGCGCGTCGCTGCCCGGACGGGACCGCGTTCCCGGTGCCACGCTCGCTAAAAGAGAGGCCCGAGCCTATGGACCTGCACGATCCCTTCTACGACCTGTTCCCCCTCAGGTCCTTCCCTTCGATCGAGCCCGGGAGGACCGCCCTCCTGACGATCGATCTGCAATACCTGGATGCCCATGAGGAGGGTTGGATCGGCCGTATCGCCAAGGCGGCCGGGAAGCCCGAGATCGTGCGCGAGCGCTGGGACAACATCAACGGGATCCTTCCCAACGTGCGGCGCTGCCAGGACGCCTTCCGGGAGGCCGGGGAGGAAGTGATCCATGTCCGGGTGGCATATCGCACCGCCGATGGAAGGGATGCCGGCAAGGCCTTCATGCCCACCGCCGACCTCGAGCCCGTCCCCCGCGAACCCATGGACGACGAGCTCCTGCCTGAGGTCAAGGCGATGGGCGACGAGATGATCTTCTCCAAGACCTCATCGAGCGTCTTCAACACCAGCAACATCGATGACGTCCTGAAGCGCATGGGCATCACCAATCTGGTGTTCACAGGAATCGTGACCGAGGGTTGCGTGGAGCTGTCCGCCCGGGACGCCGCCGACAGCGGCTACACGGTGTCCCTGGTCAGCGACGCATGCACCTCATCCACCACGGAGCTGCATGAGAACGCCCTGGTCCGTATGACGGACGGCGGCTTCATCGCCTCGCGGACCACCGACGAGATCGTCGCGGAGCTCGCCGACCCACAACCGTCCGCCGCCTACCGGCCGGCGTCGATACCGACCCCCAACAGCTAAGGAGTCCACCAATGGCAGAAGGCACACTCACCCACATCTCCTCTCCCGAGGAGCGGGAACGACGTCATCGAGTACTGCGCGAGGCCATGGCCGGGGCGGGGATCGACGCGATGATCATCTGCAGCCGGGGCGACGAGTTCGTAAGGGGCCGGGTCCAGTACGTGAGCGACATCTTCCAGTGGGCCGGTTGGGGATTGGTCGTGCTCCCTCAGAAGGGCGAGCCCACCTTCATCGGGGACCCGCTCTGGGGCCTCTCGCGGGTGGCGCTGGTCAACTGGATACAGGACTTCCGGGCGACCCAGACTCCGGCCGTGGAGATTGCCGGCATCCTCTCGGATCACGGCATCTCGAACGGGACGATCGGGATCGTGGGGCTGTCGGACATAACCTCCGCTGCCCACTACATGGCCTTCCAGGAGGCGTTCGGCAAGACCGCCACGCTGGTTGACGCCACCGACATCTTCGACGACATCAAGGCCGTCAAGAGCGAGGAGGAGATCGAGAACCTGCGGGAGACCTCCCGGATCATCCGCCTGGTGTTCCGGAGCCTCGAGGGTCACATCCGTCCGGGAGCGATCGAGCGGGACGTGCTGGCCGAGGCTCACCGCCTGGTCCGCCAGCACGGTTGTCTCGACGGGATCGCCCAGATGAGCCGCCAGCCCCACCGCGCGTACACGTTCGGGATGGACGCGGAGATCGAGCGGGACGATGTCCTCTGCATCGACCTGGAGTGGGGCGGCCCCTCCGGATACTGGGTCGAGGTGCGGCGCACCTACACCTTCGGGCGTCCCTCCGATCAGGTCCTCCGCTACTGGGACACCCGTATCGAGACCCTCGACGCCTGCGTAGACGCCATGAAGACCGGCGCGTCATCCGACGAGGTGCTGGCGGCCCGTGACCGGGTCCACCGCAAGTACGGGCAGGGCGGCTTCGACTCGGTCGCCTACACCGCCCACGGCATCGGTCTCGACTCGCACGAGGTTCCCTGGGTGCCCGGCAAGGAGCGGGAGATGAAGACCAACATGGTCATCAACCTGCACCCTCAGATCACCTTCGACGATCCGGCGGAAGCCCTCGCCGTGGGCGGGATATGCGTGTCCGACAACGTGCGGGTCACTCCCGAAGGCGGCGAGCGGCTCACCTACGAACGCGACGATCTGGTCGACCTGGATGCGTAGCCGGGCCGCCCTGGTGGTAGAGCCGGGGCGGGTCGAGATAACCGGGGTCACCTTCGGCCCTCCCAGGGAGGGGGAGGTGATCCTGAGGATGGAGGCGGCCGGGGTCTGCCGGACCGACTACAAGGTCTCCAAGGGCCTGCAGTCGGGACGCCGACCCCGCTACCCGATGCTGCTGGGTCACGAGGGGGCCGGCGTGGTGGAACAGGTCGGTCCCGGCGTCACCCACATCGGAGAGGGTGATCGGGTGGCGGTGGGATGCCGGGTGCCCTGCGGCTCCTGCCCGATGTGCCGCCGCAACGACCCCCGGCGCTGCAATTCCTCCGGCGCCCGCCCTCCCGCCGTGTCGCTGGACTCCGACGGTTCCGAGGTCGAGGTGCCGATGGGCCTGGGCATGTACGCCGAGCGGATCCCGGTGGATGCCGGCGCCGTGTTCAGGGTCAGCGATGCGATGCCGATGACCTCCGCCTCGCTGCTGGGTTGCGCGGTCATGACCGGTACCGGCGCCGTGTTCCATACGGCCCGGGTCTGGCCGGGCGCCACCACCGCCGTTATCGGGTGCGGCGGGATCGGCCTCTCGACCGTGCAGGGCGCCAGCCTGGCCAATGCGTCGCTGGTGATCGCGGTGGACATATCCGATCGCAAGCTGGAGTGGGCGCAGTCGCTGGGCGCCACCCACGCCGTCAACTCGGCCCGCGAGGACGCGGTCGAGCAGGTTCGAGCCCTGACGGGCGGCGCGGGGGTCGACTTCTCCTTCGAGGCCGTGGGGTTGGGCGCGACGCTCGAGCAGGCGCTCGGGATGCTGTCATACGGGGGAGTGGCCACCATGATCGGAGTCCCCCCGGTGGGCTCGGCTGCCGACCTCGATCCGTCGGCCTTCTTCCGCAACACCTCGACCCTCATGACCACCCACGGGGGGGAGGGCATCCCGGCCCAGGACTTCCCCGTCCTGGATTCCCTCTACCGATCCGGCCGGCTGAACCTCGACGACATGGTCACCCACACCATCCCGCTCTCCGAGATGGAGAAGGGCTTCGAGAACCTGGAGACCGGCTCGGCCCTCCGCACCGTGGTGGTCCCCGGCTGACCCAGTCGGGACGGTTCCTCCAACGGCCGCCGGTTCGTAAGAGACGACGACAAGGGGGTTGAAACGCCCCTACGGCGCGGATACGTTGACGGTCGAGTTTGCCTGGCGAGGCTCGAGAGACGTCGTTCCGTTGTCGGCCGACGGTGTCTGGGCAGGACTCGGTGGTATCCTTGACATCGAAGGGATGAGCATGACGACGCCCACTTTCGACACCCACGCGGCCGTGCGTGACCTCCGCTCTGCGGGGATCGAAGAGCCCGGCGCCGAGAGCATCGTGGAGGTCGTTTCCGCAGCCACCAGCCCGCTCGTGACCCGCGATGTGCTCACCACGGAACTCGGCGCGGTGGATGCCGGGCTCCGGGCTGACATGTCCAGGCTTCGGGCTGACATGTACCGGGCATTGTGGATTCAGGGCGCCGGAATAGTGGCGGTGATAGGCGGCATCATCGGCGTCAGCGAAGTCATCGGCTGAATCGGATCCGGGGGGCGTCCTAAGCTTCGGGACCGGATGGAGAAGCCTCTAGGACAACCCGCGGAAGGGGCGGAGGATCTCAGCCCCGCCAGCGGCTGGAGGGCGTGGAGGTCCTACCCCGGCTTGCGTTGGGTGCTGGCCGTGGTGGTGGCCGCGGCGGTCGCGACGGTGTTCGGGGTGGCGGCGTTGTGGCCCACCGAGGAGGGGATAGAGGCCGCGACCGCCAGCGCCGACGAGATCGGACTCGTGACCGACCGGTACGGCGCCACCGTCAAGGAGATCCGTGACGGTCCGTGCAGCTACTCGACCCCCGAGAGCCCCTACGACTGCCGCCAGGTCACGGTCGTGCTCGACGAGGGGCCGGCCAGGGGCTCGCCGGTGGCTCTACCGGAGCTGGACCTCGCCTTCAGCGCGACGACGCCGTCCCTGAGGCTCGGCCAGAAGGTGATCATCGGCTACGAGCCGTCCACCGACTTCTACTTCTACGCCGATGCGGACCGCCGGACCCCGCTCGCATGGCTGACCGCGCTGTTTGCCGTGTTCGTGATCGCGCTGGGGCGGCGCCGTGGTGTGCTGGCCCTGGTGGGTATGGCCGGCACGCTGGCGGTACTCCTCGCCTTCATGGCGCCGTCCATCCTCGACGGCAACGACCCGTTGCTGGTTTCGGTGGTGGCGGCGTCGGGGATTGCGTTCGTGAGCCTGTATCTCGTCCACGGATTCAACCCGATCACCACCGTGGCACTGGTAGGAACCCTCTCGTCGCTCGGATTGACGCTGGGCCTGTCCTGGGCATTCTTCGAATTGGCGGCCTTCACCGGTCTGGCCACCGAGGAGGGCCTGGTCCTGCCCCTGATCGCCGGTGGTCTGGACGTCGCCTCCTTGATCCTGGGCGGAGCGGTCATCGGGGCGCTCGGCGCGCTGGACGACATCACGGTTACCCAAGCCGCCCTAGTGGCGGAACTCCGCTACCGGAACCCGAGCCTGCGCGTCTACGAGTTGGTCGCGTCCGGGATCCGGGTGGGCCGTGAGCACATCGCTTCGACGGTCAACACCCTCTTGCTGGCCTATGCCGGCGCGGCGATCCCCCTGCTGATGCTGTTCGTCGTGTCTGATCAGTCGCTGGTGATGGTAGCGAACTCCGAGATGGTGGCGGTGGTGATAGTGCGCACGTTGTGCGGGTCGATCGGGCTGGTGGCGGCCGTGCCGATCACCACCACGCTGGCCGCCCTGGTGTCGTCGGGTCGACGCCCGGCCGAAACGGATGCCGGTTCCGGGTCGAACCGGCCGGAACCGCCGGGTGGGTAGGATTCCGCGCAGTCACCAACCATGATGGAGGGCTCCGCAGTGGTAGTACCTATGTCCGATCTGGCCGCCGAGTACGGGTCGCTCAAGACCGAGATCCACGATGCGATCGACCGGGTGCTGGCCAGCGGCCTCTACGTCCTGGGTGAGGAGCTTGAGGCCTTCGAGGAGTCCTTTGCCGCCTACGTGGGCGCCCGCTACGCCATCGGGGTGGGTTCCGGTACGGCATCACTCCATCTCGCCCTGGCGGCGCTCGACCTCGAGCCCGGCGACGAGGTGATAACCGTTCCCAACACGGACACGCCCACCGCGGCGGCGGTGACCCACGCCGGCGCGAGGGTCGTCCTGTCGGATACGGACGACCACACCTTCACCATGGATCCCGCCCGGTTGGAAGAGGCGATCACGCCGCGGACCCGGGTGATCCTTCCGGTCCACCTGTTCGGTCACCCAGCCGATCTCGACCCGATCCGAGCGGTTGCCGACCGTCACGGGATCGTGGTGTTGGAGGACTCGGCCCTCGCCGTGGGCGCCGAGTACAAGGGCCGCAAGACCGGAACCTTCGGGCCGCTCGGCTGTTTCAGCCTGGCGCCTGGGAAGATCCTGGGCGGGTACGGCGACGGGGGGATCGTGGTCACCGACGACCCTGACCTGGCCCACCGCGTCGGGGTGCTCCGCAACTACGGTCACGCTCCCGGCCAGAAGCTCTCGGGCAAGGACCTGACCGGGGGCCACGGTTGGACGGTGCTGGAACAGGGTTACAACCAGCGCCTCGACACCCTCCAGGCGGCGGTCCTGGCCGCCAAGCTCCCGACGCTCGAGGACCGGATCGCGGGCCGCCGGCGTGCTGCCGACCTCTACAGGGAGGCCTTTGCCGGGACGCCGGTCACGGCTGTCCACGAGGCGCCCTGGGCGCGCCATGTCTATTTCGCCTACAACGTGCTGGTGCCCGCCCACCTCCGCGACCGAGCCCGCGCCCATCTCGCCGCCCACGGCATCGCCACCAGGCTGTACTACAACCCCCCGCTCCATCTCCATCCCGCCTACGAGTGGATGGGCCTAGGGGCGGGCTCGTTGCCGGTGGCCGAGCGAACCGCCTCCCAGATGATCGGCCTGCCCTGCTTCCCCCAGATCACCGACTCCCAGGTCGAGCAAACCGCCTCGACCCTCCTTGACTTCTTGGCCGGCCGCTAGACAGCAGCCGCCTCGGGCCAACCGGATCGGTAAGGCCTCGCCTGCCCATCGCAGCGGGATGGCGGCTCACAGAGTCGAAGGGGTTGAACTTGTCACCCTCTCGCGATAGGTTGCCCATCGCCAAGCACCGACAGCGGCCGAGAGCGTCCTACCGATCGGATCGGCCGGCCCGAGGGAACATACGAGGCTTGATCGAGCCGAGGCTGATGGAGCGACCGCCGATTCCCGGCAACCGGCCGGGCATGGCCGACCACGCTCCGAGCAAGGTGGTGGAGGCGGGGGTGGGCC
>VXRE01000099.1:800-4646 GCA_009838635.1 Acidimicrobiia bacterium | reverse complement strand
GGCCGGAGGAGCTGGAGGCGATGATCGCATCGGGCGGGGCGGCGGCGTCGAGGCGGGCAAGAAGCGTGCGCTTGAGATCCTCGTCCTCCGGCGCTGACTCCTGGATGAAGTCGGCAGCGCCGCACACCTCCTCCGGGGTGCCTGCGAACCGGATACGATCTGGCTCGGCGCCCGGATACAGGCCCAGCCTCCGGACGGAGGGCCAGGCCCGGGCGATCGCTCGCCCCAGCCGTTCCTCGGCGCCGGGCGCCGGGTCCCAGGCCACCACGTCGATCCCCCGGCTCAGGGCCCTGACGGCCCAGCCGGAGCCGATCACGCCGGTTCCGACAACACCGAAGGTCTTCGGCTGGAGAGCCCCGTCCGCGGATGTCATGAGCCCTCGGGCTAGAAGGCCACCTGACCGAGTCCCTTGAGGGCCAGGCGCCGGCGGGTCTCGGTCGGGTCGGCGGGTTCGCGGGACAGTTCGCGCAGGATCCGCACGATCTTGGCGACCTGCTCGGCGTTGGACTCGGCCAGCTTTCCCTTGCGGAGGTAGATGCCGTCCTCGAGGCCCACCCGCACGTTCCCGCCCAGCGTGGCGCCGGCGGTGACTATGTCGAACTGGAACCGGCCGCCACCCAGGATCGACCACTCGAGGTCGTGCCCGAACAGCCGGTTGGCCACCGTCTTCATCGCCACCACGTTCTCGATGTCGGGGCCGATCCCCCCGAAGGTGCCCATGACGAACTGCATGAAGATCGGGGGTTTCACCAGTCCCCGGTCGGCAAAATAGGCCAGCGTGTAGAGGTGGCCGACGTCGTAGGCCTCGAACTCGAAGCGGCATCCGGTCTTGTCGGCGAGCACCGTGAGCATGTACTCGATGTCGCCGAACGTGTTCACGAACGGTTCCCACTTGGTGCTCTCGAGGAAGGGCTCCTCCCAGTCGTACTTCCATCGACCCTCGTAGCGGGGGATCATCTGGAACAGGCCGTAGTTCATGGTGCCCAGGTTGCAGGTGGCGAGCTCGGGCTTCAGCACCTCTATGACCCGGAGGCGTTCCTCGATGGTCTGGCCGGTAGCGCCTCCCGTGGTGATCGATATCACGGCGTCGCATTCGTCCTTGATTCCGGAGCAGTACTCGCGGAAGACGCCCGGATCGGAGATGGGCCGCCCGTCGAGCGGATCCCGAGCGTGGAGGTGGATGACGGCCGCGCCTTCCCGGGCGGCATCGACCGACTGGCGGATGTGGTCCTCCACCGTCACCGGGATGTCGCTGTTCATGGTGGGAGTGTGGGAGGAACCCGTAACCGCGCACGTGACGATCACACCAGCCATTCGGGCGCTCCTTTGTTTCGCCGGACCAGGAGGGTAGGCCGTTTCACCGCCCGCTGCCGCGCATGATACGGCGCGAGTCCAACCTATGACGTCAGCAGCCGGTGGCGTTGCGCAGTGTCCGGCAGGCTTCGTTCAGTCTCGCCGGCTCCAGCTTCACAACCATCCGGCGGAACGAGTCGCGGGGAATCGTGTGGATGTTGTCGAAGTTGGCCACGCAATCAGTGGGCACGCCGTCTTCGGCGGCGGTCAGCGCAAGCTCTGACACGAGACCGCGACGGGTTCGCGTTAGTGCGACCACGACAACCGAGCCGATGCGATCCGCAACGGGGTCCCGTGTCAGCACAAGGACCGGACGGTCGCCTCCGGGAGTAGCGGCGAACCAGATCTCACCGCGCTGCATCAGCCCAATCGGACCAGTCTTCGGCGACTCCCCAGTCGGCAATCTGGCCAATCGCCAACTCGTCGGCTGCGAGGGGTTGCTTCTCCCACCGGTCGGCGTCTTCGACCGAAGCGAGCCATGCCAGGTGCCGGCGGAGCGACTCCCGGATCACTCCTGATCTGGTGGTGCCGAGACGGTCGGCCCATCGCTGGACCTCGATCGCTTCCTCGTCGTCCACACGGAAACTGAGCATCGTCATACGGATATCATACTACGTATGACAAGCTACCGGGCAGGACGACCGCAACCGCCTTGCCCTGCCGTCCAGTGCTCCGCGCCAGAACGACAGCTTGGGAAGATGCGCAACCGGAACGCCATAATGTGCCTATCTCAGCGAAAGGAAGAGGACAGAGGTGAAGGTGGGAGACAAGGCGCCTGACTTCGAGGCGCTGGACCAGCATGGCAACACGCTGGTGTTGCGCGACCTGCTCGATTCGGGGCCCGTGGTGCTGTATTTCTACGCGAAGGCGATGACCCTGGGTTGAACGCGCCAGAGCTGTTATTTCCGCGACCTGTCCGAAGAGTTCGCCCAACTCGGAGCCAGCATCGTGGGAATCAGCGCCGATCAGGTTGATCGGCAACTCGAGTTTGACGACGCCAATTCCCTGGGCTTCGCGCTGCTCGCCGACCCGAGCCGCGCCATCGCCCGCAGCTTCGGCGTGTCGCGGGGCCGCTACCTTCCGGACAAGCGGCGCACCTTCGTGATCGACCGCGACGGCACGGTGCTGCGGACCGTGCGCTCCGAACTGAACATGCGCCTCCACTCCGACCGCGCCCTAGAGACCCTCCGCCAGGCGATCGCCTCCTGACGGGAGCCGCTAATCGACGAAATCGCAGTGCCCGGTTGGTCCATCCTGTTCCGCCGTGATAGAACTGGCTTAGAGGTGTCCGTCCGCGGGTCTAGCTTCCTATCTACAGTCCCGGGAACGAGTAGCCGTCCTCCGGTCGTAATGGAGGCTCATACTCATAGAAAGATTCCTCAGGTCCAGGCGGTGACAGCAAGAAGTCCGTATCTGGGTCGAACATGCTGTATTGTCCCCGTTCTGCCATCTCCCGCTCATGTCGCAGAGTTCGAGCCTCCTCACGCATCCTAGGGAATAGGGCAGCTGCCTTAGCGAATAGGCTTCTCATTATCCGATCGCCCGCTTCGTGATCAGTTGCAAAGATCAAATAGTATATCGGTGAATTCTGTTCGTTCTTAACTTCAATAAAGTGGGCCCACTTGTAGCACAGACTCTCTACGATTCTCCATCGCATAAGATTAAGATAGTGACTTCGAGCCTCCGAAGGACTAATATGTCCGGCTAGTCGAGCCTCATAAATGCGGAACCAATCGGTTGTTCCAAACATCCTGTCGATGGACTCTTTGTCTTCTGTGCGTACGCTTTTCCCGCTTGTCGGTAACATACGCATAAACATCGGGGCCGGAAACAATAAAAATAGTTCGACCTTATATGGCTTATTGGACTTGTATTGTGCCAATGCTTCTAATGTTTGCCAGTGGGTTTCTGTACCGTTGGGGTCGAGAAAGGCAAAAGTGGGTGCCCAGTTATAGCGACGAAGACTGTCCAGTTCTAAGGGGAGGATCTGATTAGAGTCGCCAGCCAGAACCTTGAAATCTCTGTCGGGATATCCTTGTCGAAGAGCCTCTTGGAGTCTGGGCGCTTTACTCTCGGTTTCGAAGAATCGAAGGCGACTAAACGGTGGATTCTCAATAGACAATGCAATCTTTGCTGACCCGTCAAGCGGATCGCCTGTCAATCGATCGTAGTTTTCCGGTTCGCCTGCGAAGGCATCAATGTACACTATCTCTGGGGATTTCTTCGAGGCAGTGGTAAATGCGTCCAAGTATAAGCGTAAGATGTCTAGTTTACCCTTCGTCCAGTATCCCCAAGCGCGGCCAGCCACTTTAGGCACTCCGCCGAACGGGGTTAGGTATCTGGTCGTGCACTGTTCCATCCAGCACCCGTCCGCCGAATTTTGGGGTGGGGCCGCCCCATTGTTTGAAAGAGCAGGCGCCATTACGCGCCGGGGCTTGGTAGGGGAGGTGATGGGCCCAGGGTTGTTTAATTGGGCGGGAGCGGGGGCCGGAT
>VXRE01000099.1:0-790 GCA_009838635.1 Acidimicrobiia bacterium | reverse complement strand
CCCCCCCCCCCGGCCGGTGTTGTGGGGGGGGGGCCGACCCTTTTTTTCAATATTATCGATATTTTCGCCTCCGCTCTTTGGGCGGGTATATCTTGGCCCTTTTTTTTTTTTTTTGGGCGCATGGGGGGCCGCTTGCGCCGCCGACGATGACCCAGTGAATGCCCGAGAGGTCTAGGTTGGGCAACGGACCGAGGAGGGGCTCGGCGCTGATGAAGCGGATGGCTGCGGGAACGGTCCGGAGGTGGTTGACACGGAACGCGTAGCGCTCGCTTTCGATACTGACGCCCATCCAGACGTTTTCGGGCCAGTCGAGTTCGGGAGCGAGGGCGGCGAGGCGTTGGGAGCGCTTGGTGAGTATCTGGTAGGTGTGCCGCGGCGTGTCGGCCATTACCTGGAAGACCTGGCGGATGAAGTCGAGCGGGACCTTCGGGTGGAATAGATCGCTCATCGAGTTGACGAAGATGAGTTTCGGAGCCTTCCACCGGTACGGGGCTTCCAGGGTGTCCGGATGGAGGGTCAGGCCGAAACCGGGGCCACTGGTGCGGGGATCGCCGTTCTTCTGGTATTTGGGCTGGCCCATGGCCTGGAGGCGCTTGGCCAGGGTGAGGGCGTAGCAGTTGTCGCAACCGGGCGATACGCGGTCGCATCCAGTCGTGGGATTCCAGGTGGTCTCTGTCCACTCGATGCCGGTTCGGTTGCTCACAGCAGGTTCCTGTGTTTTCGGGGATGTGTGAGAGTACGGCGGGGTTGGGACATTATGCGGCGTCATCGCTAGCGGAGCTTGGTGGCG
>VXRE01000126.1 GCA_009838635.1 Acidimicrobiia bacterium | reverse complement strand
GCCTGGCCCGCCGCCTGCCGGCGATGCCCCGCGTACCGCCATCACCTGGAGTCACGGCCCCAACCCCCGAGCAGCCCCGGCGATAGTGCCGGGGCCTCCTCGGGGTTGGTGGTTCTGTCAGGCGGGAGGGTTAGGAGTCGCCCACCACTGTGTACGTGAACCTAGCGACCTTGGTTGCGTCGTTGGGATCGTACCCAGTCACTCCGACCGTATTGTTGTCAGGATCGTCGCCGTCCTCCTTGGCGAGCTGCTCCTCGAAGGCCGCCATGGTGACGAAGCCAGTGCCGATGACGAACTGGTCGTTGTCGTCGTAGACGAGCACCTGCGGTACGCCTCCATCAGCGGCGGTGACCACGATGTTCTTCTCGACGTTAGCCACGCGGAGGATTGCGGCGGCAACTTCCATCGTTGTCTGTCCGTCAGGTACCTCCGGCGTGGCGTACCAGTAGACCGTCGCCGTGCCACCTGTAATCGCCGTCAAAGTGGTGGGATCGGTGTTCCCAGCCTCGTGCGTACGGGCGGTCACGGTCTCGATCACGCCGTCGCCGTCATAGCTGTACCCGATCCGGACAGTGCCGGAAGAGTCGGTCCGGCGAGCCCGGCTCGGGAAGGCCGAATCCGCGCTACCCGTCAGCCTCACCTCATGACCGCGCACGGGCTTGCCGTACTGATCAAGCACCTTCACGCTAACCGCGTTGTTGGCAGAGCCGCTCCCGGGTGCCGCGAGGTAGTCGGCGGCTGGCGTTACCACGGCAGACTTAAACACGCTCATCCCGTCCGAGAACATGACCGTGTCCGTGCCGTCGGTCACCGCTGCTTGCCCTGAGGTGGGATCTGCAGGATCAACAAGAGGCCCGGACACCTGGGTCACGGCGTAGGTCACCCTGACCCGCTCAACGGATCCGGTGTCCGGATCATCGTCGTCGTTGGGATCGGGATCCACAGCCGTGATGGTGAACGTCACCTTGCCGCTGGCGTCGACATCGAGCGTGCTCGTCGAAACCGATGAGCCCTCCGTAGCAGTCAGATCGGTCGGTTCGGCGAGGTCATCCGATGCCGCATTCAAGTCGGCAACCAGGCTACGTACGACCACACGATAACTCGCACCACCGTCAGGTGGGCCAGCGTCACCACCGTCGGCGTCGACCAACTGGATCGTGACGGTTATGGTGCTGCCGAAGGCTGCCCGGTTAGCACCCTTGGCCAGGTCGGTTGTGACCTTGGCGTTTGTAGCCGTCGCTGGGGCCGTCTCGGTGAGGCTGATGCTGGCAAGCCCTTCGGCGCCATTCTCCACCTTGTCGCCCTGCTCTCCGGTCCAAGCAAACACTGTCCTGCCGCCGGGCTGCACGTTTTCGATGGTACCGGGGCTGTAGTCACCGCTCAGGCCGGTCACCGCGTCAGTCGCACCGATCTCGCACGGCGATGTGTCGCCCTCGCCCCTAAGGCGTGGTTTGTTGCAACTGCCGTCGGCGTTGAATGCCTCATCGATCCTGGTGTCAGAAACTGAGAAGACATCGACTACCGCGTTGGCCAGTGGCCGGAAGTTGGCGTCACGGACCGAGATGGTCACCTCACCAGGAGTGTGCGACTGGATGGTCACGCCCTCGGGACGGGCGGTGGTGTGAGCCAGTGCCCTGGTGATGAAGGCAGCCATCGCACCACGGCTCACCGTGGAAGCCGGAGAGAAGTAGCCCATGCCGGTTCCCTCGGCCACGCCCAGCTCGTACAGCGCGCTGGCGGCGCTGTCCTTGACACGGTTCAGCTGGCTGCGGGCGTCAGCGAAGTAGTCCATCGTGGCCACGCCCTCGACTGCGAACGTGCCGTCGGCGTTGTTCGTGACGTTGAACGGCGACTCGTCGGTGGTCGCCGCCACGAGCAGCCTGCCGATGAGCAGCGCCATGTCGCCCCGGTCCACCGGGTCCGAACCGGTCATAGCGAAGTCGCCCACGACCGCATCAGCGTCGGCACCGGCCTTATCAGCGGCCCGCTCCATGAACAGGACCATCTCTTCGTTGGAGACATCAGCGTTGGGCCCGAAGGTGCCGTCGCCGTAGCCGACGGTCACCTCGTAGTAGGCCAGGCAGTTGATGGCCGCCCGGAAGGCGTGTCCCTCGGACACGTCCGAGAACATCATGTCACCGGTGGCGTCGCCCACGCACGCTGACGTTGTAGCCTTCGCGTCGGGCTTCGAGTCATCGTCGATCGCGATCGCGGGGACCGCGAAGAGCGAGGCGACCAAGGCGCCCACGACGAGCAGTGCCCAACCCGGGCGCCGCTTCTTCACTAGCTGGGCCATCGGCCCCTCCTTTGCTTGTAACGGGCGCGCATGCCCTCTCAAACGGGGCATCGGCCCCTCCTTTCTATTCCACCTATGGCAAGCCTGCCGGTCCGGGGCCGCACAATTCGCAGATGCGAAACCCTCGCGGATGCACCCGAACTAGCGCTACCTGCGCCAATCACCGGCTACTCCCCTCTGGGTGGTTGACCCGGAACATGCCGAGAACCTTACCACGGTGGCAGGACTCATGCCGAGCACGGAGTGTAGCACAGCACGTTGAACAGCATGGTCATTCATGGCCAATCCCATTCCAGATGCGTAACGCTGTGTTGACCAACAGGAGCGGAACCCTCCGATACCTGGCGTTCACGTCATGTCACCGTAACAGCACCAGCGACACAGAGCAACCGTTCGCCATGCGACAACGTAGCGCGCGGGAGCCGGCGTGGAATCGTCCGTTCTGTCCGAGTCCGTCAGCAGGGCGCTCGCGCGAGGCGCGAACCATGCCCCAGCAGGGGCTCCGGGCAGGCCCAGGCGGTCGAACTCCTCGGGCGTGGCCAGGAACGGCCTAGATCGGTGAACTCACAGCTACCGGAAGGTCATCATCCGGCCAAGCCGGACAGCCTCCGGCCCTGTCGGGTCAGACGGCGTTTTTTCGCGTTCTCGAAAGAATCCTGCCGGATCGGAGGGTCTCCGGGTGGCCGGAACCCGTTCGGTTACGGATCGGTGGCCGGCGGCCGCCTAGGGACGCGCCCGGCGGGGCGGTTCCTGCGCGTATATATAGATGTGTAGGCGGCGGGAGCCCTCGGGGCTACGAGGAAGGGAACGAGCTGGGAATCCGGCAGCCGGCACGGCCTACGAACCGCCTGCCGCAGCCTTCTCCCTGGGGGCGATCCTCAACTCGCCCTTGACCACGCCGAGATCGCCCACTACCTGGAGGAGGGTGTCGCCCATCCGAGCCTGGCTCCCCTTCAAGTCGACCACATCTTTCTGCAAGCTCGCCTGGTCCTCCTTCAACCCCGCCACATCCACCTTCAGCCCGGCCACGTCCGCCTTCACCACGACCATATCCGTCTTCAAACCGGCCACATCCGTCTTCACCACCGCCATATCCGTCCTCAACTCCGTCACGTCCCTCTTCAACCCGGCCATGGCCCACCAGAGGTAGCCAAGGATGGCGGCGGAGCCTCCAAGAGAGACTCCAAGGTCAACTAGCTGCGGATCCATTAGCCGCTCCCTTCCCTATCAATGCTAGAAGCCACCGCCACGTCGCGCAATAGCGCATAGCAGGTGTCTACCCATCAACAGGGGGTTAATCTAGAGAACCGCATGGCTGCTATATGATCAGAACGATAAGTATCTTTATCACTCTCGTACTAACTAGCAACCAGCAACCAGAAACCAGAGACCAGCTATAGGCCCTTGGGGTGCCAGACGGTCTTGATCTCGGTGAAGGCGGCTATGGCGTAGGGGCTCTGCGCCCCGGCCCAGTCGATCTCGCCCCCGGGCGGGCGCACCACCCGCTTGACGCCGGCGGCCGCCTCCTGCTCGATGTCGTGCATCATGGCGGGCTCGGCGCCGAACGCGTCGATGGCGTTGACGTCCAGGTGGGAGGCCAGGTAGGGGACCATGGCCTTTTTGGGGCCGGTGAGGATGTTGACCACCCCTCCGGGGACGTCGGCGGTGGCCATCGCCTCGGCCAGCGTGACGGAGGGCGTGGGCCAACGCTCGGAGGCCAGCACCACGGCGGTGTTGCCGGACACGATCACCGGCGCGATGCGTGAGACCAGGCCGAGCAGCGGGGACGGCTCGGCGGCGATGATCCCCACCACGCCGGTGGGCTCGGGTGTGGAGATGTTGAAGAACGGTCCGGACACCGGGTTGAGGTTCCCCATCACCTGGGCGAACTTGTCGGCCCACCCGGCGTACCAGACCAGCCGGTCGACGGCCTGGGCGACCTCCTTGCGGGCCTTGGAGGCGCTGACGCCGGTGAGTCTTACGGCCGCCCCGAAGGCCTCGGCCCGGTCCTCGACCATCTCGGCGATCCGGTAGAGGATCTGGCCCCGGTTGTAGCCGGTGCGGGCGGCCCAGCCGGGTTGGGCGCGGCGGGCGGCCCGGACCGCCATCCGCAGGTCCTTGCGGGTGCCGGCGGCCACCCGGGCGACCACCTCACCCTTGTGGTCGAGCGCGGGGAAGGTCCGTCCCGACTCGGAGCGGGGGAAGTCCCCGTCGATGTACAGCTTGTGGGTCTTGCGGACCGCCAGCCGGCTCACGACCCACCTCCCGGAAGGGCGCTGGGTCGTTGTGGGGGGGTGCTGGGTGGTTGGGTGCGGAGTCGTTTGGTGCGGGGTGGTTGGGAGAACGCGAAAAACGCCCCCCGCGGGCCCGG
>VXRE01000007.1 GCA_009838635.1 Acidimicrobiia bacterium | reverse complement strand
ATCCTCGACGACTATCCTCCCCCCGGCCACCACCACCTCGACCAGCCCCGCTACGTCCACCACGACCACCACCATCCCCACGACGACCACCACCACTCTGGCTCCCTGGGCGATTCCCGCCGATCAGGTTGCTCATATAGAAGGACTGGTCGCCACTGTCGAAGCCCTCAGGGGCAGGTCCTTCGATGTGCGACCCTGGGTGGAGACCATCACCCTCGAGGAGTACGCGGTCCGGCACCTGGCAGTCGACCGCGCCGGCTTCGGCGTTGGCGGGATGGACTACCTGCCGGCCTTCTTCGAACTGCTGGGAATGGTGTCCCCGGGCACCGACCTGGCGGCCTTCTACGCCCGAGACGAGAACGCGCCGCCCAGTTCCTTCTACGACCCGGTCGAGGGGGAGGTGCTGATCCCCGAACATCTGCTCCCGCTGGACGACTACCAGAGCCTGGTGCTGGTCGGAGAGTTGACCAAGGCCTTGTCCCACCACCGCCATCCATCCCTGTTGGAAGCCCTTGTCGAGGCGGGAGGGGGCGACGTGGATCGCTCGGCCGCCCACCGCGCCTTGCTGGAGGGCGAGGCGATCCTGGTCCAGACGTTGTATATGGAGTCGTTGCCGCCGGAGCGGCGAGCACTCCTCGCTGACCAAGCGCGCCAATTGGCGGAAGTCGATGGCCCGGGGGACGGTTCCGTACCCTCTCCGGAGGAGGCCCCGCGGCTCTTGCTGGAGACGACTCGCTTCCCAACCCGGGCCGGTGCCTCGCTGGTGATCGACCTCTACCGGCAGGGCGGTTTCACCGCACTCGATCAGGCCCTCGACCGCCCGCCCGAGACCACGGAGCAGGTTCTCCACCCGGATCGCTACAAGGTCCTGGAGCCCGCGATGGAGGTGGATCCGTTCGGGCTGGTGGTGAGCGGGTACGAGGTGGTCGATGAGGGAACATGGGGCGAGTTGCGCTGGCTCGGTCTGCTGGCTCATCACAGCGACCCGGTCAGCGCCGCCCGAGCCGCCGAGGGATGGGGTGGGGACCGCTACCAGCTTCTCTGGGCCCCGGCCTCCGGGAAGCTCGCCTTCGCAGTGCGGCTGGCGGCCGACTCGTTCGTGGACGAGTCGGAGGTGAACGCCGCCGTCCGGGACCTGATCAGGTCGGGGATGGATGTGGGCGCCTCGCGGGTGGTGGACACCGCCACCGAGTGGGAAGGCGCCGACTATGCCATGATCTCCTGGGATGTGGGTGTGATCACCTGGGTGGTTGCTTCGGATACCGAGGTGGGACGCCAGATCGCCGCCCAACTCGGGGTCAACCTCGCATGAGCAGCTGTCCATGACCGGCCGACTGGTCCTGTGCGCCACGCCGATCGGCCATCTCGGCGACGCCTCGCCGCGGCTGGCTGCTGCGCTGGCCGAGGCTGACGTCGTCCTGTCGGAGGACACCCGCCGGGCCCGGGTCCTGCTGGACCACCTGGGAGTCGAAACCCGTCCCGAGTCGTACCACGCCGGCAACGAGGCCGACCGGTCCGGCCGGCTGGCGCAACTCCTCGAGGGGGGCGCGTCGGTGGCGCTGATCTCGGACGCCGGGACCCCGGCGGTCGCCGATCCAGGACTCTCCGCGGTTCGCATCGCCCGGCAGGTGGGGGCCGAGGTGTCGGTCATCCCGGGTCCGAGCGCGGTGGTGGCCGCGCTGGCCGTGTCCGGGCTCCCGTCCGAGCGGTTCGTGTTCGAAGGGTTCCTGCCTCGCAGGGGCAAGGAGCGCTCCGCGCACCTGGCTGCGCTGGTGGCCGAGGTCCGCACCATCGTGCTGTTCTCCGCCACGGCCCGGGTGGTGCAGGACCTGTCCGCCCTGGCCGCAGCACTGGGCGACGACCGTCGCATCACGGTATCCCGGGAGCTGACCAAGGCACACGAAGAGGTGTGGTCGGGCACCCTCGGAGGGGCCGTGGAGGAGTGGAGCCGCAGGAGGCCACTCGGAGAGTTCACGCTGGTGGTGCAGGGAAGCCCGGGCCGTGTCCCTCCCATCGAGAGGGCGGTCGGGGAGATCAACACCCGGATCCAAGCGGGGGAGCCCATGTCCGAGGCGGTGCGTCGGGTAGCGGACGGGCTGGGAATGGCGCGGCGGACCCTCTACGAGGCAGTGCTCCGGCAGGACTGACCCGGCTTGGCATCAGGCGGATCGGGAACGACCGGACGTTGCCGGCCTTCCAGGCAGGCTTGTGTCCCCGCTCTACGACCGATCGGTGGCGCCGCCCTGCAGGCCCATCCCTGAGACGGGCGAGATTCTCGCGTTCTCGCCAGGAGGGGTCGGAAGTGTCACACCGCCGCTATACGTTGCCTGTCGCCAAGCACCTACACCGGTCCGAAGGCTCTCATCGATCGACTCGGCCGGCCCGGAGGGAACAAACAAGGCTTCGTGGAGCGAACCGTCATGCCACCCGGCAGCCGGCCGGGCATGGCCGACCACGCTCCAAGCCAGGACAGGTGGTGGCGGGGGAGGGCCCGGTGCGGAGCACCGGTTTTCGCGACTTTTCGAACTTTGGGCACAGGGCACCATCTATGGCGCCCTGAACCTGAGGAACACCGCACCACCCGTGACGCCCTGTGCCTCAAGAACACGACAGCACCTGAACCTGATGCACACAGCACCATCTATGGCGCCCTGAACCTGAGGAACACCGCACCACCCGTGACGCCCTGTGCCTCAAGAACACGACAGCACCTGAACCTGATGCACACAGCACCATCTATGGCGCCCTGAACCTGAGGAACAGCGCACCGTTTGTGACGCTCTGATCCTCAGGTTCGAGGTATCCGGCGGCCTGCGGCCCGTCGCTACCCTCGCGCCATGGTCGAATGGGTTGACACGCACTGCCATCTCCAGATGGACACCCGTGACCCCGCCATCCTCCTCAACCGGGCCGGACATGTGAGGCACGTGGTGGTGCCCGGGGTGGACGTAGCGTCGAGCGTGGCGGCCCGTGACATCGCTCGAGGCGCACCCGGGCGGGCCTACTACGCCGCCGGGTTGCACCCGCACGAGGCCGATCGCTGGAACACCGAACGGGACGGGCTCCTGCCGCTCATGGAGGGAGCGGTAGCCATCGGCGAGACCGGCCTGGACTTCTACCGCAACCTGTCGCCGCCCGAGGCGCAGCTGGAGAGCTTTCTGGAGCATCACCGTATAGCGGTGCAGCTGGCCAAGCCGCTGATCGTTCACTGCCGGGACGCGTTTCGACAGATCTACGAGGTCCTCGAACAGCACGGGGCCGGTCCGTGGGTGGTGCTTCATTGCTGGACCGGCGGGCCGAAGTGGTCCAAGCGGTTCCTCGAGATGGGCGTCACTTTCTCGTTTGCCGGACCGGTCACCTACGAGACGGGCGATACGATCCGGCGGGGAGCCGCGGTCATCCCTCCTGAACGGGTAGTGGTGGAGACCGACTCGCCTTACCTGGCTCCGGAGCCCCACCGGCGAGGCCCCAACGAGCCCCGCTATGTCAACCTGACAGGTGAAGCCCTGGCACGGATATGGGGGATGGAGGCGACAGAGGTTGCCCGGTTGACCACCGAGCACGCGATCGGTGTCTTCGACCTGTGAGCCAGACCCGTTCCGAGATCAGGGCCCTGTTGCGGCGGCATGCCGTAACGCCTCGCCGGGGGCTCGGGCAGCACTTTCTGGCCGATCGCAACCTGGTCGCCAAGATGGTTGACCTAGCCGGTGACCCGGCGCGGTCCAGAGCCCTCGAGGTCGGACCCGGTACCGGTACGATCACGCGGGCGCTCGTGGAAGCAGGATTCGGGGTGACGGCCTACGAGGTAGACGAGAGGCTCCGGCCGGTCCTGGAGGAGAGCCTGGCGGGCCTCGACGTGGACCTGCGGTTCCAGGACGCGACCCTTCTGGACATGAAGGAGTTCGGCGCAGGAACCGACTGGGTGCTGGTGTCCAACCTTCCCTACCAGGTGGGTACTTCGATTCTCCTCGAGCTCTTGCAGGAGGCGGCCGGTCTGGCAAGGTGCGTGGTCGTGGCCCAGCGAGAGGTCGCGGAGAGGCTCATCGCGGGTCCCGGATCCAAGGTCTATGGACTGCCCAGTGTGATAACCGCCCTGTACGGGCAGGCCCGGTTGGAGTTCCGCATTCCTCCCCAAGTGTTCCTGCCGGCGCCCAACGTGGACTCGGCGGCGGTGTCCATCCTGCGTGTCGCGCCGCCCGAACCCCAGCGGCGGCTGGCGGTGCGGGTTGCTGCCGCTGCGTTCCGGAAGCGGCGCAAGATGGTCCGCTCGTCACTGCGGGGCGTGCTCCCGGTTCCACCGGAGGAGATACTGCCCCGCACCGGGGTCGATCCCACCGAGCGGGCCGAGGATCTGGACCCCGGCGCCTACCTGTCCATAGCGGCCGCCATCCTGGAGGACGACTAGTGGTCTGTCTGAGAAACAGCTTGGTGTGTTCTGGCGGTCATCGGTGTCCCGTCGCTGCGTTCCGCTTCCTCAACGTGCCGCTGCGGGCACGCCTTCGTCAGCGGGCCTTGCGAGGAACACCGCTGCCGACGCCATACCACACCGCCATTCCACAGACAGACGCGAAAGTGGTCTGTCTGCGAAACAGCTTGGTGTGTTCTGGCGGTCATCGGTGTCCCGTCGCTGCGTTCCGCTTCCTCAACGTGCCGCTGCGGGCACGCCTTCGTCA